>JBKHEN010000217.1:0-2514 GCA_046540795.1 Spirochaetaceae bacterium | reverse complement strand
GGCCGCGATTCGCCGGAATCGCGGCGCGGCCCGCCGGAATCGCGGCGCGGCCCGCGGCGTGGTACCCCGGGATATCACCGCCGCCGCTCTCCGAACAACCGCGTCCCCAGTCGTACCATCGTAGTACCTTCCTCCACGGCAATGAGGTAATCATTGCTCATGCCCATCGACAACACGGAGAAATCGAGGTCCGGATACCCCGATCGCAGCTGCATGAAAAGTCTGCGCAGCTCGCGGAAGCTGCGACGAATCGGGTGCTCCTCTTCCGTGAACGGAGCCAGGGTCATGAGACCTACCGGGTGCACGTGCTCCAAAGGTAGAATACCCTCGAGCAGCTCGCGGAGGGAATCCTCTCCACGGACTCCGTACTTCGTCTCTTCCGCCGACGTGTTGACCTCGAGGAGCACCCGCATACTCACTTCCCCGGCCGCGCAATGCTTCTCCAGAGCTTCCGCCGTTTCCAGCCGGTCAATCGACTGGACCGTTGAAAACAACTCGCAGGCCGCCCTTGCCTTGTTGCGCTGCAAATGGCCGACCAGATGTAGATCGAGATCTTCGGGTCGCTGTGTGTACTTTTCGGCCGCTTCCTGAACTCTGTTCTCCCCGAAACACCGCAACCCGGCCTCGTACCCGGCACGCACGACTTCCGGGCCGTGATTCTTGGTGACCCCCATGAGGGTTACCTCCTGCGGATCTCGACCGGCCCGGATGCAAGCCTCCGTGATACTTTCACGGACCTCTCGGACGTTTTCCTCTATACCCATGCCTACGATGATAGCAGATAAGTCCCCGCCCGTTAACAGAAAACGCCCCCCCCCGACGCGAGCATTGACCCGCCGCAGCCCCTCGGGATATCTTTATAGAAGAAGCCCGCATCGAGGACTTCCTCAGAAAATCCGTACTGAAGGCGTTGAGATATGAGTGAAGAGTTGTGGTCACAGCGACAGAAGTCGACATGGCGGACCAAGGTCGGTCTTGCGGAGATGTTGAAGGGCGGGGTCATCATGGACGTAACCGACGCCGAGCAGGC
This sequence comes from Spirochaetaceae bacterium, assembly GCA_046540795.1. GTDB lineage: Bacteria > Spirochaetota > Spirochaetia > DSM-27196 > PWMO01 > JAAAOH01. Next base: position 1,484 of record JBKHEN010000217.1, on the reverse strand, counting down.
ATCAATAGCGGCGGAGGCCGGCGCTCAGGCGGTCATGGCACTCGAACGCGTGCCCGCCGACATCCGCGCAACCGGCGGAGTCGCCCGCATGTCGGATCCGGCAAAGATCCGAGAGATCCAGGATGCCGTCTCCATTCCCGTCATGGCAAAGTGCCGCATCGGGCATTTCGTGGAAGCGCAGATTCTCCAGGCCTTAGGTGTCGATTTCATCGATGAGAGTGAGGTCCTCACCCCGGCCGACGAGCAGTACCACGTTCGTAAGGAAGGGTTTCGAGTCCCCTTTGTATGCGGCTGCCGCGATCTCGGCGAAGCGCTGCGGCGCATCGGAGAGGGGGCGGCAATGATCCGGACCAAGGGAGAGGCCGGCACCGGCGACGTAGTGGAGGCCGTCCGGCATCTGCGTACCGTGCTCGACGGTATTCGGCGTCTTCAAGGGTTGCCCGAAGAAGAGCTGATGAGCGAGGCGAAGAGCTTGGGGGCACCGTACGATCTGGTCGTAGAGGTTGCACGAACGGGAAAGCTTCCGGTACCGAATTTCTCCGCAGGTGGTGTCGCAACGCCTGCGGACGCCGCCCTCATGATGCAGCTCGGGGCCGAAGCGGTGTTCGTGGGCTCCGGCATCTTCAAGTCGGATAATCCGGCACGCCGGGCGCGTGCCATTGTCGACGCGGTCGCGCACTATGACGATCCTCCGAAGCTCGCCGAGATATCGAACAACCTCGGTGCAGCGATGAGCGGGACGAGCGTCGGCGGGATGGAAGAGGCCGAACGGATCGCCGCGCGCGGGTGGTGATGGACGCTCCGATAGGGGTTCTCGCCTTCCAGGGCGACTTCGGAAAGCACATGGATCTCGTCGCGTCCATGGGACGGGAGGCGGTGCCTGTTCGCTCTCCGGACCACCTCGACGGCATAGGGGCTCTGATCATTCCCGGTGGAGAGAGCACGACCATCGGCATGCTTTGCGAGCGCTTCGGCCTGCTCGAGCGCATACGCGAGCGTGCGGGGGCGGGTCTACCGATCCTCGGCACCTGCGCGGGCGCCATACTCCTGGCTCGAGACATCGTGGGCAGCGATCAGCCGCGGCTCGGCCTCCTCGACATTGAGATACGCCGCAACGCCTACGGGCGCCAAATCGAAAGCTTCGAGGCGAACCTAACGCCGGCGCGGGAATTGGCGGGAAGCGATGAGGAGGCGCCGCTTCGGGGTGTATTCATCAGGGCGCCGTTGATTACGTGGGTCGACAACAACGTCGAGGTGATTGCACGTTTCGAAGAGAGCCCCGTCGTCGTACGGCAGGGCAATATCGTCGCCGCCACCTTCCATCCGGAGCTGACCGGGGAAGTGCGAATCCATCGCCTCCTGCTCGCACGCGTGCCGAATCCCACACCCTGAGAGAGTCTGCGCGGAGCCGCCGGATATCGCAGACCGTCGTTTCAGCGATTTCGTTCGAGGTTGTAGGCAAGGAGCTCGGTAAGCAGGGAGGT
>JBKHEN010000216.1:0-2553 GCA_046540795.1 Spirochaetaceae bacterium | reverse complement strand
GTGCTCCGAACGGCGTTGAGCACTGTCTAACACCGCGATGCCGATACTCCTTGACCGCCGGCGGGAGTCGGACGTAAAGTGGAGCATGACTGTCGTGGTCTGGTCGGTAGTGGGGTTGCTCGCCATACTGAGTGAGTTCGTCGTGCCCGAGTTCGTGATGTTTTTCGTCGGCATCGGGGCGTTGGGGACAGCGGGACTCGTGGCGCTGGTTCCCGGCGTCGGCGCAAGCATTCCCCTGCAACTGCTCAGCTGGATCGCGCTCACCGCACTGTCGTTAATGGCGCTTCGCCGCCGGTTCAAGAGCGCCTTCAGCGGCACCATCTTCGATCGCTCCACCCGAGAAAGCGCCGCCACGGGCAAGAAGGCGGTGGTCACCGAGGCTATAGATCCGGATACGCCGGGACGCGTGCGGTTTCAGGGTACGACGTGGCGGGCGGTGAGCTACAACGAAGAGCTCGCAGAAGGCGACCACGTTGAGATTCTCAAACAGGACGGAATGACCCTCATAGTGACGAAGTCGATCCTCGGCGCAGCGGATGAGGAGCTTCAGTCGGGATCTCCGGGCTCGGTGGACGACATGTTCCCCGATAGGTAGTACAAGGAGTGTAAATGAATATCGTCGCGTTATACGCAATCACCTTCGCAGTGGTGGTCCTCTTCTTCGTGGTGTTCTTCAAGCTGATCCGCATCGTTCCCGAGCAGGAAGCATGGGTGGTGGAGCAGTTCGGCAAGTACAAGCGCACGCTCGGTCCCGGATTCCACCTCGTCATACCGGTGGTACAGATCATTGCCTACAAGCACATCATCAAGGAGGAAGTCATCGATGTGGCTCCGCAGGTATGCATTACCCAGGACAACGTGCAGGTCTCGGTGGACGGAATCCTGTATCTGCGGGTGGAGGATCCGGAGCGGGCCAGTTACGGCATCGAGGACTACCGCTTCGCCACCGCGCAGCTCGCCCAGACCACCATGCGGAGCGAAATCGGAAAGATCGGCCTGGATAACACCTTCTCCGAGCGTGAGCGCATAAACGATGCGGTGGTGAAGGCAATCGACGAGGCCTCCGAGCCATGGGGTATCAAGGTAACCCGATACGAAATCCGCGATATCACGCCTACCGACACCGTTCTCGAGGCCATGGAGCAGCAGGTACGCGCCGAGCGCGAGCGACGTGCGGAAATCCTGAAAAGCGAAGGCGAGAAGGAGGCCCGCATCAACGTCAGCCGGGGCGAGCGCGAGGAGGCGATAAACCTCAGCAAGGGAGAGAAGACCAAACGGATCAACGAAGCAGACGGCAAGGCGGAAGCCATCACGGTCGTCGCCCAGGCCACCGCCGACGGAGTTGGCGACGTCGCAAAGGCCATCTCCAGACCCCACGGACAGGAAGCGGTGACGCTACAGATCGCCGAACAATTCGTGGCGCGGTTGGGTCAGATCATGGATAACGCCAAGACCTCCGTCCTGCCCTACGAACTCGCCGGACTCCGCTCTATCGTGGAGGCTGTGAAATCCGGCGGTGTCGCTCCCTCTGAGGCAATTGATTCGATAGCCGGCGGTGAGGGCGGCCGCGCCGGCGGCAACGCAGGCAACGAGCAGAACCGATCCGACACCGGCTCTCGAGGAGGCACGGTATGATGGCGTTTCTTCCGATTATCATCGTTGCAGGCATCCTGGGTCTCATCATCCTGGTCGGGCTCTTCAGAAGTATTCGTATCGTCCCGGCGCAGACCGCGCTGGTGGTGGAGCGGCTCGGAAAATACGTTCACACCTACAATGCCGGCTTCCACGTGTTGGTGCCGTTTATCGACCGGGTGCGCTATCAGCACAGCCTCAAGGAGCATGCATTCGACGTGCCCAGCCAACCCTGCTTCACCTGGGATAACGTGAAAATCGATGTCGACGGGGTACTCTACTACCGCGTGGTCGACCCCGTTAAGGCGAGCTACGGCATTACCGATTACGCCTACGCCACCGTGCAGCTTGCGCAAACCACGATGCGTTCGGTGATCGGCAAACTCGAGCTCGACAAAACCTTCGAAGAGCGGGAAAGTATCAACGCCGAGATCATGCAGGCGGTCGACGACGCAACCGATCCCTGGGGCATCAAGATCACCCGTTACGAGATCCAGAACATCACGGTACCCGACGACATTCTCACCGCCATGGAGATCCAGGTTCGTGCCGAGCGGGAGAAGCGCGCCGCCGTTGCGCGAAGCCAGGGCGAGATGGAGTCGAAGATCAACTACTCCGTCGGTGTGATGGAAGAGGCCGTCAACCGCAGCGAGGGCGAGAAGGAACGGCGCGTCAACGAAGCATCGGGTCGCGCCTCAGAGATTCGCGCCCTCGCCAAGGCGACCGCCGAGAGCATCGAGCGCGTTGCCGCCGCCCTCGAGGCGGAAGGCGGGCAAGAGGCGATTGTGCTTCGCATCTCGGAAGCGTACATCGCCGAGCTCGAGAAGCTCGGCAAAGGCTCGACGGACGTCATCCTGCCGATGGATTTGAGCGACATAAACACCGTCCGCGAGCGGGTGAAGACCATGCTTCGCCAGGGCG
>JBKHEN010000215.1:0-2589 GCA_046540795.1 Spirochaetaceae bacterium | reverse complement strand
CGCCGGCGGCCGGCGCGTTTATCACGATCGTCGTTAGATTCATTCTTCTGCCTCCTCATGACGAGAAACGGGCCGAATATGCTTCCATTAGCCGGCCCAGCTGTTCTCTCGTGGACCGGACGTGGTCGATCCAGGCACTCAGGTAGTCTTTACCATCACCAGTGATTTCGTAGATACGGCGTGCCGGGCCCGCCCCTTTCACGTCCCAGGAAGAGCTGACCAAGCCGTCTTTCTCGAACTGCCGCAGGGTACGATAGAGAAAGCCGGGGTCCACGCCTCGGGTGTCGTCGTTTAGATTCAGCTTGTCCAACAAGCAAGCGATATCCGTGCGTGGGCTCTTCGGAGAGCAGCAGCAGTATCCATGGCTGGATAAAGCCCAGGATCCTTCCGGCATTGGGGGGGCAGAAACCCGGCCGGGAGTCTTTGGTTTCGTCGAAGTGGCACATCTCGGTTACCTCACATTGACGCATATAGATGACTCACACATATATAAGCCGAAGACTTCTTTATGTTAATCCTGATAGAGACCCGGGCTTCACAGCATGTCTACACTTGACTTATACGGTCAGTTTATGTTCCAATATGTTTTGGAATATCGTATGAATCCCAGCGATGCGTCATCGAACATAAAGGCTACGGTTTTCAGCGAGGTGGCAGGCCTCCTCGGAGCCCTCGCCGACCCGCGCCGGCTCGAGATCCTCGATCTCATCGCCCAGCGTCCGCGCAACGTCGAGACTCTGTCCCAGTTGCTCGGCGCCGGGGTAACGACGGTCTCCCACCATCTGCAGGTGATGAAGCGGGCCCGGCTCGTATCGGCCACCAAGGACGGCCGACGCGTGTACTACGAGCCCACCGATACCGCGCTTTCGCTGTGGAGCACGGTCTCCGATGTGGCCGCACAGGCGTCATCGGAGGTGCGATGCGCACTCATCAAGATCGCCGCCGGCTCGCATGACGAGGCGCTCGACTACGAGGAGTTGCGCCGCCGTGTGGCAACCGGCGAGGCCGTGGTGCTCGACGTCAGGCCCCGCGATGAGTACGACTCCGGTCACGTTCCCGGCGCGGTGTCCGCGCCCCTCGAGGAACTCGAAAATCATCTCGACACGCTTTCCCGGGACAAGGAGATTCTTGCCTACTGTCGCGGGCGGTATTGCGTGCTCTCATATCAGGCGGTACGAACACTGACCCAAAACGGCTACCACGCGGCCCGCCTGGCGGTCGGTGTTACGGAATGGAAAGGACAAGGGGCCGCACTCGAGAGGAGTCACACATGAAGACACTGTTCATTCTCAATGATCCGCCCTACGGCACTGAGCGGAGCTACAATGCCCTCCGGCTCGCGGGACAGCTCGTGAAGCAGGAAGATTCGCAGGTCAAGCTCTTCTACATCGGGGACGCCGCCTCTTGCGCAAAGCGCGGCCAGACCACCCCGAACGGCTTTTACAACATCGAGCGAATGACCAAGGGCGTGGTTGCCAAGGGTGCGGAAGTAGGCGTGTGCGGCAGCTGCATGGACGCCCGGGGCATTACCGACGAGGAGCTCATCGACAAGACGCACCGAAGCAGCATGGACGAGCTCACCGAGTGGACCGTCTGGGCCGACAAGGTCATCGTCTTTTAGAGGCCAAAGACTGTGGATACCGAGAACCGACCGATCTATCTCGACAACAACGCCCTGCGGGGGCTGTTGAGCGCCCGGACCGGCTCGCCGCCGGGCCGTACTTCGCCGTCCAGCGGTACTGCGCCACCCGGCGGAACCGCGCCGCACGTAGTAACCTCGGCCATCGAGCATCCGGCGGTTGCGCGCACCTGCGACGCGCTCGAATCCGAAGGCTTCGAGGTCACTCGCCTGCCCGTCGATGCGCACGGTCGCGTCCGGGTGGCAGACGTGCGCGCGGCGATGCGGGCAAACACGGTGCTCGTAAGCATCGTGCACGCAAACAACGAGATCGGCACCATAGAGCCGATTGCCGAAATCGCCGACGTTGCCCATGAGCACGGCGCCCTCGTACACACCGATGCGGCACAGAGCCTCGGCAAGATCCCGGTGGACGTCGAGGCGCTTGGGGTAGATCTCCTTACCGTTGCCGGGCACAAGCTCTACGCTCCAAAAGGGATCGGCGCCCTCTACGTACGTCGCGGCGTTGAGCTCACGCCCTTGCTCTACGGCGGCGGGCAGGAAGGCGGTCGGCGTCCGGGAACCGAAAACGTGCTCGAAATCGTCGGGCTCGGGGCAGCCTGCGAGATTGCGGGACAGAACCTGGAAAACAGCGCGGCGGCCATGCGCCGGGCTCGGGACCTTCTCGAGGAACGAATATCCGCGGCATGCGAGGTCAGGCTCAACGGACACCCCCAGGAGCGCCTTCCCAACACCCTGAACCTCTCCTTCCGCAATGTGGCCTCGAATGAGCTCCTCGAGAGGATTTCCGAGGTGGTTGTCGCCTCCGCGGGTTCAGCCTGTCACGCCGATTCGGTGACCATATCGCCGGTCATCGAGGCCCTGGGAGTACCCCTCGAATGGGCGCGGGGAACGGTGCGGTTCTCCACGGGCAAGTTCACCACCGCCGAAGAGATAGAGCGGGCGGCGGA
>JBKHEN010000214.1:0-2760 GCA_046540795.1 Spirochaetaceae bacterium | reverse complement strand
CCACTGGAGGAGACCGGCATGGTTCAATTGGAATCCGTATCCTTCTCCTACGGCTCGCGGCCCCCGTTGTTCGACGGGCTCGATTTCTCTCTCGAGCCCGGGGGCGTCTACGGGCTCCTCGGCAAAAACGGGGCGGGAAAGACCTCGCTGCTGCGGCTCATAGCCGGCATGCTCTTCCCCGATGCCGGCAGAGCGGAGGTCTTCGGCTTCACCGCGGGGCTTCGCCGCCCGGAGATGCTTGCGGATCTGTTCGTGGTGCCCGAAGAGTTCTACCTTCCGAGCATCAGCGCCCGGCAGTATGTAGCCGCCTTCGCACCGTTCTACCCCTGCTTCGACCACGCGGTGCTCGACGGGTGCCTGAACGAGTTCTCGGTTCCCGCGGATAGCTCCCTCGCGGCGATGTCCTTCGGTCAACGGAAGAAGTTCCTCGTCGCCTTCGCGCTGGCCACGCAGGCCCGGCTGGTCCTGTTCGACGAGCCGACCAATGCCTTGGACATCCCGGGCAAGAGCCAACTGCGGAAGCTCCTCGTCACCCATATGAGTGAGACCCGGTCGTTCGTTATCTCGACCCATCAGGTACGAGACCTCGCTTCCGTAATGGATCCGATCTCCATTATCGACGAGGGCCGTCTGGTATTCCAGGCGGATATGGCAACTATCGATCGGAGCCTGCGCACCCGCGTCGTGCCGCAACTCCCCGACAGCGGCGTGCTCTACAGCGAGGAAACCCTCGGCGGCTACACCGTCGTAGAGGCTCAAGCCTCACAGGGTCAGCCCGTGGACATCGAAGCGCTCTTCAACGCGGTAATGGCCAACGCCGCGGGCGTCCGCGCGGCAGCGACAAAGGAGGTGGTCACATGATCGGTGCCGGAGCCCGACGTATCATCAGCTTAATTCGCCTGTTCGTGATAACTCACCGGCGGGCCGTGCTCGTCACAGCCGGCACGGTGTATGCAATTCTCCTTGCGCTCTTTCTCCTGGGAGCCATCACCGCGATGAGCCCACAGAGTCCGGACTATCATCGCGCCTATTTTCCTCCGACCTTTCTCCTCGTCGGTTTCATAACGATCAGCATGAGCTTCGCCGGTATGCACCGGGCCGACCGCAGTTATATCTATCTCACGCTCCCCGCCTCGCACCTGGAGAAGCTGGCGGAGAAGCTCATTCTCAGCATGATCGTGTATCCCCTGACCGCCGCAGCAAGCTACTTCGTGTTCTCTCTCCTGCTAACCGGCGTGTCGCGGCTGGTTTTCGACGCGCCGTTCGGCCTTTTCGATCCACGGCAAATCGATGCGGCACAGGTTCTGCGGATTTACGTGGTGGTGGGATCCGTGTTCCTCTTCGGCGCGGCCTACTTTCGCAGCCGTCATTTCCTCAAGACCGTGCTCTCCGTCGCCGCGGTATTCAGCCTGCTGTTCTTCGTGGGTGCGGCCACCGGCCTCGCGTCGCTCGCGCCCTTGGTGCGGGACCTGCAAAGCGGATTCGCCGGCGACGCCGGCGCTGTCAGTGCACAGCTTCGAGAGCTCGGTCTTACCGCCGCGCGGGTCGTTCGGATCGCTCGCATCGGTGCCGTCTGGGTACTCCCTCCGGTGTTGTGGCTGCTCACCTGGCTACGGCTCACCGAGGCGGAGGTCTCCGATGCAGTTCGATAGCGGACAGTCCATCTATCTACAGATCTCGGACTATGTCTGCGAGCAGATTCTCAGAGGCCATTGGAAACCCGGCGACCGGATCCCCTCGATACGGGAAATGGCAGTGTCGGTGGAGGTGAACCCGAACACCGTAACCCGGGCCTACACCGTGCTCGGCGAAGAGGGCATCATCGAGAACCGGCGGGGAATCGGCTATTTCGTCACCCCCGGAGGCTTCGAGGCAACCGCGAGCGCGAAAAGACGCCGATTCGAACAGGAAGAGCTTCCGCGGGTCTTCCGCACGATGCGGCTGCTCGGCATGAGCGCGGCGGACCTCGCGAAGCTCTACGAACGCTACTGCATGGAGGAAGACCGTGAAACGAACGACTAAGATCCTGGCAGCGATCCTCGCGGCCCTTTTGATACTCGTCACAGTCGGCGCACTCGCTCTTCGTGCGAGCCTCGAGGGTATCTTAAGCGGTGACGATGACGGTGGGCCGGCGGTCGAGCTGACCGGCCGCATCGAGGGGGTCGGATCGTTGCGCTACGCGGGGCCCGTCTCCCGCGAGGACGTGCGGCTCGACGGACTCGGCTCGGTGGAGCGGCGATAGCTCAGAGCCCGCCCTCGGGGTAGACGATCTCCATCGGGAGACCGGCACGGTCGTACGCCGGCTCTCCGGAGAGCGCGGCCGGCCTGCCCGCCCGCTCTTCGGCGGCAACGAAGAGCACGGCGGCGTCGAGAACGTCGTCGGCGCTCACGTGCCGGCGACTCGTCGCGGCAAGAACCTCAGTGAGAAGCGCATCCACCTCCGGAAGATAGGCGCGCAACAGCGATAGACGCTCCTCCCGGCCGGCGTGCGTGCTCTTGCGGTGGGCCATCGCCCTGCGGCCGTCGAGCGCCCGGAAACAGACTTCCGGATGGCTCTCCCGGAGCTCCGGCGCCGAGCCCGCCGATAGCGACCCCGCCTGAAGAAACCGATCGAGCTCCGCGATCTTCGCGGTTATGTTCCAGGTCTGTGCTGCGATGCTGCGGCCGAGGACGGCACGGTTGATACGGCGGGCTTCGTCGAGGTCGGCGGCGGCAAGGGCTTCGCGACAGGGCGGGGGAAAGACACTCGACCGCCGGCCG
>JBKHEN010000213.1:0-2763 GCA_046540795.1 Spirochaetaceae bacterium | reverse complement strand
CTCCCGGGCTCCGCGAGAACATGACGCTTCTCACCGGCTGCATCTCCGGCGCCCTGCAGAAGGACGAGTTCGTCTCGGCGCTCGAGCGGGCCGGATTTTCGGACGTGCGCATTGAACGGGAGACAGGCTACCTCGAGGGCGAACAGCTCGGCCCGCTCGCCGCGGATGCGGGGATTTCAGAGGCGGATGCAGCCCGGATAGCGGAGCGCATGCGTTCGGTGAGCATATACGCCCGCAAGGACTGAGCACGTCGTCGCTTCGTCCTCGCCGTTGTGACGCCGCTCATCATTCCTATCTTTCCAACGCCCTCGTGGCCGGAGCAAGCCCACTCCACACGATGACCGCCGGTGCAAGCCAGGTGGCTGTGAAACCAACCACCGCATAACGTACGACGTAACCGATCGCCGCGGCGAAGCCTGCGGACTCACCGGCGACGGCATAGTAACCGGCGGACACCGCCGCGTAGACGGATCCGACCAAAAACAAGCCGAGCAGCCCCCGCAACGCCCGAATGGCGATACGCCCGGTCGATTGAAAACCGAACATGCGTTCTTCCGTGATGAGGCCGATGAGTCCGCCGGCCAGCGAGCCCGTCACCGACAGGATCGACTTTTGCGCTTCGAAATCATCGCCGCTTGCCATCGCCACTGCAAACGCCACCGCAACGAAGGCCGCAACGACAAAAAGTTGACCGCCGGTGCTGAGTCGTGCCAGGATTCCGGTAACCGCAGGCTCGATGCGAAAAAACAGAATGACCACCACGGCACCGAGAAGCCACCCGGCAAGCACGTCCTGTGGAAAGTGTACCCCGTGGACCATCCGCGAGATGCCCATTGCCAGAATCGCTAGAACCGACACGATGCTCACCCAGCGGCGCCTTATCGTTGCGGCCACCCAGGCCCCGAAGACGGTCGCGAACATTGTGTGCCCGCTCGGGATGCCGTAGCTCTCCTCCGCATGGAAGGGGTCGATGCGGTCCGGCGCCAACTCGAAAGGTCGTGGTCGCGCAAGCCACAGCTTGAAACAGCCGTTTATGAGCGCGGTACCGAGCACGAGAATGAGAAGCCGTTTACCCGCTTTCTTGTCCACGCACCAGTAGATTAGCGGGAGCACAATGAGATAGCCGAACTCGCTCCCGAGATAGTGAAGCGGCGCCAGCGCGTAGGCGGCGACGCTTCCCCAGGACTGGAACCATTCGACGATTTGTATGCCGATGCCGGTCTCGATCTGTTCCATCGACTATTTCCTCCGAGCGTGAAGCCGGACGCCCTAGGGCACCTCGACAACGATCTTTCCGCTCACCGATCCTTGCTCGAGCAACCGATGCGCCTCGCCGACCTGCTCCAAGGTGAACTCCGCCGGATGCACCACGGGTGCGACCCGTCCCTCTGTGTACCACCGGTCGAGGGTGGTTAGGATGTCCCGGAAATGCTCGAGCCCCTCTCCGGTAAGGAGCGGTAGCACCATGAAGACACCGGATACGGTGAGACTTCGCTCGTGAATGGCTGCAACATTTGCGGTCGTTCGCATGGCGATACCGGCCATGCGGCCGCCTATGCGGGTCGTGCGCAAGCTCTTCTCGACGTTCTCACCGCCGACGGTATCGAAAACGACGTCGAAGCCGCGGCCGCCGGTAAGCCGTTCCACGTACTCCTCTACGCGCTCTTTGCGATAGTAGATGACCTCATCCGCTCCCATGCTCCGGGCCACCGCGGCCTTCTCCTGCCCCGACACGGTGGTCGTGACCCGTGCGCCGAGGGCTTTCGCAATTCCCACCGCCATATGACCGACACCCCCGGCGCCGGCGTGTACGAGCACGTGATCGGTGGGAGCCACCCTCGTCCGGTCCACGAGGGCCAGCCAGGCGGTGATGCCCACGAGCGGCAGAGCCGCCGCTTGGCGAAAACTCATGCCCTCCGGCTTACGCGCAAGGGCGCGCACGTCGGCGGTCATGTACTCCGCGAGCGCGCCGGACAGCCCCTTGAACCCGCCCGCGCATCCGTGGACCGCGTCCCCGAGGCCAAAGTCGGTGACTCCCGGACCAACCGCATCGACGATCCCCGCCACATCGCCGTGAAGCACCGCCGGCAAGTCCGGTGCCGCCGCAATACGCCCGGCGCGTATCTTGGTGTCGACCGGATTCACACTGGTCGCCGACACCTTTATGCGTACCTGACCCGGGCCCGGCTCCGGCATCTCGAGGTCCGCCGAGGTGAACACCTCGGGACCGCCCCATTCCTTACAGATCATTGCTTTCATGGCCGTCCTCCTCGGGCACAAGGACAAACTTCCCCACGTGCGCCTTCTTCAGCAAGTCGCGCTGCGCCTCGGCTATCCGCGATAGCGGATACGAGCGAGCCAACAGCGGTTTGATCTCGTGTCGTTCTATGTAGCCGATCAGGTTCGCAAACACCGGCTCGTCCCACGCGGTGCACGAGTACCGGCCGACACGGGTATTGATCTCCGTCTTGTTTACCCCTGCCGCGAGAACACAGTGCAGAACCTCACCCTCATCGGGGACGGGAATCGGGACGTCCTTGTACTCGAGTTTCTCGTAGCCTCCGTTGCCGGTCGTGACGACGGCCTTCATGCTCGGCATCGCTCCTTCCCCTGCGCTCCTCCGCCTGCGCGGTGGCATCGCTTAAGCATACCTCACCGTGAGCCGTCGTGGCATCCCTGCGGGCTCCACCGGGAGACCCTCGGCCGCCTGAAGTATCAATAAGCCTGTTTTTTGAAGCAACAGAACACACAGGCCCGTAAGGA
>JBKHEN010000212.1:0-2824 GCA_046540795.1 Spirochaetaceae bacterium | reverse complement strand
GTGCCGTGACCGCCGGCTTTCGGTCCGACTGGGCGTCGCAGAAGCCGCCCCCGACGGCCTTGCACTCGAAGAGGGCATACGGGCGGCGGAGCTCCTCGCCCGGGAAGGGCTCGATGCCCTGCACGTTTCTCATGCCGGGGGACCGCCCGCACCGATCGACCCCGACTCGCCCTACGACGCGCTCCTACAGCCGGCTAAGCCCGCTCGCGAGCGGGTGGCCGTTCCCGTCATCGGCATCGGCGGGATCAAGACGCCCGAGGAGGCAGAGGGCGCTCTCGAGGAAGGAATCTGCGATCTCATTGCCGTCGGCCGGGCCATCCTGGCCGATCCGCGATGGGTGCGAAAGACCGTCGCGGGCAGGGAGTCGGAAATCGTCCTTTGCGAAGACTGCAGGCCACGATGCTTTCACTATAGCGAGCCGGGTCGCTGCCCCGCGCGCGCTCGGAGCGCGAGGGTTCCGGAATGAAGCCCAGAATTGCAAGGAAAGTTCCAAGATAAGGAGACAAGGAGAGTTACATGGATTTAGACGTGATTCGTTCGCTTTCGAGAAAGAACGACAGCAAAGTCGTGTTGCTGGTGATGGACGGCCTCGGCGGATTGCCGCGGGAGAGCGACGGCAAGACCGAGCTCGAGGCGGCGAAAACTCCCAACCTGGACCGGCTGGCAGGAGAGAGTATCTGCGGGCTCCATGAGCCGATCGGACCGGGCATCACGCCGGGGAGCGGCCCGGCGCACCTCGCGCTGTTCGGGTACGACCCGCTGCACTACCAGGTGGGGCGCGGTGTCCTGGCCGCCATGGGGATCGATTTCGACATGCAGCCCGGCGACGTTGCCTGTCGCGGCAACTTCTGCACAGTGGACGGTGAGGGCCGTGTCACCGATCGTCGCGCCGGACGCATATCCACGGAAAAGAACGAGGAGCTTTGTGCACATCTGAAGAACATAGAGCTCTCGGAGGGAACCGTGGAGGTGCGAACCATAAAAGAACACCGCTTTCTCGCGGTCTTCCGCGCCGACGGCCTGTCTGACGCGGTGGCCGACACCGATCCGCAGGTCACCGGTCGCGAGCCCCTGGATCCCCGCCCAAAGGATTCTAAAGGGGAGAAAACCGCGCGCCTGGCAAAGGAATTCGCGGAGAAGGCCCGGGAAGTGCTCCGGGGGCAGGATAAGGCCAACATGGTGCTCTTGCGTGGATTCGCCCGACTCCCCGGATGGCCGTCTTTCGAGGAGGTATACGGGACTCGAGCAGCGTGCATCGCCGACTATCCGATGTACCGCGGGCTCGGGCGCTTGCTCGGCATGACGGCACTCGAGGGCGGTAGCGAGCCGGAGTCGAAATTCGAGGCGCTTCGCACGCACTGGACGGAGTTCGATTTCTTCTTCATTCACGTGAAGAAGCCGGACAAGACCGGCGAGGACGGGGATTTCGACGCCAAGGTCGAGGCAATCGAGCATGTCGACCATGCCGTTCCGAAGCTACTCGAGATGGGCCCCGACGTGCTCGTTGTCACCGGCGATCACTCCACTCCCTGGGCGCTGGCCAATCACGGATGGCAACCGGTGCCGGCCCTCATCCGGTCCGCCTACGCACGGCCGGATCAGGTGAGCACGTTCGGCGAACGTGCCTGCATTACCGGAGGGTTGGGCCCGCGGCTTCCGGGATCCGCGCTGATGCCGATTGCCATGGCTAACGCAAATCGTCTGGAGAAGTTCGGCGCCTGAGGAGGGCCGCCTCGCCACACGCCTCGGCAAGGACCGTCGTTAGCTCGCTGATAATCATCGCGGTGACCCCCCAGACGACCATGCCGTCTACCACGAAGGCCGGAACCCGCATGGGACGGCCCCGCGCCTCAACGGTGGCGGCGGTACGTCCCCGCTCCAGGTCATCGCACCCGACCCGGACGACGCGCTCCACCTCTACGGGGTTTGCCCGAAAGGCCGTCGGGTCACCGCGATAGCCTCCGACCACGGGAACGATATAGTAGTTGCTTACCGGTACGTACAACGGGCTCAGGCATCCCACGAGCTCGACCGTATCGGGAGCCACACGAATCTCCTCCTCGGTCTCCCGCAGAGCCGTACCCTCGGGATAGACATCTCCCTCTTCATAGCCGCCGCCCGGTAACCCTATCTGGCCGCCGTGCGCGGTGCCGTCATCGGCGCGGACGATGAGCGGTAGCTGCAGCCCGTGCGGCCCCTCGTACAGCAAGACGAGAACCGCGCCACGGCGCGCATGGCCGGGAGCCGAGCCCGCGCTTCTCTCTCGCCGTCCAAAAGGAGCCATGATCCGATGCGCGGCAATTCCCGGCAAGGATTCCGTGAGCCGGGCTTTTAGACAGGACACGGTCTCTGCCGGAAACACTACAGCCACCGTCTTCTGCGGAATAACACGAGCATGAATCCGGCCACGACGGCCATGAACCCGAGCACTCCGGGGTACCCGAAACGCCACTCCAACTCCGGCATGTGCACGAAATTCATTCCGTAGATACCTGCGATGAAGGTCAAGGGGATGAACACCGATGCCACGATGGTCAAGGTCTTCATGATCTCGTTCATGGTGGTGTTTTGTCGTGAAGCGGAGAGCTCGACCACTGCCCCCACATGATCACGCAACACCTCGAACGTCTCGAGCACCCCGATTCCGTTGTCATGGAGGTCCAACAGAAAGGGCCGCAATGCTTCGCCCAGCAGATCCGATTCCGCCGTTTTCAGGGCGGCAAACACCGTACGCAGGGGCCAAATGACCTTGCGCAGGCGTATGAGCTCCCGACGTAGGGCGTGAATGTCCTCCAGCTTCCCGTCCCCGTGAATCGTATCCTCC
>JBKHEN010000211.1:0-2915 GCA_046540795.1 Spirochaetaceae bacterium | reverse complement strand
CACGTGCCCGCTGCAAGACGGCTTGCCCGCCGGGCCGATGCGCGCCTCGTCGTTGCGCTTCGAAGCGACATGATCGCGGAGCTCAGGGCTTTCGGTGCCCACCGGGGACCGCGCCTGCTCGCAGCTCTCCTGCGGCCGGCCGAGGAGCTTGTCCTTCGATGCCGGGAGCGCGCGGCTTGCCGCAGCGCGTCTGCCATCGTCTTTCAAACGGCTCGTGACCGCGACGCATTCATCGCTCGGCATCCGGAGGTGACCCGGAAGGCGCATCCGAAGGGCGCGGCCGAGCCGCGCACCCCTATCATTGCGAACAGCCTCAACGCCTCCTGGTTCGACCCGAGGCTGCGCGATGCAAACCGCTCAGAGAACCTCTCCCGGCTTCTGTATGTAGGCTCGCTCAACCGCAGAAAGGGCCTCGACGTCCTCCTCGAGGCCTTCGCCCTGTTGCACGCCGAGCACCCCGGGCTCACCCTCGAGATCGTCGGCACGGGACCGCTCGAGGCGGAGCTGCGTCGCCACGCCCGGCGCCTCGGCCTCGGCGGCACAGAGGGCTCGGCCGTGACGTTCCTCGGCTACGATCCCGCGCCCGTCGCTCGCATCGCCGGTGCGGACCTCCTCGTCCTCCCTTCCCGCTACGACAGCTTCCCGAACGTTCTCCTCGAAGCCCTGCACACGGGAACGCCTGCGGTGGCAACCGACTCAGGCGGCTCCCGGGAGATCCTCGACAGCGACGAGCTCCTCGTCCCGCCGGAGGATCCCCGGGCCCTTGCCGCAGCGATCGGCCGGCTCGTCGGCGACCCGGGCGCCTATGCCCGGGCTCGCGCGCACATGCGGGACCGCCGCAAGGAGCTCGAGTTCGACTGGGTCGCGCGGTTTGAAGCGGTGCTCGGACAATAGAGCTCTATCTACGCCGGGAATTGCCGGTGGTCACTTCCCGGGTGCTACCGGATTCAACTCGTTGAACGCCCTTGCGACACTTGCTGCCCATCCCGCACCTCGTCTACGTAGCGCTCGCTGTAGGAACGGCAACGAGGCCTTGTGTAGGCGTTATGCGAAATCTGCAAGGATACCGTCGATTGAGAGGTCCTCATCCACGAGAGGCCAGTGTAATCCGTAGCCGGCCGAGCTTATTTCGATTGACTCTCGTGCTACCTGCGGCGCGTCAGCAAGCCGACGAGAAAGCTGTTCCCAGCGTGCGGACACTGTCTTGCCGTCGACCTCGAGCGTGAGAACGTTTTCATTGACTGTTACGATCTTGACTTGGTGTGTCGTCTCGATCATGATCCGGCCAGAAGCTCCCTTCAGCGCCCCCCTTCAAGAATAGTACGGTCGGCACCTTTCGTTCCCTATCTACGTTTACTACCCTAAGAGCGCCCTGTTCAATGCGTGAAGCTAACAGGAATTCCGACATTCTCTCTAGCGTTGTGGTATCACGCGACAAAACGCTATAATAGATCTCGATCAGCGGGGAGGCGATGTATGATCACGGAGTATGTACAGGCAGCGCTGGATCATGCTCACTACGAAATAATCGACGACGAGGAACCCTACTACGGCGAGGTGAAAGAGTTGTCCGGTGTGTACGCCACCGGGAAAACACTGGAAGAGTGCCGAGCCGAGCTCGCCGAAGTTATCGAGGGGTGGTTGCTACTGAGCGTCCAGCGACGCTTGCCGATACCGCCTATTGACGGTCACACTGTCGATTTGCCCGACCACTCGGCAGTGTAAGGAATGAGTAGACTCACTCCGGTTTCCAGAGAGGAACTAATAAGACGATTGAGGCGCTTGGGCTTTGAGGGGCCGTTTAAAGGTGGGAAGCATCAATTCATGCTGAGGCGGCAGCTGAGACTCACGCTCCCGAATCCTCACAAACAAACGATTAGCGTAGACTTGCTAAAACGAATCCTTCGTCAGGCAGGCGTTGACCGGAACGAATGGTTGGAGACATCGTAGGCAAACCGCGGTTCCCAAAACCGGAAACGCCCGTTTAGTTTCTCGACACAAGCTCTCCGTCCCGCAGCGGCTCGAGGTAGTGCTCGGTGTACCAGTCGAAGAGCCCGGTGGTGCGGCTGCTAAAGCTGTTCTCGATGACCCCGGAGAGCAGGCCGAAGGCGTTGAACACCCGGGCCCCGCCCACGCCGTAGACCAACAGATAATCGTCCTCGCGGATCAGGAGGAACTGCGTGACCATGTCGTCGGTGCCGACCACGGGGAAGCCGCGGTAGGTCACCCGGGTGAGGTTCTGCCCGGAGAAATGCAGCGCTTCCTCACGGGAGGTGTAGGTGTAGCGCGAGACCGTCTCGCCGAAGGGCGGCAGGCCCTGGCGCACGAGGATTTCGTCCTCCCCAGGGATACTCTCGACTACCGGATCGTCCAGGCGGCTGTCGCTATTCTCATCGGGAATGCGGTAGGATGAGTCGAAGAGCGGGTGCCACTTGTCCTTTTCGGGGTTGTAGTATTCGATGTCGGATAGCTCGCTCACGCGCCTGAGCGAGTTATACAGCTTGAGGTGCTCGGTATCGCTGATGCCGCGGCGCACGAGGATGAGCGTCTCGCTGAGCACGTTCGGCCGAGCGGAGGAGAGGCGATCCTCGATGGCCTCCGAGAGCGGATGCTCCGGAATGAGGCCTGCGTCCCGCCAGGAGTCGAGCTCGCGTTTGACCGCGCCGGTGTCGAAGAGCTCCCGTCGGGCGTCTCGATCGAGATGGGAGATCCGTGAGGAAAGCGGCTCGGCTCCCGCGGCGGCCGCCTGGCCTATGAAGAGCGCGCCCAAGGAGAGCGCAAGGATTTGTTTTCCAATCATCGCCTGAGAAGATACCACCCCCGGCGGCATCTTTCCAATGCCGCCCGGACGGCGGCCCGCGCGGTATCGGCCGCTGTGGCTGCTCTGTTGCTCCTTGCCGCCGGCTGCGCCACCG
>JBKHEN010000210.1:0-2916 GCA_046540795.1 Spirochaetaceae bacterium | reverse complement strand
GAAGACCGGTCCGCATCGGATGCATCCGTTGTTTTTTCCAGTGGGGGCCCGTATTTGGAAATCAAGGGCAACACACCTCAAGCGGATATCGACATCCGGATTACCGTGCCCGAGGATATCACCCCAGGCACCTATGACCTCGAAACAAGCAAGCCGGGCTCGCACGCCGTGCTGGTACCGGAGGATAGTTCTTCGGGTACGCACTACCCGGGCCCATTCGGGCAGCCCGAGCACTGAAGACATGCGCCGAAAACCTTGAAGAAATCGAATCGGTAGCCGTATATTTCGGCCGTACGATTGCAAAGTTGTGGACCGGTCGTCAGCATATGCCCAAAAAGCTCCTCCTCGTCGAAGACGAAGTTTTTATCGCCATATCCGAATCCCGAATGCTCGAACGTCATGGGTATGAGGTGGCCACGGCGGCCCGCGCCGAGGAGGCGGTAGCCGCTGCCGCCGTCGAGGATTTCGACCTGATCCTCATGGACGTCGATCTCGGCCCGGGGGCCATGGACGGCACTCAAGCAGCGGAGGCCATTCTCGAGCAACGGCACGTGCCCATCGTCTTTCTCTCCAGCCACACGGATCCGGAGATCGTAGAAAAGACGGAGAAGATTACCGCCTATGGCTATGTGGTGAAGAACTCCGGCGACACCGTTCTTCTCAATTCGATCAAGATGGCCTTCAAGCTGTATGAGGCCTTCAAGAAGGAACACGAGCAGGAGAAGCTCCTGAGCGCAATGATTTCCGCTTCCCCCGTGTCGATCTACGGGGTCGACCTCGACGGCAACGTCATCCTGTGGAACGAGTCCTCCGAGCGCCTCTTCGGTTGGACCTCCGAGGAGGTCACGGGGCGGCCCCTGCCGAGCGTTCCTCCGGAGAAAAGAGAGGAGTTCGCGGAGCTCAGAAGACGGGTGCTTGCCGGACAGACCGTTTCCCGAAAAGAAGTAACCCGGCAGAAGAAGGACGGAACGGAGTTCTGCGGCAGACTCTCCACCTCACCTCTCTTCGACGAGGACGGCGCGGTGCTCGGGATCGTATCGCTCATAGAGGACATCACCAAAGAAAAGAAGGCCGAACAACGGGAACGAGCGCACAAGGAGCACTTGTGGACGGTACTGCAGTCCATAGGGGATGCGGTTATCACCGTTGGGGCGCAGGGTGAGATACGCACGATGAATCCCGTCGCCGAGGAGCTCACCGGATGGCGTGCCGCAGAAGCCTACGAGAGGCCGCTTGCGGAGGTGCTTCGCGTTTCCCACGCGGAAACCGGAGAGCCGATTCTAAACCCGGTGGAGAAGGCGCTCGAAAGCGGCACGACGGAGGGGCTGACAAACGACACGGTACTCACCTCGCGGGACGGTACACAGTTTCAGATTGCCGACAGCGCAGCTCCCATTCGAAACGGCGACGGGGAGCTCGGCGGGGTCGTGATGGTGTTTCGCGATGTCAGCGAGGAGTACCGAAAAAAGGTAGAGCTTCGCGAGCGTGTGAAGGAGCTCGACTGCCTCTACGCCATATCGAAGATCGTCGAGGAGCGGAAGCATGACCTCGACGATATCCTCCGACAGGCGTCCGACGTGATTCCCCGCTCCTGGCTCCATTCGGAGGTCGCCGCCTGCAGAATCACCCTCCACGGCAGGCGCTACGAATCCGCCGGATTCGAGGAGAGCACGTGGCGCCAACGCGCCGAGGTGCTCGTGCACGGCGAGCGGGCGGGGACGGTCGAGGTGGTCTACCTCGTCGAACGCCCCGAGCGGGACGAGGGGCCGTTTCTTGCGGAAGAGCGCAGGCTCCTCGACGCCGTGGCTGAGCGAATCGGGACAATCGCGGAGCAAAAACACGCCGAGAGCGCGCTCGAGGAAAGTGAGCTCCGCTGGCGGTTCGCCCTCGACAACGCCGGCGACGGGGTGTGGGACTGGGACGCCCGGACGGACACGGTGCATTTCTCCGTGAAGTGGAAACAGATCCTCGGCTACGAAGAGCACGAGATCGGCAATTCACTCGAGGAGTGGAAGAGCCGCATCCACCCCGCGGACGCCGAACAATGCTTTTCAGACTTGCAGGATCATCTGGACGGCAAAACTGCAATGCATGAAAACGTCCACCGCCTGCAGTGTAAGGACGGAAGCTACAAGTGGATCCTCGACCGGGGAAAGGTCGTCAAGCGGGACCGCGACGGCAGCCCCCTCCGCGTGATCGGCACCCACGTGGACATCGACGAGCACGTCCGCACGAAGGAGCATCTGCAGAGAGCCCTCGCGGAAAAGCAGGCTTTGATGGATGAGCTCAACCACCGCACCAAGAACAACTTGAGCCTGGTAGCCTCCCTGATCGACCTCAGAAACGCCGAGACCTCTTCAGATCTCTCAAGTATTCGTCATCAGGTCGAAGCCGTCAGCCTGGTCCACGAAAAGCTGCATCAACGGGAGACGACCGGGCGCATTGCGGTGCGGGAGTACCTCCTCGATCTTCTCGAGAGGGTGTTCGCGTCATTTACCTCGCGAGCGGTCGAGCTCGCAGAGGAGATAGAAGACGTGGAGCTTCCCGCGAAGCTCACCATTCCCGTCGGCCTTCTGGTCAACGAGATCGCAACGAACGCCATCAAACACGGCTTCGGCGAGGAGGCGCACGCGCGCTTCGGAGTGCGCTTCGAGAAGGATCGCGAAGCGGGGCAATATGTGCTTGAGCTCTCCAACACCGGCGCTCCCTTCCCCGAAGACGTCGACATCGAGAGCCCCCGGTCCCTCGGGCTGCAACTGGTCTCGGCCCACGTACAGCAGCTGCAAGGGACCCTTCATCTGCGCAAGCGCCCGCACCCGCATTTCACCATACGCTTTCCCACCGAAGAGGCGTAAACGACGGGCGGCCGGCATCCGGTGGCCGGGCACACGGCGCCGGCATCCGGCGCCGGCATCC
>JBKHEN010000209.1:0-2978 GCA_046540795.1 Spirochaetaceae bacterium | reverse complement strand
GGGGTCGTTTCTTCGGCCTCCTCGTCGCTGTCGCCGTCTCCTGAGTCGGAGAGCGGGTTGTCACACGCGGTGAAGGTTGCGAGCAAGCCGAGCAGGAGTGCGGCGACGAGAAAGATTTCCGGTACGGCGAGGAGCCGGTTCACGGCGGTTCTCGGGGGCCCGTCAACAGCGTGCGTCGAGGTGTGGCGAACGGCGTCCGTCGAGGTGCGGCAGAGCCGTTGGGTAGGCCTCGAACTTTTTGCTTTCGACATTGAAACCTCCTTGAGGGTGTATTCACTATGCCCTACGGTGGTGGCGGAGCTGATGCTTCAACGAATGGCCAAAATTATCCAAAGAAGTCGCAGGATGCGACCCCGGCGGCAGGGAGGAGCGGTATGATCAAGATCGGTACATGCGGATACGGCGATTATCGGCCTGAGGAAGGGTGGAAGGAACGCTACGCGAACAAGCTGCAGGCCTACACCTATGCGTTCGACACGGTGGAGCTGAATCGCACTTTCTACCGCCTGCCCCGGGAGAACACGGCCCGACGCTGGAGGGAAGAAGCGCGGCCGGGGTTCGAGTTCACGGTAAAGGTGTGGCAAGCGGTCACGCATCCGGTATCGAGCCCCACCTGGCGCTCGCGCAAGAAGGAGCTCAGCGAGAGGCAGGCCGAAGAGGTTGGATTTCTCGAGCCGAATGAGACGGTACTCGACGCGTGGGATCGCTCACGGCGCATCGCTGCGGCTCTCGAAGCACGGATATGCGTGCTGCAAACGCCCGCGAAGTTCGACCTGACCGATGAGCACGAGGCCCGGGTGAGGGGCTTTTTCGCTCGTATCGACCGCAACGGAATAGTCCCGGCATGGGAGC
The DNA here is from genome assembly GCA_046540795.1 of Spirochaetaceae bacterium. Taxonomy (GTDB): domain Bacteria; phylum Spirochaetota; class Spirochaetia; order DSM-27196; family PWMO01; genus JAAAOH01. The sequence goes on along the minus strand of JBKHEN010000209.1, from coordinate 2,126 downwards.
CGCGGGGCAGCTGGAACGAGCATCCCGAGCGCTTGGCGCGGCTCTGCGACGAGCTCGGCATCGTACACGTGGTAGACGTGCTACGCCGCGAGCCGGTCTCTTCGCACCCGGTAGCATACATCCGGCTCCACGGGTTGAACGAGCGGGAATACGACTACAATTACGAGTACGGCGAGGATGAACTTGCGCGGCTTGCCGAACGGCTTACCGCGCTGGAAAGCCGCTGCGAGTCCGTCTACTGTATGTTCAACAACATGGCGATGTACGACAACGCCCGTCGGCTGCGTGAGTTAGTCGCCGGCGGGTAGCCGGCCGCACCCCCAGTGTTCCAACGGTGGAGCCGGCCGGCGCACCGCTCAGATATCGACGCCGAAGATCGCCCTGATAATGTAGCCGATGCCGAAGCTGAGCGCGGCAATGCTGAAGCTCAGAATGAGCATTTCCCAGAACCGTGCGGCAAACTTTAAGTCTTGTGCCACGGAGATGTAGAAGTTGAACCCGGCGATGATGCCGGCGGCAAGGGCCAGCGTCACGATGAGGGCGACGAAGACGTTCGCCAGGATGAGATAAGGCAAAATCAGCAGCGCCACGGTGAAGACGTAGGCAATGCCGGTGTAGATGGCCGATTTCAGTGCTCTGCGCCTCTGTCCCTCCGATTTCTGCGAGAGGTATTCAGAGGCCGCCATCGACATGCTTGCGGCGATCCCGGTTATCAGTCCGGCAACGGCGATAAGCGCGGTGTTCTGCAGGGCCAACGTCAGCCCTGCGAGCGCGCCGGTAAGCTCAACCAGCGCATCGTTCAGCCCGAGGACCACCGAGCCCATGTAGGACAGACGCTCCTCCTCGATCATCTTGATCAGCTCATCCTCGTGCTCCTCCTCTTCCTCGTAGATACTGCGACCTTCGGGGATGGCCTCGATGATCTTCTCGTAGTTGACCTGCGCCCGCTCCTCGCCGTTCTCCATCATCTTGATGCCGAAGGTGACCCCGAGGAGCCTCGCCAGCCAGTAGTAGAGGATAAGTTTCCACCGGATCGGCTTGAGTTTGCGCCCGGTGTAATGAGACCAGAACTCCGCGTGTCGTCCCTCGTCGTTTCCAATGCGGGCGAGGACCTCACTGTTGTTCTTGTCCCCAATGGCTTTCGAGAGACGCATGTAGACGTGGTACTCGGTGATTTCGTTCTTCTGTGCCTTGATGAGCTCCGCACGGAGCCCGGGGTCTAGTTGTTGATCGCTCATGAAATAGCCGCTCCATTGAAACAATTTCGGTTATGGAATCCGCCTCCGGCGGCTTCACCAATATAGTGCGGGAGTCGGCCTGGGGGCTACACATCAACGTCTTCTACCGCATGCCAGCACGTCGGAGCTACCCGAATCTCTCTGCGCTTCCAACTGAGGGTTCCCTCCTGCTCCATGCGAGCGAGCACTCGAGAGAGCGTCTCCGGCGTCGTTGCGATCGCCGAGGCGACCTCCTTTTTCGAGAGCTCCAATCGGTAGCATTCGCGCCTCCCGTAGCGGCCGGCAAGAAAACGCAGTAGCCGCTCCCGCACGTCACAGCTCGAGAGCACATAGACCTGCTGCGCGAGGTACTTGAGCTTGCGCATGACGTTGGCAAAGAAGTCCTCGCGGAACCGCGGATCCTCGAGCAGGCCGAGCACCCGGGCCGTTTCGATCTCCACCACCTGGCAGTCTTCCCGGGCTTCGGCGGTGACCGGATAACCCTCGTCGGTGAACAGGACGGCTTCCGCGAAGACCTCGCCGGGCCTGACGAGATGCATCACCGCCTCACGGCCATCCTCATCGGCGCGGAAGAGCCGGATGCTTCCGGTGGCAAGTACGTATATCGCCCGGCCTTCTTCGCCTTCGCGGAAGAGAAACGATCCCTGCGGGATCGAGCGCACGCGCTGCGTTTCGGTGATCTTGCGAAGCGAGCGGGCGGGGAGTCCGCCGAGAAGGTCGGTATCGGCTACGACGGTATCGAAATTCATCGCTAAATCTCTCAGATATTGACATAGGTCAAGGACGGCAGGACCGCTACCTTGTATGCTCACACACGATATCACGCAATCGAGAAGAGGAGCAAATCACATGCCCGACGCGCGGGTGAAGGGCATGGACGCCGCCGCG
>JBKHEN010000208.1:0-2987 GCA_046540795.1 Spirochaetaceae bacterium | reverse complement strand
GGGCCGGCCGTGATCGGCGGATCCCGGCCGAGCCGGCGAAAAGTGCCCCCCGCCCGCCACCGCCGAGGCGAGAACAGGTGCCGGTGCTCAGAACTTCGCCGGTACCTCTACCGGACTGTCCGGCTCGAGATTGTATTGCGTGCCGTACACGGTCACCGGCAAGGGGTCACCCTGTATCAGCTCGAAGGTGAGCAGATCGTGGGTGATCTCCACCCGGATTTCCCGGGCGTGAAAACGCAGCGGGAAACGGAGGCGGTGCCAGGCGGCCGGTAGCCGCGGATCGAATGAGAGCTCTCCGTCGAAGTCTCGCATGCCCCCGAAGCCGTAGATCAGCGACATCCACACGCCGCCGGCGGAAGCAATATGGGCTCCGTCGACCACGTTCCCCGCCACGTTGGCGAGGTCCATGAGCAGCCCGTACTGGAAGTACTCGAGAGCCTTCTGCTCGTAACCGATCTCCGCGGCCAGAATGGACTGTACGCAGGCCGATAGCGAGGAGTCGCCGGTGGTCAACGGATCATAGTAGTCGAAGTTCCGCCGTTTCTCCTCCAGGCTGAACTCGTTGCCGAGCAGTACCAGTGCCAGCACCACGTCCGCCTGCTTGATGACCTGGTGGCGGTATATCACCAGAGGATGATAGTTGAGCAGAAGCGGATAGTGGTCGAGGGGCGTATTGGCGAAATCCCACCGCTCTTTCGCCAGGAAGTTCGCATCCTGGGGATGGATGCCCCGCTCGGAATCGTAGGGGATGAACATCTCATCCGCCGCCCGTTGCCACTGACGGATCTCGTCGCGCTGGAGGTCCGTGTCGTGAACCAATCGCCGGTAAGCGTCGGGATTGGACTGCTCGAGCCAGGGGATGACCTCCGCGGCGTAGCGCAGGTTGGTGCGAGCCATGAGATTGGTGAAGGTGTTGTCGTTTACCACGGTGGTGTACTCATCGGGTCCCGTAACGCCGTGGATGTGAAACGCCCCGGTGTCCGGGCTGAAGAATCCGAGGCCCACCCACATCCGAGCGGTCTCCACGAGGATCTCCGCTCCCACCTCCGCAAGCAGTCGGGTATCCCCGCGAATGTCCACGTAGCGTTTGATGGCGTAGGCGATATCGGCGTTGATGTGATACTGCGCCGTCCCTGCGGCATAGTACGAGGATGCTTCCTCGCCGTTTATCGTCCGCCACGGAAACAGGCACCCCTGCTCGGAGAGCTCTTTCGCCCGTTGTCGGGCCGCCTCGAGCATGGTGTATCGGAACCGCAGGAGATTCCGGGCAATTCGGGACTCGCTGTAGGTGATGAACGGGTGCACGTAGATCTCGGTGTCCCAGAAATAATGACCTTCGTAGGCCTGCCCGGTGAGCCCCTTCGCCGGTATGCCGGTGGTTTCCGCCCGCGCCGCCGCCTGACAGACCTGAAAGATATTCCAGCGCACGGCCTGCTGAACCCGCGTTTCCGTATCGACGAGAACGTCGGAACGCGCCCAGAAATAGTCGAGGAAAGACCGCTGCGAGGCTTCGAGGTGGTCATAGCCGTCCCGCACGGCCCGGTCGAGGGTACGCGTGCAGCGGTCTATCAGCTCGCCCGAGGGGACGGATCGGGAGGTATGGTAGCTGAAAAACTTCGTGATCCGGATCGGCACGTGTGCCCGGGCATCGAAGGTAAAGACCAGCTTTCCGTTGTCTTCGCTCCATGATCGCTGGTGATACCACGGATTGTCCGTCTCCACGATGTGGTCCACGCCGGCGCCCAACGTCATGCGGGAGTTCTTGGTGCGATAGCCGGTTATGATACGATGCTCATCCTCGAAATGGTTCTCGGCATTCAGTACCCGAAAGCCGAACGCTCGCGCCTTACGGGGATCGTTCTCCCCGTTTCCGTTGCCCGGCTCATCCGCCGGTCTGCTGTCCTGGCGGTTGAGCAGCTGTGAGGAGATGACCACCGGAGCGTCGGTGTCTACGGAAATTTCGTAGGAGATCGCACCGAGGTGACGGTGCTCGAAAGAGACGAGCCGGCGGGAGTTCAGTCGTATGCGCTTGCCTGCGGGGGAGGACCAGGTGAGCTCTCGCTTGAGTACGCCGTCTCGGAAATCCAGTGCCCGTTCGTATTCGATGAGCCGAGCGGTAGGCAGGTAGAGCGGCTCATCATCCACATAGAGCTTCAAAACCGTGGCGTCGGGGACGTTAATCATGGTCTGCCCGGTCCGAGCAAACCCATAGGCCTCTTCGGCATGGACGATCGGCCAGGTCTCATGAAACCCGTTGACATACGTTCCCGCTTGCACCGCCGGCCGCCCTTCCTCGAAGGTTCCGCGGATCCCGAAAAACCCGTTCGACAACGCGAAGATGGTCTCGGCGTTTCCCATCCATTTCGACGAGAAATCATGCTCGACCATGGACCATTCCTGGGGTGGGTAGAGATGGTCGGGAAGAATCCGAAGCTCGCGCGCGATCACAGTGTGTCCCCCTTATGATGGATATCGGTCGATCCGGTCTCCGCGATGCGTGCCCGACTTAGATTTTCGGCCACGAAAGGCATGAATATCAGAAATGGCGGGGAACGTGCAAGGTCAGGTATCGTCGGTCTCGTCTTCTTCGGAGCCTTCCACGACGGTGAAATTCCGCACTTTGTCCCCAGGGCGACGCTTCTCTTCCTTGATCTCCTCGATGAGGGTGACCGTCTGAAACGGGATCATCAGGTGATCGGCCTCACCGAAGGTCTTGCGAACCTCGTCCTCCGCGGGATCGATGATGAGGTTGCTCTGCTCGGGGAATTCCAGCTCCGTGATGGAGACGAAATACGGGTGGGTGAGGTCTAACCCTCGGGCGTGAAGCGTGATGTCTTTGTCGTTCCATTTGAGATGAACGCGGTATAGTGACACGGTGAGCTCAAAGATATCATTCACGGCTCGCCGGCGTATAGGGGCTCGTGCTTCGGCCACCCGTGGAGGCCCGACCGGCGTACGCCCGATCGGCGGGAGCCCGATCCGTGGGA
>JBKHEN010000207.1:0-3020 GCA_046540795.1 Spirochaetaceae bacterium | reverse complement strand
ATATAGGACAACGGAGCGAGTCTGTTTGCGCGCTCGCGCAGCTCCGGGTCGGAGTATCCTGTCATGAAGACCACATCGCACGCGTAGGTGGCACGGATCTCCCCCGCGGCATCGATTCCGTCCATCTCTCCTGCAAGGCGGATATCCATGAGAAGCAGATCGGGCCGGTGCCTGCGGGCGGTCTCCACCGCATCCTCCCCGGAAGCCACCGGCGGTAGGACGGAAAACCCCGCCCGCGTGAGCTCGAGCTCGAGCCACATTGCCGAGAAAGCTTCGTCTTCGGCGATCAGTATCCGCCGCTCATTGCCCATGGGACACCCTCTCGGCATAGAGAGACTCGGGAAACGCCACGAGCCACCTCACCCCGTCGCCGCGCTCCACCTGCACGGTTCCCCCCAGCTGGTGTTCCGCGATCGAGTAGACCGACTTCAGCCCCATACTCGCGTCCGCACGGGGATCGAAGTCCTCGGGGAGCCCCCCACCGTCGTCTGCAACCGTCAACTGCATGCGCCCCGCCTCCTCGCGCCGAAGTCCGACGGCGATGGTACCGGAGCCGGGAGCACTGAAGGCATACTGCAGAGCGTTGGAGACAAGCTCGGTCACGATGATACCGCAGGGGATCGCCGTATCGAAGAGAAGGGCGATGTTCGGCACATCGATTTCTACCCGGGGAGCCGTACCGTTTGCCAGGCTGTCCGTGAGAAAAACGGTCAGATCCTCGATGTACTCCCTCATGTCGACCCGGGACAGATCCTGCGATTCGTAGAGTTTCTCGTGGACCAGAGACATCGCGTAAATCCGCGCCTCGGTATTTCGCACCAGCTCCTCGATCTCCGGATTGTCCGAGGCTCCGGCAGCCTTGATGGCCAGCATGGAGATGATCACCTGCATGTTGTTCTTGGTGCGGTGATAGAGCTCGCGCAGCAGTATGTTCTTCTCCTCTACCGCGGCGTGAAGGCGGTCTTTGGCGGTGTTGAGCTCGCCATAGGTCTGAGCGAGGCGCTGTTTCATCTGATTGATCGAGCTTGCGATCTCGTCCAGCTCGTCGCTGCCCCGGCGACTCGGCTCTCGTCCGGGCAACGTGAGCGCTGCGCCCGGCTCCTCGGAGAGCTCGATGCTCCGGACGAACTCCGCCGTTCTTCGCAGCGGACGCACAATGAGCCGTTGGACGAGAAGAAGTATCAGGAAGGCCACAAGAAACACCTGTGCGGCGCTCGAGAGGGCGATAACCGAAAGGCGCCGGGTGACTTGCCTGCGAAGGCGCGCTAAGTCGGCCTGAATGCGCAGCTCCCCAACCGTTCGGGTCTCCCCGTCGTAGTCGTGCTCGAGCTCCACCGAGCGCGAGAGCGCGTCCTCCTCGGCTACGGGCTCACCGACCGACTCGAGGACCGCGTAATCATCGCCCCGTCTTTCCTGTATTTCGACGTAACGTACCTGGGGCAACAAATCGATCCCCTCGAGCAACAACCGGGTCTGGTCGGTGTCGAAGGTGAACACGCTTCGGCTCAGAGCCGGCCCGTAGCTCGCCTCGATCGCCTCCAAGCCGCGACCGATCGCCCGGCGCTCGCGCTCGTAATCGGTGAGCAGCTGTATGCCCACCGCCACCGCCGTGAGCGTTGAGCCGACCACGATAACCACGGCAAATAACTTTGTGGCAAGTCCGCGCCTCCGGGTTGCGGCATGCGCCGCGGGCGCCGAGTCGTGTCTACTCAAACGGTGCACCTCTTTCGCTGCTATCGACCCACGGCGTCCCGATACGCCTCTAACGAGAAATCATAACCGTTCGCTCCGCCGTCGTAAAGCTTGGAGAAGCTGCGGAAATCGATTGCGTCTATCGAATCGTACAACGATAGATACTGCTCCGCCGTCTCACCGGTGGCGGTGTGGACCCCGAGGCTGATTTCGGCTCCCACCTCCGGAGCGAAATCACGGCCGTGAATGTAGTCGTGCAGATAAACCAGGATCTCCGCATAGCCGAGAAGCGGGCTCGCCACGGTCGCCGTGAGCTTGCCCTCATCCACATACCGCAGCCCCCGCGCCGACAGGTCGAGCCCGCCGATCCAGACGTCCTCTCCCACCGTAAGGCCGGCTTCGCGGGCGGCACGATAAGCGCCGATAGCAAGCTGGTCACTGGCCGCCCAGATGACCGATGTGTTCGGATACCGCTCGAGGAGTCTCCGGGCGATGCGCCTGCCCTCCGCCTCGGTCCACGTGGTGGGTACCACTTGCTTGAGCAGCGCCTGCCGTTCGTTTCGCACGGCTTCGCGCAGCCCCTCCGCGCGCTCGTGCGAGCCGTACCACGTGCGGTCTCCGCCGATTCCGACCACTCTGACCGACTCGTCCCCCTCGGCCACGCCTGCCTCCACCGCCTGCTCTATGAGAATCTCCGCAAGACGCCGCCCCTTTTCGGTCTCAGCCTCGGAAAAGAGACCGATCCAGTTCTCGAACCGCCGGCGAGGTCCGGAGCGGACCTCCGCCGGCTCCGTCTCGAAGAGCGGCCCCTGGATGAAAACGGGAATGTCCCGCCGGGCCGTCGCCTCGAGAAGCGGCTTCGTTTGTCCGAATGCGACCATAAAGATCGCGCCGTCGATGTCCTCGAGCCCGTCGAGGATCTCGAGCCCCTTGGTATGCTTCGCGTAGCGGTCCTCTACGGGAAACTCATGGCCCAGCAGCTCGATGTCCAGATCCGCCGCCGCCGCCTCGAGCACTTTGTAGACCTGAGGCCAGTAGGTATTGTTCTCCGTGGTCGGGGTGAACACCACCACCCGCGTGTCCGGGCCTTCCGCAGGGAGAAGCGCACCTGTAACGATGAAGAACGAAAACAGGACTCTCCTTCGGGTTGCCCCGCGCATAACGCCTCTCACCGATAGACGCCACCGGTGAATTCAACAATATACCGCAGTCGGCGCAAAGAAACAGGACCGCCGGGGCTGACCGGCTCTTCTCTTCAGGGATAGTCGAACGTAGTGGCAACCAGGGCTTAGACGAGGGGCCGAATCCGTGGATCATGAGTTCATCGA
>JBKHEN010000206.1:0-3054 GCA_046540795.1 Spirochaetaceae bacterium | reverse complement strand
GCCCCGGTGCTTACCGGGACCGGCTGCTTACCGCGCCCCCCGATATACCGCCCGAACGGCCTCTTCGTAGCGGCTCTCGTCCACCCCGAAGACAGCCGTATGCGGGGATTCGCCTACGCTCACATACCGAACTCCCACGCCCGCTTCATCGAGGGATTCAGCCATCCGGGCAAGGCGCCCGGGCGGCACGCTGTGAAGTGAGTACACCGCCCCCACCACCGCCATGCGGTCCCCGAAGTCCACCGAGGCGGCACCGAGCTCTTGCTCAAGACGCCTCTGCAGCTCATCCCGTCCATCCGATAGAGGCTCATCGGGACACACGAGAAGCAGTGTATCGCTGCCCGAAACCGCGTGGCGCACCGCCATATCGAGGTCGGCGCAGACCGCCCGAGCCCGGTCAACGAACCGGGCGTCACGGCTCAACATCGGCTGAGTGACCAGCGCCGTCCGGAAACCGATTTTGCCGGCAACACCGATGAAGTCTCGCGCGACCGTTGCGTGCGCCTCCTGCGCCGCTGCAATGAGCGTTCCTTCATGGTCGGGCTCGTCGGTATTCCTGATTCGGATGGGGATGCCTTTCTCCTCAACCGGCGCTACGGCCTCTTGGTGGAATACGGCGGCACCGAGATATGCGAGCTCCCTGAGCTCACGGTAGCTGACGCGGTCGATCGGCTCCGGCTCGGGCACGATCCGCGGGTCCGCCGACAGTAAGCCCGAAACGTCGGTCCAGTTCTCATACAGGTCCGCCTCCAATGCCCGTGCCAGAAGTGCCGCCGAGATATCCGAGCCGCCCCGGGAGAACAGCTGAACGCGACCATCGGCAAAGGCACCATAGAAGCCCGGCACAACGTAGTTGCCGGCCGTAGCGAGCCGGCTCCGCACAAGCTCGTCCGTTGCGGCATCGTCGACCGTCCGCCCATCGGCAAACCGAATGAGCTCGGCGGCATCCACGAACTCGTAGCCGAAATATCCGGCCACGAGGTGAGCGCTGAGGTACTCCCCGCGCGAGACTACCGCGTTATGGTCCGCACCGTCACGGATGCTCTGCTCCACGGCGTCGAGGACGGGGCTCAGATCGGCTTCCATGCCGAGGTCCCCCGCTATGTCCGTGTAGCGCTGACGAACCGTCTCGAACAGCGGGCCGATGTCCTCCCCCCGAGAAGCCGCCGCGTGACAAGAAAACAAAATGTCGGTAATTTTCTCATCCGAGGGGCTTCGCTTCCCCGGGGCGGAAACCACGACGACCTTTCGCTGCGTCGAGGCATTGATGATTCCGCCGACTTTGCGGATTTGTGCGGCGTCCGCGAGGGAGGTGCCGCCGAACTTACACACGAACATGTCTTCTCCTCCTGATGGTGCCTAAAAGGTACCTGACTTGGTGCGCGTTGCCTCAGGCAAGGGTCTCCACTCTCAACCGCACCACGTCGCCCACGATCACGTCGAGATGGCGGAACTGCCGGATTGCCTCATTCACCGCCTTTTCCTTTACCCGGCGAGTTACGAGGATGAGAGGGACGGTCGTTTCTCCCTCGCTCGGCTCTTTCTGAATGATCGCCTCGATAGATATGTCGAGATCCCCCATGATACCGGAGACCTTCGCCATGACACCGGGCCGGTCGACTGCCTGAAGCCGGATATAGTATGAGGTCTCTATCTCCTCGATCGGACAGATCGGCAAGTCGGCGATCTGGTCCGGCTTGAAGGCAAGATGTGGCACGCGGTTCTCCGGATCGGTGGTAAGCGCACGCACGACATCCACGAGATCGGCCACGACCGCCGATGCAGTCGGCTCCCCCCCGGCTCCCGGACCGTAATACAGGGTGGGCCCGAGGGCATCGGCCATCACCTGGATCGCATTCATGACGCCGTTCACGTTGGCGATCAGTCGGCGCTCGGGTATGAGAGTGGGATGTACCCTGAGCTCTATCCGCCCGTCGGTCTTACGCGCTATGGCAAGATGCTTGATGATATACCCGAGCTCCCGCGCATAGACCACGTCATCGGCGCTTACCTTACCCACCCCCTCGGTGTACACGCGATCGAACTGCAGAGGAATGCCGAAGGCTATCGAGGCCAGAATGGTCAGCTTATGGGCGGCGTCGATGCCGTCGACGTCGAATGAAGGATCCGCTTCGGCATATCCGAGGCGCTGCGCCTCCTGCAGGACGTCGTCGAAGTCACGGCCATGATCCCTCATTTCGGTAAGAATGAAGTTGCACGTGCCGTTTATGATGCCGGCGATCCAATTGATCTTATTGGCGGCCAGTCCTTCCCGGATCGACTTGATGATGGGAATCCCGCCGGCGACCGCCCCTTCAAAGGCGATCATCACCCCTTTCTTCTGCGCCGCGGCGAACAGCTCGTTGCCATGGAGCGCGATGAGCGCTTTGTTGGCGGTAACTACGTGTTTGCCGTTTTCGATCGCCCGCATTATGAGCTCGTAGGCATCGTCGGCTCCGCCGATAAGCTCCACCACGACGGAGATTTCCGGATCCTCCACAACCGCTTCCAGATCGTTTGACAGACGAACGTCTTCAAGACCGAGCGGTGCCACCCGGCCGGTATCCCGTACCGATGCATGGGTGATGACGATGTCGCGCCCCGCGCGACGACTGATTTCTTCGGCGTTTCTGGTGAGCACCCGGTAGGTGGCGCCTCCGACCGTTCCGAGACCGAGTAGACCGATCTTCACCGGATTCACTGCGACACTCCTTTAAAGGGGCAGTCTGCACCCCGAGATAGTCCTGTGGAGCCGAATAATAGCCCGAGCCCTAGTAATGAAGCAACGCCCGTAGCCTCGCAAACCGGCTATGACGAAAGAGCGGCAGCGAAACGGTTGACAATACGGATCGAATTGCATATATATGAGGTCCAACAGACTTGGATCAATAGAGGCGCGATGCTCAATAGTAGCGTCGGAGAGGGGTCAGGACCCCGCCGGACCCGACGCAAAAGGGAGCATCGCCGAAGGCGGCGGTCGTCCTGATGACCAAAGCTTGGTCGCCTGGGCTAAATCCCAGGGGCTGTCACCAGAAGGTGGAGCGCTATTGATCT
>JBKHEN010000205.1:0-3107 GCA_046540795.1 Spirochaetaceae bacterium | reverse complement strand
GTGCCCTCCGCCTGGGTGTGCACGTAGAGGAGCGGATCGTTGTCGTCGTGGGCCAGGGTCTTGTAGAACTCGTTGTAATCCTCTTCGGTCAGCTCCGACTTGGGGCGTCGCCACAGCGCCGAGGCGGCGTTCACCTGCTCGGCGGTGTAGTCCTCGGACTTCACCTTCCCCTGATCGTCGTAGTCCTTTTTTGTGTAGTGCAGGTAAATCGGGAAGGCGATGTGGTCGGAGTACTTCTTGACGACGTTCTGAATCTGAAAGCGATCGGCAAACTCCTTTCCGTCCTCGCTGAGAAACAGGGTCACCGTGGTGCCGTTTTGCTCGCGCTCGGCCGGCTCGATATCATAGCCGGTGCGCCCGTCGGAGCTCCAGCGATACGCCTGCTCCTCCCCGGCTTTTCGGGAGACGACGTCCACCCGGTCTGCCACCATGAAGGCGCTGTAGAAGCCCACCCCGAAGCGCCCGATCAGGTTCGAGTCCTTCTGCTTGTCCCCGGAGAGCTGAGAGAGGAAGCTCTTGGTGCCCGAGCGAGCGATCGTGCCGAGCTGCTCGCCGAGATCCTGCTCGTTCATGCCGATACCCGTGTCGGCAATGGTGATGGTGTTCTTGTTCTCCTCGTCGAAACTGATGTCGATTCTCGGGTCGAAGGAGAAGTCCTTGAAGTTCTCATCGGTGAGCGTGAGGTACTTGAGCTTGTCCAATGCGTCGGAGGCGTTGGAAATGAGCTCCCGAATGAAGATCTCTCTGTGGGAATACAGGGAATGAACAATGATGTCGAGAAGTTGATTTACCTCGGTTTGAAACTCGTGTTTCGCCATGGCTACTCAATCCTTTTCTGGTTCCGGAATTATTGTGCGTTTCGTCGTGTGTGCCGTGAGCGAAAGATAACAACGCCCGCCTGCGACGGCAATGACTCGGCGGGGGGGTATCAACGAGGGTGTTGCGGCTCAGACGTCGTGTACTCAGATGTCGTAAACGTAGATGCGGGAGTTCCGCGATCGGTCGTAGTGTTCCCGTCGCGCGTCGGGGATGTCTCCGGTATCCCCCCGACGGAAGCCGAACTGTAGGAACCAGTCGGAGGTCTTGGTCGTGAGGGCGAATACCCGGCGCAGCCCCCGTTCCTTCGCCCGCTCGAGGAGGAAAGAGACGATGCGCCTACCGATACCGATATGCTTGTAGCTCTCATCCACCGCTAAGGCGGCGAGCTCGGCCATATCGGCGGGATACGGATGTAGCGCACCACAGCCGTGAATAGCGCCGTCCACCTCGTAGACGACGAAATCGTCGAGAGCGCCAACCAGGTCTTCTTCACTGCGAGGGACGAGGTAGCCCGCGGCGACCAGCGGGCGCATGAGCCTGAGGACGTCGGGCACGTCGTCTCGCTCCATGCGCCGAAGGCTCTGATAGACGTTGGCATGCACCATCGTGCCCACACCCATATTCGAGAAGATCTCCTTGAGGATGACCCCTTCCGCGGTTCCGTCGACAATGTGCGTGCGCTCTACACCGAGCCCCGCAGCTTCGCAGGCATGACGCACGAGGGCCACGCCGGGGTCCCCCGGTTTGATCGCTTCGTTGGCCCGCACGAACTCCCGCGCCTCGGCTACGGTCATCCGCGAGATCCGCCCGCCCTCTCCCGGCTCCACGCCCTCGGGCAAGCGCTTACCCCCGTCGCGGGTAGGCTCTCGGCCCTCGGTGAGGAAGAAGAGCTTCGAGGAGACGAGCGCGCCGCTTATGACCACCGCCAGCTCTCGGGAGGAAATATTGTAGGGCTTTCCCGCGGCGTTCCACCCCACACAGGGAAAGATCGGCACGGTGCCCTGGTCGAGCACCTGCCGCACCATGTCGGTGTTGATCCGTTCAACCACCCCGGCGTCGCCGTAGTCGACTCCGTCGCGCACGCCCACCGCCCGGGCCCGTACCCAGTTTCCGATGACCGCGTTTGCCCGCTGTCCGGCAAGCAGCGTCATGACCCGGTTCGCTGTGTCGAAGGCGGCCATCTTGATGAACGGCGTGGCATCGGGGCTGACGATACGGGTCTCCCCCTCCATGCGCCATTCGAAGCCGTAGCGGGTGAGCACCTCGTCGATCCGGGCCCGGGCCCCGGCAACGACGACGATGTTGATACCCAGTCGGCGCAAAAGCACAATGTCCCGCACCAGGCCGGAAAACTGCGCACCGGTGATGACCCCGGCGTCGATCTGAAACACGAAGGTGCGATTGCGGAATCGGTCCGCGTAGAGAAAAGCTTCCCGAATGAGCTCGACCTGTTCGCGCAGCTTTGCCTCGTCCATGACTACTGATACTGGATGACCACCGGCCGCGGTTCCAGGGAGAAGACCTCCTCCGGGGACATGAGCGGGTCGTCATAGCCGCCGTCACGCCAGTCCTTGGGGTAGAAGAGCTTGAATCCCTTCAGCGGGATGTTCCGCGCAAGGACATTGTACTCCCAGGAGGCGTGCTTGTCCTCCGGAGGGCCGAAGCCGTCGGCGTTGTGCACTAGATCGACATATTCGAAATCCGCGCGCACCCGCTCACGGTTTTGAATCATCCGCCAATTGAACTGGTGCATCAGGAGCATCTTGCGTTGCTCGATCCCGCTCTCGATCAAGTACTCCTGCATCGAGCGCTGTATCTCGTTCACCTCCTCGGCGGTGACGCTACCGATTACTTCGTTGGGTCGGTCGGTCGACCACTCCGGATCGAAAGCGAGGTGTACGCTGTCGTAGCGGAGGAACTCGAACATGCTCTCCACCGAGGAGACCACGTCGTTATCGCCGATCTGATGATCGAGGATGACCACGAAGTCGTTCTCCTCGGCGAACTCGATGTATTCCATGAGCTTCGCACGCTGCAATACCGCAACATCGGCCTCGGCCGTGGCGGTGGCGTAGATGATGTGGAAGCCCGGCACCACCCCGCGTTTGCCGTTGACCTCGTCGTAGCGATCCGCGAGCTCCCGCAATCTCTCCGCGTTCTCTTCGATGGAGAGCTCTCCGAGGATGCCCATGGCCGAGGAGAACGGATGACCGTAGTGGGCCACAACATCCCGACCGTCGAGGACGCCCGCCGGGCGATCGGGATCCGGCACGGGCTCCACGTCCGGG
>JBKHEN010000204.1:0-3152 GCA_046540795.1 Spirochaetaceae bacterium | reverse complement strand
CCGGCGAGACAGACCACGTACCGGATGCAGAAGCGTGTTATGGTAGGGCTCTGTGAGTGTTCAAGCTGCGTTCCTAAAAATTCGACGACTCGCTCTGGTAGTGCTCGCCGCGAGCATCCCTGTTGTCGGAACGGTTGCCTCCGATCTCAAGCCCGCGTATCTCGATCAACGGGCGAACGTCGTGCTTCCGGTCGGCTATAATCGGAACACCGACTACCCGGTCTTCGTGGTCCTGCCCCCTACCGGCTTAGAGTCCTCACGGGTTGCACGGTACCTCGGGCTCGATCCGCGGCGACAAGGTGAGTTCATCTTGGTCTTCCCCGCCGGTCGACCTACCCGCGATGAATACGCTCCCGATTTCTTGAGTTACGTGCAGTGGTATGAGGAGCACGTCCTCCGCGAGATCGAGTTCGTACTGAAGAACTACAGTGCCGACCGTGATCGGGTATATGTCGGCGGGTACTCCCTCGGCGGAGACTTGAGCTGGGCACTGTCGGTTCGCAACCCGGAGCTTTTCGCCGGCGCGGTAATCGCGGGCTCGCGCACCTCCCATCCGGTGGATGGGGATGCGCTTGCCGCGCTCCGCGCCGCCGACTTTCGCGGCTCATTCTTGATCGGTAATCGCGAGAGCTCAGCGCGCTATGAAGGCATCAACCATGCCCGCAGGAGGTTCGAGGAGGCGGGGATCGACCACCGCTACCGGGAGTACAGCGGCGCCCACGTCATCCCTCCCCCGAAGGTCTTTCAAGATGAGATCTACTACGTGACGGAGGTGGAATCACTGCCGGACCCCGACGCACCGACGGCCGCCGGGCGGCCCCTGCCGCAGTTCGTCGAGCATACCAGCCGCGACCGCTTTGCCCTTCGCGTCGCCCTGCCCGTAGAGATAAACGACGGCGGACTTTCCCTTCCCACCGAGGCCGGGATCGGAGCGCGGGTGGAGTGGCCCTGGAAGCGGTTCTATCTCCGAACAACGGCGATGTACACCGCGAGCCACCGAACAACCGGAAAATCGGAAAACGCCCTGAGCCAGGACCTCTTGCTGGCCACAGGCAGCTCGCGCCACATGGCGGGCCTCGGCCTCGGCTGGGACTTGACACGGAAGATCTCCGACCACGCTTCATATCACGTTTTTGACATCCTGGCCCTCCACGGCATGCGAAACCCCTGGATCATCCCCGCCGGGCGAAACGACCCACTGCGTCTCGACATGCTCACGATTCTGCGGTACCGCGTACCCCGCGGCCTTGGAGAAGGCCCGGCAGCGGGGCAGCTTCTGAACCTGTCCGCGGAATTCCTCCTGCGCATTGCGGATCGGGTCGTGTTGGATGCTTCGGCAGGCGCGTATACGGTACAGAATCGTCCGGTGGATTCGCTCTCCGAATTATCAGATGCGCTGGACCATCGTCTGGAATGGGGCGTCGGTGTTGGCCTACGGGTACCGTCACCACTGTTGTGGCGCGTTGGTTACCGCGGAATCGGCGAGCGCGCGCTCCCGGACGGCACCCGGACCTATCGAGACCTCTGGAATCTGACGCTGGAGTTCAGCTACTAAGCCGACGGGCTTCCGGTTTTCCCACCCTATTGCCTCGATCCGCCGAATCGGAGAAAATCCGAACCAACGCCATGAGCACACAGGACATCGAATACACACGAACGCTCTTGAAAACGCACTGGACGGATCTCGACCGCGAGAAGACGGATCACGGCCGGGGAAAGCCCATGCCGCCGATGCAGAAGCCCTCCTCGGGGACGACCGTCGCCCTTCCGGACCCGTCGTCGACTGAAACCGCGGGGGTTTCAGTGACCGAGGCCATACGTCGCCGGGAGTCGCACCGGAGGTTCGCGCACGCATCGCTCACCCTCGGAGAGCTCTCGTTTCTCCTGTGGGCAACACAGGGCGTTCGCAAGCACACCGAGAAGGCAAGCTTTCGCACGGTGCCTTCAGGCGGTGCCCGGCATCCCTTCGAGACCTATCTCTTCTGCTCCCGCGTGGACGGTCTCGAGCCGGGGCTCTACCGCTACCTTCCCTTAGACCACGCCCTATGCTCACACGGACCGGTAGACCGGATGGAGGAGGTTCTCGACGAGGCGCTTCTCAAGCACCATTTCGGCGGCGCGGTGGACTTCGTATGGGCGGCGGTGCCGTATCGCAGCGAATGGAAGTACGACGCGGAGAGCCTCAGGTTGATCCTGCTCGATGCCGGGCACGTCTGCGGCCAGCTCTACCTCGCTTGCGAAGAAATCGGGTGCGGGACCTGCGCGGTCGGGGCGTACGATCAGGACAAGCTCGACGGCCTCATCGGGCTCGACGGCCGTGAGGAGTTCGCCGTGTACGCGGCGCCGGTCGGGAAGAAGAGCGAGTAACGGGCCGGATGATTTCGGCCTCGGCGATTCCCGCGACCTCCGGCATCGGGCGACTCATTGCATTGCTTGCCGGCGCGCATTTCGCCCATCACGTGCTTACAGCCCTGCTCATTCCGCTGCTCCCGTTCATCAGGGACGAGTTCGGCCTGTCCTACGCACAGTCGGGAATCGTGACCTCGGCGTTTACCCTTTCCTACGGCCTGTCGCAACTACCGGCGGGCTGGCTGTCGGACCGGATCGGACCACGGTACATGCTGCTTGTCGGCATAAGCGGTGTCGCCGTGGCCGGAACCTTCGTCGGGGTCTCGCCTGCGTTTGCCCTTCTGCTCGTGGGCTTGGTTCTCATGGGTATCGCCGGCGGGGGATATCACCCTGCAGCCTCGGCGGTAATCTCCAAGGTCGTCGCGCCCGAACGCCGCGGCCGTGCCCTCGGCATACACATCGTCGGGGGTAGCTCAAGCCATTTCCTCGCGCCGCTCATCGCCGCCGGGCTCGTTTCGCTCGTGGGGTGGCGCGGCAGCTTTCTCTCCCTCTCGATACCCGTGGCCCTACTCGGCCTCGCCGCCTTCGTCATGATCGAGAGACGCGTTCATCACGTCGACGAGTACGCGCGTGCACACGCCGGGACGCAGGGGCAGGAACCGACGGCGGGGCGCGCTGCAAACCGCGGCTCCGCGGCGGTCGACGCGGCACTCGACGGGGGGAACGCGACCGGGGACGGAGGGAATGCTTCAAACACGAGGGTCGCCGACGCACAACAGCCCGACGGCGGCACCCCACCCGGC
>JBKHEN010000203.1:0-3153 GCA_046540795.1 Spirochaetaceae bacterium | reverse complement strand
GGGCGGCGCTTACCACGCGAACCGCAAGCCGAGGGCCACGTTGTAGACCGATCGGAACCCGGGCTCGGTGGAGAGCTCGTCACCGTAGACCGCGACGTCGAAATCCATCACACCGAAATCCAGTCCGAGCCCCGTAGTGGGCAACCCGCGGGCAAATCCTGCTCGCAAGTCGATCACCCTCAGCAGCGTGATCTCGGCCCCGGCGCTAAACTTCAAAAGGATGTTTTCCGCCTGCCTCGGCGCAATCCAGAAGTCGAAGACGTCGCGATAGTCGAAGAGAAGCTTCAGATCATCCACGTGCCGGGAGACGGCCGGGCCCAGCTCCGGACGATACAACAAACCGAAGGATATGTTCTGCGGCACCCGCGCCCGCACGCGGTCGGCAGGCGGCTCGTTGTCCACGAAGGCGCTGAGCGTTTCGTACTCATTGACCATCGCCGGCGCGAGCAGGTTCTGAGCCGTGAGGCCGAAGGTTAGCGGGGCGACCGGTGTATAGCGGAGCCCGAGGTCGATCCCCATGCCGGTGACCAGATCAAAGGGCTCGTCGCTAAAGGAGTTCGGTCCGAGGGAGCCGATCGTGTCGGGCAGATCGAGAACCGAGGTGGTCAGCGCCGAGCGGCCCGCAAAGAAGCCCTTGAGCAATACCCCCGCGTCGAGCCCGCTTTCGTCCCCGCCGAAGGGCACGTTCACCCCGAACCCACCGCCGAGCAGAAGCCGCTGGTAGAAATCAAGCTCCAGCGTGGAGCTTCCCACCGCCTCCAGGGTGAAGCCGTTGTTGTTAGAAACGATAAACCCGAGCCCTTCGCCGATGTAGCCGTAGGAGAGCGGCCCGAGAAGCGTCACCTCGCTGTAGACGTCGGAGAACAGGTCGGTGACCTCCGGCGAGGTAAACACGTCGTCGATGTCTTCCTCCATGCCCTGGATGATGAGGTTGGCGATGGTAAACGCCGGTCCCCGCACGCGTATCCCGAGCTCCGCCGCCTGCAACGTAGGCTCGGCGCTGCGAAATCCCGCAGGGTTGGCAAAGAAGGTCGAAAGGTCGTCGGCCAGGGCCGCGTGCACCCCGCCCATCGAGTCCGATCGGGGCGACGGCAGAGTCACGAGCTCCTCGGACAGAAGACGAGGCTCCGCCCCCGCGCTATCGGGCACGAGCAGGAATACCGCGGTCACCACGGCCGGCAACAGGCTGAGGATCACAAAGTGTCGACGCGTGGCGCTCAAAAGGCCTCCTTCCGCTCTACTCAAGGCTATCCGCTGTAGAGATCCTGCAGATCGTCGAGGATGTCCGAGGTCTCACCCCGGGAATCGAGGTCGTTTATGGCATCGTTGACGAAGTCCTCGGCCTCCTCGACGTCGGCGTCAGTCGGGTCCAAGTTCTCAACCCCGCCGGCTGCCTCCGCTTCCCGCATCAAGAGCCCGACGGCGACGAGGACGTACTGCTCCTTCTTCACCTCACCGCCGTTTGCCTTGATCAGGTCCACCTGATCCACCGCTTCGTTGATGTAGTCGTAATCGACCTCGTCGAGTTCGTCGTCTAACGCATCCGCAAGGTCTTGTTCATTGGAAAATGCGCCGTCCACCGCCGCTTCCAGGAGGTCGGAAAAGATGTCCTTGAGGCCGGAGCCGCCTATGGCCAGCTCGACGGCCAGGCCGTTCAACTCGGGGTCGCTGTTGTCTTCCTTCTCGAGCGATTCGGAGAGCGCGTCGTAGGCGTCGGCCATGACGTCCGCATCGCCGGAGCTCAACGCGCTCTCGCCGTAGGCGATTTGCTCATCGTAGCTCAACTTGGAAGGGTCGCGGTGGAGCCCGGAGAACGCGTTTGTGCTGAAGAGCTGTTCACAGCCTCCGAGGAGCACCATCGCCCCAAGGCCCATCAGAAGAATTCGTAGACGGGACATACGTTAGTCCTATCGACACGTTGCGCCGTTGAGATGAGTCGTGAGCCGACGGCCCACGCTCTATTATAGCACGACGCGCGGCAAATACATAGTATATACCCTATTAGAGCTAATAGACTTTCACGCTTGGCTGATCGACAATGGTGGTCGGGTCCGACTCAGTCTTCGAGTTCCTCGCGGACGCGCTCCAGCCCCTCGCTTGCCTCATCGAGGTCTTGGTCGAGCTCGAGCGCACGCTCATACGCTTCCTCGGCATGCTCATAGTCCCCCGCCTGCTCCCGCGCAACCCCGAGTCGACTCCACCAGGAGGCTCGGTCATCGTCGAAATGCACGGCGGTAGACAGCGCTGCATCCGCGTGGTTGTATTCCTCGAGCTCGAGAAACGCTTCCCCCATGTTGTAGTAAACCTGGTGGACTTGGCGTCCGTTCGGGTCAACGGCCACGTACTCTTCGAGGTAGCTCAGAGACTCCTCGAAATTGTCGAGGTAACGGTGAGCCTCTCCCACGATATAGATGATCCGCGCATCGAACCGCGAGATTTCCATGGCGTTCAGACCGTACTCCAGCGCATCCTCATAGCGTCCGAGGGCCAAGAGGCTCCACCCGAGCACGGTGTAGGCATCCATATTACGCGGCTGCTCTTCGATCTCCTCGAGGGTAACCTCTATCGCCCTCTCATACCGCCCGTCACGATACAGCTCCAGTGCGTCAGGGCGATCCTGAGCGTGTGCATCGAGCGCCACGGCACCCAGAAGCACCGAAACAACAAGCACGAGGGCAACGGCTCCTCCCGGGGACCTAAACATGCCGGTCTCCGTCTCCTGATTCCCCGCCGGTCTCGCCGGCTCCGGCGCCGCTTCCAGCTCCGGCCTCGGCCTCCTGAGGGCCCATACGGCATGTGCCGTTTATGAGGGAGCCGCTCTGTACGAAGAGGTCCGGAGTGCGAATACTGCCGGAGACCCGGGCCGTCTCGAACAGCTCGAGCCGGGTGTGGGCATGCACGTCACCGTTCACGTGGCCCTTCACCGAGACGGTTCGCGCCTCGATCTTTGCATCCACATTAGCCGTTTCGCTTACGAACAGATCCCCGGAAGCGCGGATCTCCCCGGTGAACGAGCCCTTGATCAAGAGCGGATCATGGAACACCAACTCGCCTTCGAACTCGATGTCCTCAGCCAGAACGGTGTCTATGTCCGCTTCGTCGATGTTCTTTACGCGGAGGTTTGCCATAGTTCGTCAACCGGCAAGAACGGTA
>JBKHEN010000202.1:0-3270 GCA_046540795.1 Spirochaetaceae bacterium | reverse complement strand
ACGCGGTCATCGCCGATCAGTCCGTAGCCCGGTTGTTCTTGAACGGATTTATTCCCGGAGCGGTCATGGGAGTTACGCTGATCGGCATCGCGGTGAGACAGGCGGTCAAGCGCAATTATCCCCGCGGGGCCAGGCTGCGGCTCGGAAACATCGTACGCACGTTCTTCGACGCGCTGTGGGGCCTTCTCACCCCGGTAATCATCCTCGGAGGCATTTTTTCCGGTTATTTCACACCGTCGGAGGCGGCGGTTATAGCCGTAAATTACTCCCTCTTGGTCTCGCTCTTCGTCTACCGGGATCTCACCCTCCGGGACGTGTACCGCATCATGGTGCGGTCACTCATGACGATGTCGGTGATCATGTTCATCATTGCCACTTCCGCCGTTCTGAGCTGGGTGCTTGCCAACTGGAGCATTCCTCGCATCATCGCTGCGGCGGTTCTCTCGTTGTCCTCCGATCCGTACGTTATCATGTTTCTGGTTGCAGCAATTATTGTCGTAACCGGCGTGTTCGTTGAAACGGCCTCGGCGCTGATCATCCTTACGCCCGTCTTTCTCCCGCTCATGCATCATCTCGAGGTAAGCTTGGTGCATTTCGGGATGGTTATCGTAGTAGGGCTTGCGATCGGTATGATAACGCCGCCGGTGGCCATCAACCTCTACGTCGCATCTTCCATAACGGGATTGTCGATTGAACGTATCACCCGGGCCATTGTCCCGTATCTGCTCGGGCTGTTGCTCGTGCTCCTTCTGATGGTGTACGTGCCGCTGTTCGTCCCGGGGATAATTCTCTAAGGAGCTTATCATGCCGCGTGAATTGAGAAGCACGACGACCACCGGCGGCCGGAGAATGGCCGGCGCACGGAGCCTGTGGCGCGCGAACGGAATGACGGAGGAGCAGATCGGCAAGCCGATCATCGCCATTGCCAATTCCTTCACCCAGTTCGTGCCCGGCCACGTACACCTCCATGAGGTGGGGCAGCAGGTGAAGGCGCGCATCGAGGCTCGTGGATATTTTGCCGCCGAATTCGACACCATAGCGATAGACGACGGCATCGCCATGGGCCACGGGGGCATGCTGTATTCACTGCCCTCACGGGAGCTGATAGCGGACAGCGTAGAATACATGGTCAACGCGCACTGCGCGGACGCCCTGGTGTGTATATCGAACTGTGACAAGATCACCCCCGGCATGCTCATGGCGGCGATGCGCTTGAACATTCCGACCGTTTTCGTATCCGGCGGACCGATGGAAGCCGGAAAGGTCGGTGACAAGGCTTATGACCTCATCGATGCCATGGTCATGGCCGCGGATCCGGCGGTGACCGAAGAAGAGCTGCGCCGGGTAGAAACCGCCGCCTGTCCGACCTGCGGGTCCTGCTCGGGTATGTTCACGGCGAACTCCATGAACTGTCTGAACGAGGCGCTCGGAATGGCCTTACCGGGAAACGGGACGATCGTCGCCACCCACGCCAATCGGGCGCGCCTCTTCGAAAGGGCTGCGGAGCGGATCGTAACCATGGTGGACGCTTACTACTACCGGGACGACGATTCCGTACTCCCCCGGTCCATCGCCACGAAAGCCGCATTCGACAACGCCATGAGCCTCGACATCGCCATGGGGGGCTCGACGAACACGGTGCTGCATTTGCTCGCGATAGCCCGGGAGGCGGGCGTCGAGTTCACGATGCGTGACATCGACGCCTTATCGCGGCGAACCCCCTGCCTGTGCAAGGTGGCTCCGAGCTCTCACTATCACGTGGAGGACGTCAATCGTGCCGGCGGTATACTCTCCATCATGGGTGAGCTCGACCGCGGGGGGCTGCTCGATACCTCGGTGCACCGGGTCGATGGGCTCACCCTGGGAGAGGCCCTCGACGCCTACGACATCATGCGGGAAGGCGCCGGAGGGGAGGCGTTGGAGCTTGCCCGCAGCGCACCGGGAAATCACGTCGGCAATCTGGTGTTGGCTTCCCAACACGCTTCCTACGCGGAGCTCGATACCGACCGGGCGGGCGGATGCATTCGGGATATCGCTCATGCCTACAGCGCCGACGGGGGTCTGGCGGTACTGGTCGGAAATATCGCCGAAAACGGGTCTATCGTGAAGACCGCCGGTGTGGACGAGTCGATCCTTAGGTTCAGCGGCACCGCGCGGGTGTACCATTCCCAGGAGGACTCGATCGAGGGAATTCTCTCCGGGGAAGTGCGTGAAGGGGACGTGGTCGTCATCGCATACGAGGGTCCGAAAGGCGGCCCGGGGATGCAGGAAATGCTGTATCCCACCAGCTACCTCAAGTCGCGGCATCTCGGAAAGGCCTGCGCGCTACTGACCGACGGCAGGTTCTCCGGCGGCACCTCGGGGCTCTCCATTGGGCACGTGTCGCCTGAGGCGGCCGCGGGGGGCGCGCTCGCCCTGGTCCGCACCGGGGACGTTATCGACATCGACATTCCGAATCGGCGAATAGATCTGCGAGTCTCGGAGCAGGAGCTCGCCGCGCGCCGGGCGGCGGAGGAGGAGCGGGGCGCGGCAGCCTACACACCTCGGCGGGAACGGGAAGTTTCCGTTGCCCTCAGAGCCTATGCCTTCCTGGCCGCTTCAGCCGATAAGGGTGCGGTGCGGATACTCTCTCCGGAGACCGACGGCTCGGCGGAATAGCGGCTATGTGGGCCGCGCCCGGGGGTATCGGTGGGTACCCTAATGGTTCTGCCGGTATGAGGAGAGGAACCGCCTGAGGCCCTCGAACGCCGCCTTCAGTTGCTCGATGTCCGGTAGGAACACGATGCGAAAGTGGTCCTGCTCCGGCCAGTTGAAGCCGGTCCCCTGCACGACGAGGGTGTGCTCTTCTTTTAGGAAATCGAGCACCAGCTGCACGTCGCTCTCGATGCCGAATCGGTCGGTGTCGATCCGGGGGAACAGGTAGAACGCTCCCCGGGGCTTCACTACGCTGAGGCCGGGAATGTCGGAAATCATCTCATAGGCAAGATTTCGCTGGTCGTAGAGGCGACCGCCGGGTTGTAGCAGCTTGTTTATCTCCGCGTATCCCCCCATTGCGGCTCCCACGGCCGCCTGCACGCCGAGCTGAGCGGGAACGTTGCTGCACAACCGCATGTTTGCCAGCATGTCGAGGCCTTCGAGGAAATCCGCGGCGTGATCCTTGCGCCCGCTGAGCGCCATCCACCCGCAGCGAAAGCCGGCGGCAAGGAAGTTCTTGGAAAGGCCCGAATACGTGAGCACAAGCGTGTCCTCCGTCATCGGTGCCGGAGAATG
>JBKHEN010000201.1:0-3343 GCA_046540795.1 Spirochaetaceae bacterium | reverse complement strand
GGCCGTGACGTTACGGAAATCGTGGGATCGGCGGGGGCCCTGCGCTTTTCTTCGTTCGATACCTCACCCGTGGAGGTCGAAACACCCGAGGGAACCGAACGCATTGCCCTCGACAACCCGGAGCATGTGCAGCAGCCGCTCATCCAGGCGATCGTCGACGAGCTTCGCGGCGTTCCCGGGGCACAATGCCCGAGCACCGGGGATACGGCGCTGC
Organism: Spirochaetaceae bacterium; assembly: GCA_046540795.1. Classification (GTDB taxonomy): domain Bacteria; phylum Spirochaetota; class Spirochaetia; order DSM-27196; family PWMO01; genus JAAAOH01. The sequence goes on along the minus strand of JBKHEN010000201.1, from coordinate 3,129 downwards.
GCACGAGCCGGGTCATGGACACCATCCTGCGCGATTACTACCGCGCCGTGGAATAACCCGGCCTCGGCGGACGAGGCCGGCTCCCGCAGACTCGACAACATCGGTCGAAGCGGTCGGATCGGCCGGCAGGCATTTCAAGCAGCCCGTCGAAGCCCGCCGACCGGGGCCGGCTATGCCTTCTCTATTCCCAGCAGCGTGATGTGCTTGTCGAAGTGCCTCTCCAGAAGGTCGTAATAGGTCTCTTCGTTTTCGTGGAGGAACCGAAAGAACGGCCCCCGGACCTCCGGATCACTCAGAAGCCCGCCATAGGAGATGTGGAGAAACTGCCGCCAATCGGGGTTTTCCAGAAAGGACGGCAACTCGGCGTCCGATACCTCGTCGATAGCCGGGACATTGCTCGGATCGGCGGTGATGTGATAATTGGCCAGCGCCTGTGGATAGTAGTCGTAGGTTTTCCGATGTATTAGCCGGTAGAGTTGAGGGTCCCGCGTGGCCACCGCTCGGAGCGCCTCGAGCCAACTCGTGCCGGAGGTCTTCAGGTGCAGTCGCCCTCGGGTGTGTCGGCCGATCGACGGATACACGGCAAACTTATCGCTTCCCGAGTGCACCGAGATCTTATAGCCACCGAAGCGGTCCGCGATGGCACAGTGCACGACGAATTGTCGGTCGAACTCGTCTACCTCACCGATGTAGTCGACGGCTTTCTGAAAATCGCCGATGAACCGCGGCGCAAGGCTGTTCACCGTAACCCCGCGAACGTTGAGCTCGCGGGCAATGAAAAGATGATGCTCGGGTAGCGTCGGCGTGGTGGTCTCGTCGATGCTGATCTCCAGATCGTAGGCGCCGCCGGTCTTCTCCGCAAGATGCGCGTCCACCCGCTCCGCGAATGCAAGCGACTCGCCGTAGAGAAGGGCGCACTTCTGTAACTCCTGCCGGTCGAGTCGCAGGGTCGTCTCCCCCACGTCGTATCCTACGTCGAGATAGTCGTTCTCGAGTCGCTCGCGCAGTCCGGCGTCGAGAGCACCGTAGGCCTCTTCGAGCTTGTCGGCCGACCAGTCGGCGGCGGCCGGGTTCAGAACCTCGGTGAGATCAAGGGTGATCATCGGCATCTGCTCCCCGAGAGCCCCGTCGATTGCCTCAATCGTCTTCATGTGGTCCGCGTCGGCACCGAACCCGTCCTCGTAGCCCTCCTCGAAGACTGCAAAGCCGGCATCGGCCACCACATCGGCAAAAGTCCTGCCGGTGTAGTCGAGCTCCCGCAGGCTCTGCTGGGCAAGCACGGGGTAGCAGCGGTACTTGCGCGCGGCACGAATGTGCCCTGCACTTGCCACGCCGAGACGGTCGCCCATCCCGATGGTGGTGCGCCTCTCGCGCAGCGATACCGGCTTGGTAAAGGGAAACAACTCCCATAGCGCTACGACGTTCGCCGCATTCATCTCCACGCGAAGGCCGAACACCCCGTCCGTCCCCGTCGCTTCGAGGGTGCCAAAGGGGGTCCGGTGCGGACCGTCCGCAAAGGAGAACAGGGCCTTGTCGTCGGCGGTCCGTCCGATGCAGTAAAGTACGTCTCCACTTCGATACAACGAGCGTCGATAGATACCGGCATCTTTACGGCCGAGCACCGGTGGCCCGTGACCCTTGAGCTCATCCAGCTGTTGCTGTCCGGCCTGGAGCAGACCTTCCTCGCGTATGATCACAGCAATATCGTTCATTTTTCTACCTCGATTTTAAAAAAACTCTCGCGCGTTGTTCCACGCGATGTCCTCCACCATACCTCCGAGGAGGTCCATGTCCGCCGGAGCCTCACCGCGTTCGACCCACCCGCCTACCAGGTTGCACAGGATCCGCCGAAAATACTCGTGCCGCGGAAAGGAGAGGAAGCTCCGCGAATCGGTGAGCATACCGACGAATTGCCTCAAGAGGCTCATGTTCGCCACCGCCGTAAGATGCCGTTCCATGCCGTCCTTCTGATCGTTGAACCACCATGCCGAGCCGAACTGCACCTTGCCGGGGACGCTACCATCTTGATAGCACCCGATCAGTGAAGCGATCATGTCGTTGTCCCGGGGATTCAGAATGTAGATGATGGTCTTGGGAAGCTCGTCGGTGACGTCGAGGGCGTCGAGAAACCGCGCAAGCGGCTTGGCATACGGCGCATCGGCCATGGAATCGAACCCCGTGTCGGGACCGAGTCTCTCGAAGAAGCGCGTATTGTTGTTTCTCTGCGCGCCGATATGCAGCTGCAGTACCCAGCCCCGACGGGCATACTCGCGACCGAGGAACAGAAGCACCGCCGTCACAAAAGCATCGAGCTCGTCCCCGGAGACCGCCTCACCGGCCCGAAGCCGTTTAAACACCGCCGGCGCCTCCGCCTCCGCTTGCGGATGAAAGACCCCCGCCTCGAGCGCGTGGTCCGAGAGCCGGCATCCGCGCTCTTCAAAGTAGTCGAGGCGGCCCCGCAGGGCGCTCTTGAGATCATCGAGGCTCCGGATCGAAACACCTGCCGCCTGCTCGAGACGGTCGAGGTACTCGTTGTACACAGAAGGGCTTTCCGCGTGAAACGCCTTGTCCGGGCGGAACGCGGGGCGCACGGTCACCTCCGCGGTAGGATCGGCTGCGATGCGCTCGTGGTGTGCAAGATCGTCGACGGGGTCGTCGGTGGTGCACACGACCTTCACATTCATCTGCTTCATGATTCCCCGGGCGGTGAACTCCGGCTTTCCGAGCATATCGCCGGCGCTCCGCCATACCTCCTCCGCCGTATCGGGGCCGAGGAGGAGATCGTCGATGCCGAAGGGACGACGGAGCTCCATGTGCGTCCAATGATAGATGGGGTTTCCGATCGTGGCGGGGACGGTCTCAGCGAAAGCCTGGAACTTCTCCCGATCGTCGGCATCGCCCGTTATCCGACGCTCCTCGATGCCGTTCGTCCGCATGGCCCGCCACTTGTAATGATCCCCCCGCAGCCATATGTCGGTTAGGTTCTCGAACTGTTTGTCTTCTGCAATCTGTTCGGGTGACAAATGACAGTGGAAATCGAAGATCGGCATTCGAGCGGCATGATCGTGATACAGCCGACGAGCCGTCTCGGTCTCGAGTATGAAATCGTTCGTGAGAAACTGCTTCATG
>JBKHEN010000200.1:0-3473 GCA_046540795.1 Spirochaetaceae bacterium | reverse complement strand
GCTCACGCCGTGCGCGCGCTCTGCCGGTACATACCGAGCATCCTGAGTCCCTCGGCCTCACGATCCAGTACCTCGAGGGCTTCCCGGAAGACGGCCTCGTCCTCCGGGAGCTCCATGTCCACATAGAACATGTACCGCCAGGGCTTGCCGAGGATGGGGCGACTCTCGAGCTTTTTGATGTTGACGCTTCGCTCGGAGAGCAGATTGAGGCAGCGCGACAGGGCGCCCGGCGTATCCGGGGTGGAGAAGACCACCGAGGCCTTCTGGGGTGCCTCGACGGCTGCGTTCTCCTGGCGGGCCAGGACGAAAAACCGCGTGTAGTTCTGCGGATTCGTCTCGATATCCTGTTGCAGGACAACCGCGCCATAAGGATCCGCGGCGTCGACGTTTGCGATGGCCGCATCGCCGTCTGCGCCGTGCGCCACCACGTATTCCACCGATCCGGCGGTATCATAGAAGGGCACCTGTTCCCATCGTGGATACTGCGAGAGGAATCGCAAGCACTGGGCCAGCGCCTGGGGATGGGAGAACACCCGTTTCACCTCCTCGATCGATGATCCGGGTCGACCGATGAGGCTGTGGCGTATACGAATCATCGTCTCGCCCACGATGCGCAGATCCGGAAACTGTAGGAGGAGATCGTAGTTCTCGTGCACCGAGCCGGACAGGGAGTTCTCTATCGGGACGATGCCGAAGGCCGCCGACCCGTCGAGCACGGATTGAAAGACCTCCCGGAAGCTCGGCGAGGGCTGAGGAGCGACCTCGCTGTGCTGGAAATAGCGCTTCAGCGCCATCTCGCTATAGGCTCCCCGCTGCCCCTGAAATGCGACCGACACCGCTGCGCCCTCCGTGGTTGTTCCGGCCGCACCGGCCGCGCTCTCCACCGTCCGCACTGCGGCATCCGCGGAGCTACCGGGCGCCGCACCCTCCCGGTGCAAGCGGCGCGGCAACTGCAGCAGCTCCTTCTCGACCACCGGGGACATTGCCTCGATGTCGCGCATAAGTCGCTCGAATTGCTCCGGGAACAGGGTTTGGGGACCGTCCGACAGCGCCTTGTCCGGCTGCGGGTGGACCTCCACCATAAGCCCGTCCGCTCCGGCCGCTACCGCCGCAAGCGCCACGGGGGCCACCTGCTCCCGCAAGCCGGTGGCATGGCTGGGGTCAACAATCACCGGTAAGTGGCTGAGCTTCTTGACCACCGGGATCGAGGAGATATCAAGGCTGTTACGCGTGTAAGGCTCAAAGGTGCGGATCCCCCGCTCGCAGAGAATGACGTCCTCCGCGCCGTGGGCAAGCAGATACTCCGCCGCCATGAGCCATTCCTCTATGGTGGCGGCAATCCCCCGCTTCAGCAGTACCGGCAGGTTCTGCGCTCCCACCCGCTTGAGGAGATCGAAATTCTGCATGTTCCGGGCCCCGATCTGCAACACGTCCACGTAACGCCGCATCATCTCCACCTGATCGGTGGATATGATCTCCGAGACCACGGGCATTCCGGTTGCCTCACCCGCTTCTTTGAGGTAGCCTAACCCCTGTTCACCGAGACCCTGGAAAGCGTACGGTGAGGTCCGAGGCTTGAACGCACCGCCCCGCAGCATTACCGCCCCGGATTCCTTGACCCGCTCGGCGGTCTCGAGCACCTGGTCCCGACTCTCCACGGAGCATGGACCGGCTATGACTGCGATACGGCCCGCACCGATCTGAAGCCCTCGAACTCGAACCAGGGTGTCCTGCTGTTTCATCTCCCGGGAGGCGAGCTTAAAGGGCTTCGTGATCGGAATGACCCGCTCCACCCCCGGCAGGACCTCCACCTCCCGGGTGTCGATCCCGGCTTGGCCGACCGCGCCGAGAATGGTTTCCTCTTCCCCGACGATCTCGCGTACCTTGAACCCGTGATTCTCGAGGAATTCACGAATATGCTGTTTCTCGTCGGACCGTATGGCCCGATTCAACACGACTACCATCTATCGGGTCTTCCTTTAGAGTGAGGTAGGATATCGCTGCAGAATATAACGTTCGAACTGGCGCTCGAGTGACTCCTTGTAGGCCATCACCCGCTCTACGTGTCGCAAGGTCGACTCTGGAGTCCGGTTGTTCCGAACCCGCCCTAATCCGGCATTGTAGATGGCGATGGCCGTTCGCTCGTCCTCACCGTAATCGAGGGCAAAGCGAAGATAGTCGGTCCCGTGGCGGGCGCTCACCTCGGGATGAAAGAAGTCGTCCGTGGACAGACGAACGAAGCTCCGGTCGTTGAGCTGAAACAAACCGCGGTCGATGGAGTTCGAGTTGTAATTCTCCGCATAGGGATAGAATCGGCTCTCCACCCACGCGAGGGCGAATACCAGAGACACGGAGAGATCGTTTCTGTCCGCATGATAGAGCACCGGCAGGGCGATCTCTTCGGAGCCGGTGAGCTCTCGAAAGAAGTCCTCTACCGCCCCGTGAGTTACGTTTTCCCGATAGAGCGCCAGGATCGGACGATCACTTTCGAGCACGTTTGCCACGTTCGGATAGGTACCGGTCTCTACCGAGTGAGAACCCTCCGCCTCCTCCCATTCGAAGCGATAGGGGGATTCTCCCGCGTAGGCCTCCTCAGACGGCACGTACGGATCCCCGGTGCTGCAGCCGAGCAGAATCGTCACGAGAGCAATGAGTGTGAAGCGGTTCGTGCTCATACGGCGTGTGCCCCGTTTTTTCGGTGTCTCTAAGGTCGCCACAGGCTGCCCATCGCGGCAAGTAGTTCACCTCTTGATCTTGACCGCCACGGCCTGCCCGCTCAGATTATGGAGGAAGAGGCGATCATCCCGACCGTACTCCTCGTTCCCCCATGCGGTTACGCCCTCACACCCGTAGAAACCATAGTCATCGTAGACGATCATCCCCCCGACGGGCAAGCGGGGCCACACCCACTCCACAACGTCACGCGCGGATCGGTATACGTCTACGTCGACGTGGACGAGTGCAATAGCCTCGGAATCGACCTGGTCGGCGGTTTCCTCCGGGAAAATGCCTTCTAAAACGGCATAATTCCGCATCCCGAGACCTCCGAGAAGCCCTTCTACCGTCTCCCGGCTGGTATCGGCGTGCTCACCGCCGCGGTAATAGTCGTCCTGCGGCCCCGCCTTCACCACACCGCGAAAGGTATCGGCGAGATACACGCGTCGGCCGCCGCCGATACGAGTTGCGGCGTCACAGAGAAGCGCGCCCGTGCCTCCTCGCCATACACCGACCTCCAGGATGTCCCCGGGCAGCGCGCCGCACTGCAACGCCGTGCGCCACAGGAGGTAGCACCGCGGCTCGTCCACTTTGGTGTGGTCGGTCACCGACTCATACAGCCGACGGAAAACCTCATCCGTATCCCAGGGACGATAGTCGGCCTGCGGGTGCACCGGGCCGTACCCCGGTGGATAGTTCTTCGAGCGGCTCACGTCACTCGTCCGTTTCGTTCGCCGACCCCTCATTCACGTCCGGGG
>JBKHEN010000199.1:0-3479 GCA_046540795.1 Spirochaetaceae bacterium | reverse complement strand
ACGCCGGCGCGGAAGGCACAATACAAGGCGGTGGGTCTGGCATGGCGTCGCACTCTATGGGAGAATCCCGGCTATGAGCAGTGAGACCATCGTAGTGAAAGTCGGCGGTCGCACCCTGTCGGCAGCCGGCGTGTTAGAGCACCTCGCCGAGGATATCGGTTCAATACGAAAGGCCGGGCGCATCAACGTTGTGCTCGTGCACGGCGGAGGCGCGGAGGTGACGCGGCTCGGGGAGCGCCTCGGAATTCGCTCCGAGTTCGCCGACGGTATCCGCATGACCGGTGATGAAGAAATGGATGTAGTCGACATGGTGCTTGCGGGCCTCGTCAACAAGCGTGTAGCACGAAGCTTGCAGGCCGCGGGCGTACGAGCGGTGGGCATATGCGGCTCGGACGCCGGGATGCTGATCGGCGAGGCCGTGGAACGCCCCGACGGTACGCCCAGCCGAACCGGTAGGATCCTGCGAAGCGACCGCGAGCTCCTCGACTGCTTGCTTACTCAGGGGTGTGTGGCCGTGGTTGCCTCGACCATCATGGACACGCACGGCACGGGACTGAACGTAAACGCCGACGACGTGGCTCTAGAGCTCGCAAAAGTGGTTTCGGCACGGGCGCTGGTGTTTCTCTCGGACGTCCCCGGGGTTTTGAGAGGGACGGAGGTGAAGGGCGAGGAGCCCCACGAGAACGAGGAGAACGCAACGATCCCGGAGCCCGGCGGACCGTCCGGTGGGACACCCGGGGGTATCATCGGCCGCATGACCCCGACCGAAGCCGAAGAGGCAATCGCCCGGGGAATCATTCGGGGAGGCATGATCCCCAAGGTTCGCTCCAGTGTTGGTGCGTTGCATGCGGGTGTCGGAACAGTTATCATAGGTGCCTATACGGAAGAAACGTCCTTACAGCACATGCTCGCCGGCGACGGCGGCACGAGGATCGAATCATGAATGCCCTCACCACAGATCTTCCTTTTCCACGGAACTATGCGACCGAGCTACTGACGTTCGAACGCGGTCACGGCATCTACCTCGAGGATACCGACGGTAAGCAGTATCTGGATCTCGGGGCGGGTATTGCCGTAAACGCGCTCGGCTACGGGCGCTCGGATCTGGCTCGGATTGCGGCGGAGCAGATGCAAAAGCTGGTGCACGTATCCAACCTCTACACCACACCGCCCGCACTGGAGCTCGGACGGCGACTCATCAACTCTAAGACGGACCGTGACGGCAAGCCGTTCGCGGCGGTGCACTTCGGAAGCAGCGGAGCAGAGGCGAATGAAGCCGCGCTGAAATACGCACGCCTGTACGCACACGAGACCCGCGGCTCGGACCATCATCGCCTACTCACCTTCAGCAGCGGGTTCCACGGCCGGACGATGGGAGCGCTGTCGGTCACACCGAACCCCAAGTACCGGCAGAAGTTCGAGCCACTCATACCGGGTGTCGAAGTCGCTCCCTACAACGACGTCGACGCTCTCGAACGGATCGTGGACTCCACGTTTGCGGCGGTAATCGTGGAGGTGATCCAGGGTGAGGGAGGTCTTTCAACCATGACCGCGGACTTCGCTCACGCTCTCAATGAAATATGCGCCCGTCATGACGTCATGCTTATCGCCGACGAGATTCAGACGGGATTGGGGAGGACGGGTCATCTTTACGCCGGCGAGACTGTGGACCTTCGCCCGGACATCATCAGCCTCTCTAAGCCCTTGGCGGGGGGGCTCCCGCTCTCGGCCACACTCATTCCAACCAAGATAAACGAGCTGCTGCACGTCGGAGATCACGGTACCACATTCGGCGGTGGCCCGGTAACCACGGCAGTCGCACTTCATGTCTGGGATACCATAAGCGACGACCAATTCCTTTCCGGCGTCCGCAACACCGCTGAACACCTGGAACACGGCCTAGGGGAGTTGGTTGATCGGTTCGAGTTCGTCCGTCGCCTGCGGGGAGCAGGCCTTCTCCGCGGGATCGAGCTTGCAATTCCGACGGATACGTCTGCGGACATCATGACGCGCCTATTGGCCGTCGCCCGCGAGCGCGGGCTACTGGTTCTCAAATCCGGAGTCAACGTCATCCGAATTGCACCTCCGCTGATTATCACCCCGGATGAAGTCGACCAAGGTGTGGAGCTGCTGCAAACAGTGCTTTCACAGATCGAAAATGAGTTCGAAGGAGTTTTATCATGAGTTCCAAAATCAAGAAAATCGTCCTTGCCTATTCGGGAGGATTGGATACTTCGATTATCATCCCTTGGTTGCGGGAGAACTATGATAACGCGGAAGTTATCGGCGTATGCACGAATGTCGGCCAGGAAGAAGACTGGGATGAGCTTCGACGGAAGGCGAAGGCTTCCGGCGCGTCAAAGCTTCATATCATCGATGTACGTGATGAGTTCGTAGAAGATTTCATCTTCCCCATGCTTCGTGCCGGCGCGGTTTACGAAGGAAAATACCTCCTCGGCACCTCTGTGGCTCGACCGTTGCAGGCCAAACACCAAGTGCAGGTCGCCATCGACGAAGGAGCGGACGCGGTGGCGCACGGATGCACCGGGAAAGGAAACGACCAGGTACGTTTCGAGCTAACCTACAAGGCTCTCGGCCCTCACCTCCAGGTCATTGCTCCCTGGCGAATGTGGGACATCCGCTCCCGGGAGGAGGCAATTGATTACGCCAAGAATCGTGGAATCCCCCTCGGAGACATCTCGAAAAAGAACATTTATTCGCGGGATTGGAATCTCTGGCACATGAGCCACGAAGGGGGAGAGCTGGAGAGCACGTGGAATCGGCCGACGGAGGACATGTATCTTCTTACGAAGTCACCCCGGAACGCTCCCGACAAAGAGACCGAGCTGACAATCGATTTCGAGCGCGGCCTGCCCGTGGCGGTCAACGGTGAACGTATGAAACCGCGAGTCTTGGTAGAAAAGCTGAACGAGATTGCCGCTGAAAACGCGGTGGGTCGCACGGATCTCGTTGAGACCCGACTCGTGGGAATGAAGAGCCGGGGAGTCTACGAAACACCGGGGGGCACTATCCTCTATCGAGCACTGCGGGAGCTGGAAATGATCACCCTCGACTTCGACACCCTCGGTATGAAGAATCAACTCGCCCTGAAATATGCCGATATCGTTTACGCCGGGAAGTGGTTCACTCATTTTCGCGAGTCAATGGACGCATATATGCGGCAGGCAGCCGAATACGTCACGGGAACGGTGCGTGTGGCGCTCTACAAGGGCAATGTGATCGTTACGGGCCGGAAATCTCCCTATTCTCTCTACCTCGAAGATCTGGCTTCGTTCGGAGAGAGCTCCTACGACCACAAGGATGCCACCGGCTTCATCAAGCTTTACGGCCTGGCAACCGGTGTCGCCTCCATCGTGCATCGCCGTGACGAGACTGCCGACGGACCGGCACGGGAGATGCGTGCCATGGCAGGCTTCCACGAGAAGTAAGTCCGGCAGGTACCCGGCAGGGACGGAGGT
>JBKHEN010000198.1:0-3485 GCA_046540795.1 Spirochaetaceae bacterium | reverse complement strand
CCGTAGCGGCGCCACCACTACGTCGAGGAATGACGAGGCTTGTCGGTCGTCATGACTCACCCCGTGTGCCGGGCCAGCCATGCCTTTGCCCCACGTTGCCGGCGCCAGGCACGTGCGCTCCATTCGACGTAGATCACCGCTTCCTCGATGCTGCCTTCGGAGTAGTAAGAATAGACCTCGGGTAGCATGCGGGAGAACAAAAGCTCCGGCACGTGTGGATTAGCCTCCATTGCCTCGACGAGTGTCGTTTGCGCGCTCTCCCGGTCGCCTCGGGCATACGCGGTGAGGACGCCGTTCCACAGCCACCCGGCGGATCGATCAGCGGCAAAGCGATCGAGCAGGCGGTCGGCCTCCTCGTGTCGATCCGCCAGGATCAACGAGGGGAGATAGCGGTAACGCGCGCCGACGGCGTCGTGTGGGTCGAGGCTCAGAAGCCGCTCCCACTCCTCGAACGCCTCGTTCGTCTTGCCGAGGCTCTCGAGCGCCTCAGCGCGCTGGAAGTGCAACCTGAGCACGTCGCGGAACGTGTGATCGCCCCACGGCGATGCGCCGGGAGGCACGATGGGCGTCCGCTCGGCGGTGGCCGAAATCCCCGCCTCCACGATTCGAAGGACATCCTCGGGACGATGCTCGTACAGCCGGGCCCAGACGACGTAGGCGTCTGCGTCGGTGGGGCATCGCTCGATAGCCCGTAGGCACCTCGACTGAATGATCGTGTCTTCGCTGCCGTCGATCGAGTACGCATTCTCGTGTATCTCGTACATCACCGTCGCGGCCGCCATCTCTCCGGTCTGCACGGCCAATCGAGGGGCATCGACATGCCGGCGGAAGACGCGGTCGAAGAGCGGGGTTCGGCGCCATCTTTTGAAGGGTGAGTATATCGGTTGTTCGACCTCCACCGGTGGTTCGAACTGCGGGCCTTCCACGAAGAGGCCGAAATGAACGCCGAAGCGCTCGAAGAACCGAATTGCCACGAGATGGTCGAGGTCCGGCGCGTACCCGTGCGGCGGCGCCTGGACTGATACGATGAGATCGGCAAAATCCTCTTCGTAGAGATACTCCGCGGTCGAGTCCCATGCGGCAAAGAGCAGCAAGGGGAGCGCCCGAGCGAGGAGGCCCCAGTCCTCCATTCGGTCGAAGCGGTCGAGGGCCTGTGGATGCCGCAAATGGGCCTCGAGTAGCCGCCGGTAGATTTCATTGACGTTACCCGCGTCGAGCGCGGTCCGAGCGATGTTGGTAAGCGAGAAGGCGCCCTTTTGCTTGGCCAGCAGGCCGGCCTTTTGTGCGAGCGCCCGTACGCGCGTGAGGACCATGCTGTGGTCTTCGCGGTTTACGCGCACGAACTCCGGCTCCGCATCAGCGAATGCACCGGCGAACAGCTCCTTCACGACCGCGGTCGGCAGGTTGCCCTTGGCCGTTGCGCGCATCGGCTCCCGGTTCTTAACGGACTCGAGTAAGGCGACGGTTTGCCGAAGGACGGGTGCCATGTCGAGAGCGTCGGAGCCGAGGTCGGGTGCGACTTCGAATATGGTTCGACGATCTTCCGGGGCATCCGAGAGGAGCGCGCTCACCTGATCGTCGGAAAGGCCGAGGTCCTTCATGAACAAGCCCGGATAGCGGGAGCCTCGGGCCCCGGCGGAGGTAGAGCGGCGACTGTTGCCTGGAAACGGGATGATGTGTGCCACCTGAACCTTCCGCACCTCCTGCGGCGCCGAGCTCCGAGGCCGCCCCGACAGGCACTCTATGCTTCAGTCCGCCGGGTGTCCAGTGGGGTTGGAACGGTGAACCGTCCAGGGTGCTTCCGGTTGTTCCCGAGGGTAGCGAATATCTGCTACAGTGCGGGGTAACACCCGGAAAGGATTACGATTCACGAAACATGAGATTACACGTTCTTTCGGAAGCGGTGCTCGGCACCGAGCGCCCGCTTACGCTCATCCCCGGCACGCTGCTCGCCGCTCTCATTGCCGGGGCGTCTTTTCTCTTGGCGGAATCCCTCGGGGCGGGCTTAGCTCGAGTGTTGCAGCTGGAACACTCGCCGGTCTCGACGTTTCTCCTGGCGATTGTGCTCGGTATGGCGGTGAAGAACGTGGTACCGCTGCCGAGCGGCTTCGAGGCGGGGTTGCGGTTCTGTCTGGCCAAGGTCCTGCGGGCGGGGATCGTGCTGCTCGGCATCAGGTTGAGCATCGTGGCCGTCATGAGGATCGGCGTGGTTGCGGCGCTCATCGTGATAGTCTGCGTCGTTACCGCCATCCTCCTCACTGCGCTCTTCGCCCGGTGGTTCGGGGTCAGTGATCGGCTCGGAACCCTTATCGCGGCGGGCACCTCGATCTGTGGGGTAAGCGCGGTGGTCGCCGTCTCTCCGGCCATCGGCGCTCTCGAAGAGGAGACCTCCTACGCGATAAGCACGGTGACGATATTCGGCGTGGTCGCGACGCTGCTCTACCCCTACCTGGCGGAGCTTGGGTTCGGCTTGAGCGTGGGGCAAGCCGGACTCTTCCTCGGGACCGCCGTGCACGACACCTCGCAAGTCACGGGGGCGGCATTCATATACGATCAACTCTGGGCCCGAGAGGTTTCCCGCATCGCGATCACCACGAAGCTCGTGCGCAATGCACTGATGGTGGCGGTCATCCCCCTTCTCTCGGTGGCCTTCGCCCGCCGAGCGGCCGCTTCCGGCGCCGGGCCGGGCGAAGGCGGAGCACGTCCCTCCGTGTGGAAGGTGTTTCCGGTATTCGTCCTCGGGTTCGTGGCGCTGGCCGTGTTTCGCTCCGTGGGTGACGCGATGGTCGCCGGTGATGCGGGGCGCTTCCTTTTCTGGTCGGGTGCCGACAGTTGGAGCGGGTTTCACGAAGAGGTGAAGCAAGTCGCCTCGTATCTACTAAGCCTGGCGATCGCGGCTGCCGGCTTGAGCACCGATGTAGCGAAGCTGAAACGATTGAGCCTCCGCCCGTTCCTGGTGGGACTGGTGGCTGCTGTAGCCGTTGGGGTTGTGAGCCTCTTGCTGGTCTCCGGTCTTGGCGGGGTGATTGCAGCGCAGATCGGTGGGTAGGGCCCGGTCGATCCGGATCCCGGCTGGAAATGAGGGATAAGGAGCGGGCCGGCGCCGTACGCCACGACCCGCTATGTCGTTAAAAGCGCAACGGCGCTCGAGAGCGAGGTGCTGTGAGCGGATCGACGGGCCATCGAGGGCAATGATCCGGCCGCGCTCGAGCAGGCGGTCGACGATCGCGGCGGCGAGGTCGTGGTCGTGCAGCACCGCGCGCCGGTCGGTAAGTTTGTTGTTCGTGGTGAAGATCATCGAGCGCCCGCTGAGGCAGCGGTCGTTGACAACGTGAAACTGCGTATTCGCTGCGTCGTTACCATAGCCGAGGTAGCCGAGCTCGTCGACGACCAGAAGCGCCGGGTGGGTGTAGCGGGAGAGGACCTCGGCCGACTGCCCTTGGGCAGTGGCCGCCAAGAGGCGCTCGATCATCTTGGCGGCGGTG
>JBKHEN010000197.1:0-3515 GCA_046540795.1 Spirochaetaceae bacterium | reverse complement strand
AGCACGGCGCCCCCGGCCGAGGGCCGGGCCCGTCCCGTGCGGATCGGGACGACCGGCGGTCGTTCGATCAGAAGCAAGGGGTTCGAGCTTTCGCTTTCGGACCTCGAGGGGGACCTCGATGCGGCTCTGCGGGAGGTATTTCCCCTGCGGACCGACGGGCCGCGGCCGGCGGCCACGTGGACACGTGCCCCGGATCACTCGAATGCGGCGCCACAGTCGGGAGGGCCGGCCCCCTCGCCCTCGGGACGGTCGCGGAGCCGGCGCTCCGGGACGGCACGACCGCGGGTGGTCGTCCCCGTCTTTCCGGGCACGAACTGCGAGCTCGACACGGTGGCGGCCTTCGAAGACGCGGGAGCCGTAGTGAGGGATCCGGTATTTCGCAATCGCAGTCCGCAGCAAACTACCGCGTCGGTGGAGGCGCTTGCAGCGGAGATACGAGAGGCGCAGATCCTGGTTCTCCCCGGCGGCTTCAGCGCGGGAGACGAGCCTGACGGCTCGGGGAAGTACATCGCCGCCGCGTTCCGGACACCACGGTTGGCCGAGGCGGTGACGGAATTGATCGAGAAACGCGACGGCCTCGTGCTCGGCATCTGCAACGGGTTTCAGGCGCTTATTCGCCTCGGGCTTCTTCCCTACGGCGAGATCCGTCCACGACAGGCGACGGATCCCGTACTGGCACACAACTCGATCGGGCGCCACGTGGCAACCATGGTATACACGCGGGTGACCTCGCGGTTGAGCCCGTGGCTACGGGAGACGGATCCGACGGAGGTGTACGCCGTGCCTGTCTCTCACGGCGAAGGGCGGTTTGTCTGTGAGCCGGGGCTCTTGCGCTTCCTGTGGGGGCATGGACAAATCGCGGCACAGTATGTAGACTCAGAAGGCAACGTAGCCGACGGTATGCCGTGGAACCCCAACGGCTCCGTCGGCGCGATTGAGGCGATCAGCTCGCCGGACGGGCGCGTGCTCGGGAAGATGGGCCACACCGAGCGGCTCCGCCCGGGCCTCTATCGGAACTTCCCGGATACCGGGAAGATGGGGATCTTTGAAAGCGGCGTGCGGTATTTCGCCTGAGCGGGGCGCAGGGCCGCACGCCGGATGCGTGCATCCATATAATCCCGATAATATGGTTCGGGAGTCTCTACGGCGGGACCGAGAATTCCGCCACTATGGGTGAAATGACTCTACATCGAATGCCTTACCTCGGCAGAGTGTTTCGCCTATAGCAGCCTCGCGCACGCGATAGGAGGAGCTTGCCATGAGCAGAGAACTCTACGAGGGAAAGGCGAAGCGGGTGTTCGAAGCGGAGGACCCCGCCTATATCGTCGTCAGCTACAAGGACGACGCCACCGCCTTCAACGGCCGCAAACACGATCTCATCAAGGACAAGGGCGTCCTCAACAATCGAATCTCGTCGCTCCTGTTCGCCTACCTCGAGGAGCATGGGGTCGAGACACACTTCATCGAGCAGCGCTCACCGCGGGAACAACTCTGTCGCCGGGTTTCCATCGTTCCTCTCGAGGTCATCGTGAGAAACAGGGCCGCCGGGAGCATGGCCCGGCGGCTCGGCCTCGAGGAGGGAACCGAGCTCGCCACGACGGTGTACGAGCTGAGCTACAAGAACGACGAGCTCGGCGACCCGCTCATCAACGATTATCACGCCGTGGCGATCGGGCTCACCGACTTCGAGCAGCTTAAGCGGATCTACGAGCGCGCCCGACGCGTCAACGAGCTCCTTACGAGCTTGTTTCGCGAGGCGGGGATCGAGCTCGTGGACTTCAAGCTGGAGTTCGGCACCGACACCGAGGGCAAGCTTCTTCTCGCCGACGAGATCAGCCCGGACACCTGCCGCTTCTGGGACCTCGAGACGGGAGAGCGAATGGACAAGGATCGGTTCCGCAAGGATCTCGGCCGGGTGATCGAAGGCTACCGGGAAGTGCTTGCCCGACTCGGGGGGTGATGCATGGCGACTTTTGATCCTGAAGGTGATCACTTCGTAGAGGAATGCGGCGTCTTCGGTGTATATCTGACCAATCCCGAAGATCCCCGCCGCGAGGAGCTGTCGCGGATCGTCTATTACGGCCTGTACTCGCAGCAGCACCGTGGGCAGGAGAGCGCCGGCATGGTCGTCGACGACGGCGGAGAGCTCCGGACCCATAAAGCCCTCGGCCTCGTTGCGGATGTTTTCAGCGACGACACCCTCGATTCTCTCCGCGGAACGGCAGCGGTGGGGCACGTCCGCTATTCCACCCGTGGCGGCAACTCCCTTGCGAACGCACAGCCGCTTTTGGGTGAGTCCCGCCTCGGGCCACTGGCCATCGCCCATAACGGGAACCTCGTGAACGCCCCCGTCATCAGAGACCTCCTCGAGGACGCGGGGGTTATGTTCCAAACGACAAGCGACTCCGAGGTGATCCTCAATCTGCTCTCCCGCGGCGCGCGTTACGGCCTGAAACGGGCGCTCACCGACACCGTCAGAGCAGTACAGGGCGCTTTCTCTCTGGTAATCCTCACCAATGAAGGGCTTGTGGGGGTGCGTGACCCCAACGGCATTCGCCCGCTGTGCATCGGGAGTATCGACGGCGGCTACGTAATGGCTTCGGAGAGCTGCTCCCTCGATGCCGTCGGTGCCGGTTTCCTACGGGACGTGGAGCCGGGAGAAATCGTACTCATCGACGCGGAGGGAGTTCATTCGGTCAAGGACTCCGAGCGCACCGCACTTCGTACCTGCTCGTTCGAGTTCATCTACTTTGCCCGACCGGACTCGACGATCGACGGGGCGAACGTCTACGAGAGCCGCCGCCGTGCCGGCGCCCGGCTCCACGAGGAGGCACCGGTAGACGCCGATCTGGTGGCGGGCGTTCCGGACTCCGGCGTCGTCGCGGCGCTGGGATATGCGGAGGCATCGGGCATCCCCTTCGGCATGGCCCTCATCAAGAACAAGTACGTAGGCCGATCCTTCATTGCGCCGTCGCAGGCCCTTCGAGAACGAGCGGTACGGGTCAAGCTGAATGTCCTCGCCGGCGCGGTGAAGGGACGACGTATCATCCTCATCGATGATTCCATCGTTCGCGGTACGACCTCCCGGAGGCTGGTTGCGATGCTCAAAGAGGCGGGCGCGGCGGAGGTGCATCTGCGGGTCGCCTCGCCGCCGGTGTATTTTCCCTGCTACTTCGGCATCGACACACCCTCGCGGCGGGAGCTTGCCGCCAGTCGAGGAGTGGCGGACATCCGTGAAATAGCAGGGGCCGACAGCCTGGCCTTTCTCTCGGTAGAAGGTCTCCTCGACGCCCTCGGCTCGGAGAGACGCTTCTGCACCGGATGCTTCACCGGCGTGTACCCGGTGGCCGCCCCGGTGGAGGAGGAGAAACTGGCGATGGAGCGTAGCTGAGTCATGGCGACCTATCGAGAAGCCGGCGTGGATACCGGCGAAGCTGCCCGCCTGGTGGAACGGATCCGAGAGCATGCCGGCCCGCGACAGGGAACCGACAACAGTGGTCAAGGCCGCGGCCGGG
>JBKHEN010000196.1:0-3532 GCA_046540795.1 Spirochaetaceae bacterium | reverse complement strand
CTACTGCCCGGGGAGCCGGTGGCGGGAGGCAACGTCGAGCTGGGTGAGGCCGAGCTCCCGTGCCCGATCTACCACGCGGGTATACTCCTCGGTGGTCACCCTCCGGGCAATGCGGGGATGCTCGAAGGCCTTGTACTGCGGCGTGTACTGGGCCATGATGTTCACGTAGGTGTCCGCCGGCAGGTTCTCGGCGATCCACTCCATCACCTGCTGCGAACCGCTGACACTATCGGGCATGACCAGATGGCGGATCATCAACCCGCGATAGATGAGCCCGTCTTCGGCAGGGCGGGCCGTACCGACCTGTTGCTGCATCTCCAGCACCGCCCGGCGGGTCACTTCGGGGTAGTCGGCCGCGTCCGAGGAATAGGTTGCCGCCTCCACGCTCTCGGAATACTTGATGTCGGGCAGATAGATATCCACGATGCCGTCGAGCAGTTGGACGATTTCCAGCCGTTCCCACCCGCTCGTATTCCACACCACCGGCAATCGCAACCCACGGCCCGCCGCGATGTCGAGGGCCTTCACGATATGGGCGCTGTAGTGCGTCGGCGTGACGACGTTGATATTATGACAACCGATCCTCTGTAGATGAAGCATCATCTGCGCCAGCTCTTCGATGCTGCGCGTCCGCCCGCGCCCCTCGATACTGATCTGATAGTTCTGACAGAACAGGCACCTGAGGTTACAGTGACTGAAAAAGATTGTGCCGGACCCCCCTCGCCCCACCAGCGGCCGTTCCTCACCGAAATGAGGCTGCACGGAGGCCACCACCAGCTCGCTTCCCGGGGCACGGCAGAATCCCCGTTCGCCCGCAAGGCGATTCACCCCGCATTCCCGGGGACAGAGCCGGCACGCCTTTAACATGTCCCACAGCCGGTCAGCCCTGCGTGCGAGCTCACCGGAGCGGTGAAGGGCAAGATATGCGGGCTCGAAGTCGTTCACCGACACCGCGGCATCGCCAGCATCATCGGCTTCCGGAGGCACGGAAGGCTCCTTGACGTGTAGGTGTGCTCCTGTCCCCACAATGAAGAAAAACAAGAGAATCCCCACCCCTGCAACGGCCCGGAGCACCGTCTTTCTGTTCATCCGTGGCATCCAGTCTAGGCCGTCTTCGGTGAACGGTCAAGCACGTTTCGACCTGAGGATGAGCGAGGCCCCGAGGTGCGAGAGGGTAAGGAGCTTCAGGAGCGCCACGCTCAGCCCCGTTCCCGCCAGCCCGAGAACCGGCAGGAGAAACACTCCCCCGAGCATGCCTCCCAGCCAGCCCCCTGCGAGGTCCGCGGCGTAGAGCGCGCCCGCGGTATTCACGCGTCCGCCGCCGCCGGCCTGTTCCTCGCGAAGTCGCGCAGCAAGCGGAAACTGGGCGCCGGTAAGCATACCGCAGAGAAACGGCAGGAGCAGGAACAGGCTTCGAAGCAGGGCGAACGCGCCCGTACGTGCGAGCAGGGGAGCCAACGGCGGAACGACCACCGGCAGGAGGGCGGCGGCGGCGAGGACCGAGAGCTCGGAGAACACCATCGCACGGCGTACGTCCGGCCCCCGTGCCAGGTGCCGTATCATGAACAGCGCGCCGGCCGCGGAACCGGCCATGAACACCGCGGTCAACAACCCGATCCAGGAGAACAGGTACCCGAACAGCGACTGAAAGGAGAAGATGAGCGAGAGACTGAACAGCATTCCCGCCGCGCCGGTGGCGAACACACAGAGACTCGCACCGGCGTCCCTGCCGGTACCGCCGAGGACTCTCAGCACGACCGCCGCGATGGTCGCGAGTAGCAGCACGCCGGCCACCATCCACGCGCGGATCCGCCCCAGCGCTCGCAGGAGCGGAAGAACCTCGGGCGCGTGTAGGCTGCTCCAGTATAACAGACTCTGAAAGACACCGTAGGGCGCGAAATCGCGATTCCGGCGGACATCTCCCCGGTCGACGAGGTCTGAAAACCAGTCCTGCCATCCCGGATGCAGTATGCGTTCCATCTTCCATGACGGCGCGACCCCGGACAGCAGGCCCCGTCCCTCGAGGCGAGACCTCAGGGTCTCGACGTCGTAGTCCGTCACGCCGGCGGCGGCGGAGGCGATGGCCATGGTGTCTTCTTCTCCGGGGAAGACACGGACGTAGCGAAACACCGCTGCGAGGCTGCGATAGTGCGAGGCCGCCAGGTCGGTGAGCGTCTGATCGCTGAAGCCGACCAGCCCCGGAAGTCTCACCACCAGGATCCCGTCCGGAGCGAGACGACGCCGGGCAAGACGGAAGAACTCTTCGGTAAAGAAGCGGTTCGTCTGCAGGTCGGAGGGATCGGAGAGCATGCTCACAATGACGTCGTAGTGCTCGCCCGTGCGCATCAAATGTGATCGCCCGTCGGTATGCATGACCGACACACGGGGTGCCTCGAGCTCCGCGTCGGTGAGCGCAGTCGAGTGCCGCCGGAGAGATTCGACGAGCAGCGGGTCGAGCTCGGCGTAGTGGATGCGGCCGACCCCGCGATGCGTGAGCATCTCATAGATCAGTCCCCCCGGGCCTCCGCCTATCAGCAGAACCCTACCGGGATCAGGATGCACGGTCAGAGGGACATGCGCGTAGGTCCTCACGTGCACGGTATCGGGGAACGGGGTGATCAGAGCCGGCGTTCCGTCGGTGAAAAAGCTGTACTGCCCCTCGTTCTCCACTACCGCGATGCTCCCGTGGACGGAGTTGCGATACTCGACCACGTTCTGCTCCCTCCACTGCCGGGTGATCGACTCCCGGTGAAGCGCCTCGGCGCCGCCGGTTGCGAACATCGCGCCGGCACCGAGGAGCACCACCACCGAGAAGGACGCCGCAACGAGCTCGATGCCTCCTCTCCCCGTACGCAGGCTTCCGCCACTGAAGAGTAAGGCACTGCAGACGCCGCCGTTGAGTGCGGCGACACCCGTAGCGATCGCGAAGGAATGGAACCGGGGAACGAGAAGCCAGGTCCACACCAGTCCGCCGAGCAGTGTCCCTACGGTATCGAGGAGATAGAGGTGGCCGATGGCCGAATCACGGAACCGACCCGCGTCCGGAGCGGAGCCGAACGCAGCGGGGAAGAGTGCGCCGTGGGTGATGCTCGTGGGAAGCAGAAGCAGAAACGAGGAGAGGAAGACCGCGCCCAGGCCCGGTATCTCGCCGACCGAAAGGTCGAGCACCGGTTTCAACAGCCGGACGCCGTAGAGAGCGGCGGGAAGGGAGAGGCAGAACAGCCCGTTGATGAGGGCGAACAGGGCCTTTCCTCCGCGCGCATGCTCGGTGAGACGTCCCCCGATCGCAGCTCCGGCCGCCTCTATGACCAGCCAGTTGGCCAGAATCAGCCCGATCGTCATTTCGTTTCCGGCCGCAAAGATGAGGAACTCCTGCAGAAGGCTCATCTGGGCGACCAGGCCGCTCATGCCCATGACGATGACGGCGGCGCGGAAGGGCAGAGCGTGCGACACCGACCTCATGCTATGTCTCCCCCGGAATCGGACCGCAACCGACATAAGAGCCGGGCATCGGTGGTATCGTATCACATAA
>JBKHEN010000195.1:0-3570 GCA_046540795.1 Spirochaetaceae bacterium | reverse complement strand
TTGGGCGATGCTGGATTTGAACCAGCGACTTCTACCGTGTGAAGGTAGCACTCTCCCACTGAGTTAATCGCCCAAGACTCATGTACTATAACCACGGCGGGGCAAAGCTGTCAATTGTCTTCGCCCGCGGTAGAAGTTCCACGCAGATTCGGGGTAGGCTCCGCTCATCATGTCGTTCCCGGGAACCTACGACATCCTGGCAACCCTGGGCCCGGCTACCGCCGAGGCGGAGCTGCGGCGGACGCTGCAGGCGGCCGGCGCCACCCGTTTCAGGCTGAACACCTCGCATCTCACCGTGGAGGCGGTCCGCCGATGGCTGGAAGCGCTCGCATGCGACGGGCGCCCGGCGGTAGTGCTCGATCTGCAGGGGAGCAAGTGGCGGCTCGGTGAGCTTAAGCGGCAGGAGCTTGCGACCGGGCAGGAGGTAGACCTCGTGCTGTGCGGCGACGGCCAGGGGGACACCGGTTCCCACGGGGTGCGGCCGGGCGCCGGCGGCACCCTTCCGGTGCCGCACCCTGATTTCTTCACCGCCGCGGGGGAGAGTGACGGACGCATCCTGCTCAACGACGCACGGGTCGAGCTGCGTCTCGAGTCCCTCGATGCGGCCGCCGGTTCGGCGCGGGCCCGCGTCATAACCGGAGGACCGGTGGACCGCGCCAAGGGCATCACCTTGCCTGAGACCGCCTATCGGCGCGAATCGCTTTCGCGAAAGGACCGGGAGATAACCGAGCTCGCCCGCGGGGCCGAAGGCATCGAGCTTGCCCTGTCCTATGTCCGCGACGGCGCGGAGATGGCGGTGTACCGTCGGGCCATGGGCGCGGGGATCAGGCTCACCGCGAAAGTGGAGCGGCCGACAGCCGTTGCCGATATCGAGCGTATCGCAGCCCTCTGCGACGAGGTGTGGCTGTGCCGCGGCGATCTCGGCGCGGAGGTGGGGCTCGCGGCGATGGCCGGTGCCGTCAGTGAGGTTGCGGGGAAGATCCCCGCCCTCGGCGTTCCGGTACTCATGGCGGGACAGGTGCTCGAGCACATGAGCGTATCGCCGCAACCGACCCGCGCCGAGGTCGTGCAGCTCCACGACCTGCTTGTCGACGGATTTGCGGGAGTGGTTCTCTCCGACGAGACGGCGGTGGGGCGTTACCCCGTCGAAGCGGTACGGGCGGCGGCGCTCTTTCGTGAAGGCGTGTGAGCTCCGGTGAGCCGGTCCCTGCCCGCCAATCGCAGCGGCCCCCGAATCCTCTTATCGCTACATGGCTCGAGGCAAGCTGGTGGCCGTGGTGACCTGGTGGCCGTGGTAACCAACGGGACCGCCGTGCCCGGCCTCGCCGTGCCGGGCCTCGGCGCGATTGGTCCGCGGGCCGCGAAGCCGGTACAGATACTCGAGCTGCATTGTGAGCGTGCGTGAAATCGTCAATATGGTGGCGATTACGGTAGTGGAGGCGCAGAAGCGGTCCGCCGGTGGGCTCTGAACCCTATGTCTGAGCCCTGCGGCGGCCGCTCCTCGGTGTCGCGCGGTGGGTTGCCTTAGCGGAAGAAGTTGTCTCCCATGAGCTCCACGTATTCCTCCACCGGGGCGCCCTGGACCGCAAGGTCTATGATCTGTTTGCCGAGGGGCATGAGATCGTCGGTATAGAAGCGCTTGATCTCCTTCGTGAAGAACTCGTGGAGAATTTCCGCACCCTGGTCGTAACCTTCGTGTCCGACTTCGAGTTGCTCATCGACCTGGAGCATGCCTTTGGGGATCTCCTGACCATTGACCTTCAGGGCCGGGAAGGCATACCCGAGTAGCGAGCATCGAGCTTTCTCGATCTGACCCGGTCGGAACTTGAGGTTCCCGCGACGAGCCAAATACTCGCGAGCCAGCCATTCGGGTTGGAAGCCGACCTTGTACGCGCCGATATACTGGTTCGGAATGAGCACGTACTTCGTCTTCGGGGTGTCTTTGATCAGTTCCAGCAGCAGGTTTGCGTGGCGCACCATCTTCCCCGTTGCAAAGGGCCAGTAGGAGCCCACGCCCTCGCTCGAAATGCCCTCGGTGGTGACGATGCTCGGGTTCGAATGGCCGCGGGGTGCAACGAGTCGCCAGAGCCACCCGAGAGCAGCCGGCAGAACGTGTATCATCCCGATGATTCCGTAGTTCGGGTTGTCCCGCGTGCACGGCGGCGTCCGCACGCCGAAACTTCGTACGTCCACGTCGATCGGGCCCTGGACGGTGTTCGAAACAAAATGGCGCGGCATGATCACGCGCGGATTCGGGCAGGGCTTGCCCGGAGCGTCCTCTGTGTGCTCCCACAGCAGAATGGTGGAGTTGGGTTGCCCTTCGACGTTCAGAAAGATCAGGGGCTCCGGCGGATCGATGGTCAGCCGCTCGATATGGGGTTCGGTCCCATACTCCGTCAGATGATCCACCCGGAGAAACCAACCGGCCTCCGCATCCTCGATAACGAGTTTGCCGTCCTCATTCTGCAGATACGGGGCGGCTAAGGCCATATCGTCGGCCACGGGGTGAAGCTCGCAGGTGTCCATCAGCTCCAGGTAATGACGCTCTCCGGTGACGGTATCCTCACCGAACAGGATGCGCCCGTCGGGCTCCCGGTGGATGGCCTGGGTGAGCTCGCTCTTGCCGCCTCCGGAGGCTCCCTCGTGCATGATGGTGTACTCGTTGTCATAGGGGGTGATGAGCCGTACCGCGGAGCTGTGCAGGGTGGTCCAGCCTTCTTCCTCTCCGCGGTTGAGTAGGATGCCGTAGACGCCCTTCTTGGCGCTCGGCCCGGGGTAGAGGTTATACGAGAACAGCTCGTGCATGCCCGGGAGGCGATTGTGCACCACGACCTGCTTGCCGTCGAAATGGGTGTGTCGGAACGGGGGGGCGAGATAAATCACCCCAACGGGCTCGAATCCTTCCGGAATTTCGTCCCGGGGGACGAATCCCTGGAGGTCCGCAAGACCGGCAACGAAGAACCCGGAATTGTCCGGCCCGACAAGGAGCGACGGATACCCGCGCTCTTTATCTCCGGACATGAAGGGCATCACGATGAGGCGGCCCTGTTGCTTGAACCACTCGAAGGTCTCGGCGCGTACCGGGTCGAAGCTTGCGCCGAAGCGGTCCTCGTACCGTGTCTTGTCGGTGGGGCGGCCGTCCGCTATGACCATGGCCTCGGGGTCTCGGCGGCGCATGTAGGGCTCGGTGTAGTTTACGGCGGCTCCGTTCTTGCAGTGTCCAACCGTTGCTTCCACGTAGCGGCCCTTGCCGGGCACTTCGTAAGCAACCTCTATCATGTCGTCGTCACTCTCGAGATAAGCGAGCTCGAGGAGATGTTTCCTACTTGCGGGAATCACCACCTCCACGGAGTTCAGCACGTCGGCGAGCTCCGGCGGAAGCGTGAGTCGGGATAAAATAGACTTTTCGGCTGTTTCAGCCATAAAATTCCTCCAACGGCGAGTTAAATCGCATGTTTATGCACTTATTAAGGCATGTTGCCCTATGATCTTACAGTCTATATGGAAAGTACGAAAAGCTTCAAGGGCCCTCGAGGCATCAAACCCAACCACGTACGGAAAGAATGCATC
>JBKHEN010000194.1:0-3581 GCA_046540795.1 Spirochaetaceae bacterium | reverse complement strand
TTGCGGTGCCTCGCAACCGCCGCGGGCCCAAGGCCAAGCCAGCAAATCAGCTCGCTAACCATCTGCGGTCCGAGCTCTGTGCAAACCAAAACCCAGATGCGTCCCCGCCACCACGCTGCGGGCGGCGGCGGCACTAGCACCGACCGAAGCTTCCGCACGGGCCAGCGCGTCGTAGAAGCTGTGCCACGCCGCACGCTCACGGAGATAACGCTTTCGCAGGTCCTCGCCGTCGGGATCCCGGAACAGCGGACCGAGCTTACGTGCGGATAGGCGGAGGACCTCCGCAGCCTCTTCGTCCTTCCCGGCGGCAACAAGCTCGGCGGCGTGCAGCGCCAGTCTCAATACGATCACGCCGTAGCAGCGGGGCGTGATGAAGCATCCGGTAAACGGGTCCAACTGCGACTTCGTCCGCTTCATACCCCAGGGCAGGATTTCCGCATAACGGGTGAAGTAGTACGTTCTTGCAAGGTCTCCGATGAAGCGCCCGGTGCGGGCCGCGGCGATGGACTCGCCGGCGAAGGCTTCTTTGTCGTGCCGCATGATGAGGCCGGGCTCGTGCACGTACCGCAGGAAGCTCCCCTGCTCTCCGTCATAAAGCACCGACAGCAGATACGCCTGATCCTCCGCACGGCCGATAAAGGAGGGGGTGAAGGGGCGGTAGCGCCGAAGGTGATCCACAAGGATGCCGTTCGTGCCGCCGGTCACGTGCACGCGCTCGATGCAGCGGGTGCGACCGTCGAGCGCGGCATCGTCGTCCGCGCCGTAGCGCACCATCATTTCCGCACGCGTGCTCACAGCCATGGGAAGCTTATTGAAGAACACAGCGGCCTCCCCGGCCGGGATACCTTCAGGGAAAGGCACATCGGGCGTGTAGACACCCTTCTCGATATCCTTCTCGTTCACCAGGGCGCCGGCGATCATCCCGAGCTCCACGCGGTTTCCGTCGCGGTCAACACCGCGGGCACCCCAGAGCGGGGTCCGGAAGTGCTCGAACGCCGACCCGCCCGTCTGTTCGGCGAGTGCGGTCTGGGGAAACACCTGATCGAGATCTATCTTGAATGTCGCGCGAATGCGCGGGTCGACGAAGACGTTCCAGAACGCCGCGATCGCCTTCAGAAAAGAGTAGTGTCTGCCGTACTCCCCGTCCACGCCGAATATCTCGACGACCGGCTTTCGGAACTCATCCGGTAGATAGGGCGCGAGCACGTCTTCCACGATGCGCCGACAGTCCACTTCGGTGAAGAGGTAGATATCGAGATGGTCGAAATCCCCTGCCCGCCGTATCTCCTCGGCGAGATAGTCCCGACCGACCTGGTGGAGGCCCTCATGAGTCACGGATAGACTGAGCACGACCGTGAGACGTGCCTGCGGAGCAACCCCGCGGTGCTCCTTCTCCCAGGCGACCGCGTCATTGAGGCCGCGCAACCCGTAGATCGCCTCGTTCTTCTCCGGCGGGGTCCCGATATGGATGGGATGGTCGTAGAAGTAGAGCTGCTCCTCCGCAAAGGCATGCCGGATACGGGATTTCACACCGTCGTCATGAGGCAACGCCTCGATTTCCTCGCGGCTGTGCGGGACCGTGAGCAGGACGTTCGAGGTAACGAGAAGCTCGTTGACGGGGTCCTCGAGGGGCTCGGCGTTGAGCTCCTCAAGCTCGATGCGGCGGCGAGCGCGGAGGTCTGCGATTGCCTCTTCGGTTCGACCGAGGAGGCGGGCGCCTTCGGGGAAGAGGACCTTCCACAGCACTTCACGGGATTCCTCGTCCCACCTCCTCACGCGTCCGGCTCCGACAGCTTCTGCGGCCTCGTCGAGAGCGGCACCCCACACCCTGTCCTTATTCCGCAAATCAGAAAGCTCGGCCAGGGCCCGACCCGCGGCGGTATCGAGGAACGCATCCACCGCGTCGCCTCCATCCGAAGTTCCGTCGTCGGCGCGGTTCTCGCCTTGCCGGTTTTCTCGCCCGGCAAGACGCGCGCCGAGGCATGCAAGCCGCCGTGCGGTCCTCGTCCGACCGAGGTTGTGAAAGTCGACGCCCCCGAGGGCCTCACGTCCCTGCGCGCCGAACAGAATCGCATCGAGCACTGTGTGCACGGAATCGCCCACCAACCCCTCCTTGCCGTTTTCGCTTCGCCGTATCGCAACACGGGCGATGCACGTACGGCGTTTCTGCCGTGCCGCTGAATTATCCGACCTTCGGTCTCGGCGCCGCCAATTTCCGCGTGCCGGCTGAACGCGTGCCTCAGCCGGCCTTGTCCCACAATCGCGGCCAGTGGTCCCGGGGCATGACGGTCATGCTCAGATCGGTGCGCATGCGCTCCATTTCCTGCAGGCTCGGCGCCTTTCGAAATCGGTCCGCGGCGTCGAGCACCTTCGGCAGGAGCTCCGTGTCACCCGCCGAGCACAAGAACACGTCCGGAAAACTCATGACCCAGTGCACCGCCCGGTCGATGTCCTCCTGCTTTTCCAGCGGTCGATACCACGTGCTGCGTGTCTTCGCTGCCTCGCCCCAGGGCCCTCGGGCAATGGATTTCATCGTCTGCAGCCCCAGATTCCTCCTCGCGCACACCTCACGCAGTCGATCGAAATCGGCCCGATACTCGTCCATGGTGCCGAGTACGTAATTGAACGGTAGGAGCACCGTGTCATAGTCGAGGGCGTCGAGCATTCGCAGATGGTGCTTCGGTGCGTCCCATCCGTGGCTGGTAACGCCGATGAAGCGGGTCTGTCCCTTTTCCTTGGCCTCGGTCAGCACGTGCACCGCCCCGTTGTCACCGAGAAACGTGTCTATTTCGTCCTCCGTGACGAGCTCGTGCATCTGAAGCAGATCTACCGAGTCGGTCCCCAACGACCGCAAGGACTGCTCCAGCTCCCGGCGGGCTTCCCCGTAGGTGCGTGCGTCGATTTTTGTGGCCAGAAAGAACTCACTCCGGTGGTCCCTCATCCAGCGGCCGATGTGACGCTCCGACTCACCGTAGCTGACGGACGTGTCGATGTGGTTTACCCCGTAATCGAGGAGATGCCCCAGGGCGCGGTCCGCCTCTGCGGCCGATACGCTCCCGAGCGCGGCACCGCCGAAGATAACCCTACTGCTTCGGTGACCGGTTCTTCCGAAGACTTCTCTTTGGATCATATCTTTACTCTCATACGGTCCCGCCGCAATGTCAATGACGCCCTCCGGTCCTGCAAGACCTCGTGTAGAGCGTCTCGGCCTCAAAGGGATACAGCAAAGGTCCGAAGGAGGTTCTTGCGTATGTCACCTATTGCGATATCGAAGGCGGCCGCTCGAGCCTACCGGGCACAATAACGGCAAACAACGAGACGATCCGCCTCGACTCCGGCAGGTATCGTGGAACGCTTACCATCGAGGGAAACCGTGTCACGGTTACCGGCGCCGGCTCGGGCAGTACGGAGATTGCAGGCGATATACGCATTTCCGGAAACAGCGCAACGGTGACGAACCTCACCGTAAGCGGCTCGGTCCTTGTTACCGGCAATAACGCCGACCTCACCGGCGCGCGAATTCTCGGCTCGGTGGATTCCCGGGGCAACAACAACAGCTGGTGAGCTCACCGGCTGACGGT
>JBKHEN010000193.1:0-3590 GCA_046540795.1 Spirochaetaceae bacterium | reverse complement strand
GGCCGGACGGCTCGGCGGCGCATACGGGAGGTTGTCGTGGAAGAGTTTACGCTACGAGGGCGCCTCGATTCCCTACTCGCCGGGCGCGGTGCCCACATTTCCTTCCGCCAGGCGATCGACGGATTTCCTCCGGAAATGGCCGGCACAAGGGTGGAGAACCTGGCTCACACTGCGTGGCATCTGCTCTACCATGCCCAGCTCGTGCAGTGGGACATCGTCGACTTCATTCGCAACCCGAGCCACGACTCTCCCTCCTATCCGAGCGGCTTCTGGCCCGGCGAGGACGCCCCGCGGTCGGAGGAGGAGTGGCACGATACGATCCGCCGCTTCGAGGAAGATCTGGCCTGGATGCGACGTCTGGTGACGGACCCGGAGACGGATCTCTTTGCTCCGTTTGCCCACGGAGCGGGGCACAACGTCTTTCATGAGGCGGTTACGCTGGCCGACCATAATTCCTACCATATCGGACAGCTGGTAGACCTGCGGATGCTGCTGGGAATCCCCGTGCGGGACTGGTAAGCGGCTACGCACCGGACGGTTCTATCCGCCCTGGGAGCGAAATCGCTTGAAGATCCCCTGCCCCGGCGGTGTCGACGACCTGTCTCTCAGCCGTGGACCGGGCATTGCGGCCAGGTCCTCCTCTTTGCCGGCGGCCAGGAAGATATCGCCTTCCTCGATTCGGTAGACCGGAGAGATGAAGGTGTATTCGTCCCTTCCCCGCTTGCGTACGGCAATGGCGTTTACGCCGTAGGTCTTTCGGAGATCCGCCTCCACCAGCGAGCTCCCCGCCAGATCCTCCGGGAGCTCGAGCTCGGCGATTACCAGGTTACTGCCTATAGGAAAGTAATTGAGGACCGAGGTTGAAACCAGGGGCAGCACCAGGCGTTTTGCCGCTTCGCGGTTGGGATATATGACCTCGGTGGCTCCCGCTATGCCGAGAATCTCGCCGTGCTGATCGGTTTCGGCCTTGGCGATGATCTTCCGGACGCCCATTTTGGAGAGATAGTTGCTAACCAGAATAGAAGCTTCGATGTTCTTCCCCAGATCGATGATGGCCGCATCCACGCTCTCCGGCACAGTCCGCTCAACGGTATCCTGCCGGATGGCGTTGGCCACGTAGGCCGCCGAGACGCGGTCCTCGTATTCCTGAACCACCTCCTCGTCCCGGTCGAGAACCAGCACTTCCACGTCGTGTTCGAGTAGCTCTTCGAGCACCCGACTCCCGAACACACCGAGGCCGATCACGGCAAACTGCTTCATTTCGTCCTCCTCAATAGGCCTGCCGAGGTCTGCCGCCCGCCCGCCGCTTCTGCTACCCGATCAGCACCCGACCGAAGGGATAGTCGATGGCGTGACGTTTCTCTGCGCGGTCCACGGGCATCACGAGCGAAATCAGGCCCAGACGTCCGGCAATCATGGTCGCGATGATAACGAGTTTTCCGCCGGCGTTAAGCTCCGGCGTCAATCCGGTGGACAATCCCACCGTGCCGAAAGCGGAAAAAGTCTCGAACACCACGTCGGCAAAGCTCCACGTTCCCCCCGGCACGATCCGCTGCACCACCAGGAGCGCGAATATGGCGCCGGCAAGCAGAGAAAGCCCCTTCACCGCAAAGGCAAACGCATTTCGCACCGTTTCCGGGGCCACCCGTCTGCGGGCAATCTGCAGCTGCCCCTGCCTGTCGGTTCCGGTAGCCGCCGCGGAGAGAACCAGCACGACGGTCGTCACCTTCAGTCCTCCCGCCGTCGATCCCGGCGCGCCCCCTATGAGCATCAGCATCAACGTGAAGAACTGCGCGGCGAGGGGGAAATCCCCTTGCGGCATGGTGTTGAATCCCGCCGTCCGCGTGGTAACGCTCTGAAAGAGCGCGTTGAGCACGCCCTGTCCCGAGGGCGCGAGCTCCGGCACCAGCAGCACGTACGTCACGGCCCCCAGCCCGATGAACACCCCCGTGGCACCGAGCACGATACGACTGTGAAGTGTCAGCCGCGCCCGTCGCCCGAGCAGTCGCTTTCGCACGTCCTCCAGGGTCACGAATCCGATACCGCCGAGGACGACCAGCACCATTATGCTACCCAGCACCGCCGGCGCCGCGCGAAATCCCTCAAGGCTATCGGGAAAGAGGGAGAATCCGGCGTTGCAGAACGCCGAGACGGCGTGAAACACGGCGGCGAAATACGGCGTCTCGAGCCCCTGTCGATGGAACGCGACATACAGCGCAACCACTCCGAGGGCTTGTGCGGACAACGTCCACAGAAGAATGCTCTTGAGAATGTGCTTCGGCCGGTGTTCCACCGTCTCCACCGAATAGTCGCGAATGAGCCGGCGACTGCGGAGGGAGATCTGCGCGCCCGGTCGCCAGAGATACAGAGTGGAGAAGGCGATGATGCCGAGTCCCCCGGCCTCGATGACCGAGAGAATGACGAGCTTGCCGAACAGCGTGAAGTGTGCGGTATTCACCGTAATGAGCCCGGTCACGCAGGCCGCTGAAGTTGCGGTGAACAGGGCATCGAGTACCGAAATGGAGCCCGGCTCCGGCCAGGCCGCCGGTAGCGACAGCAACACGGTTCCCACTGCAATGACGACCCCGAAGTAGGCGAACAGCAGAAATCGTCCCGAGCGTAAGAACTTGTCGAGCGGACCCAGCAGTTCGTAGAGTGGCCCCGGCAGTCGCATGCGCACCCTCTACATGCTCTTCCAGAACCGGTAGTTCTCGTCCTCGAGCTCCCGCAGCTCCGGCATGGGGAAGAACTTGGTTTTCTCCCGGCTCGCGAACATGAAACCGTGGCGGATCTGCTTGTAGGAAACGGCGTCCATGGAGCTGTCCACACAGAGCCCCTTGGTGTGCTTATCGGGATACTTCTCCAACTCGAAAAACGCGTCTCGCAGAGAGGAGGGGTGAATGCTCAGCACCGGGGACTGGAGAAACGGGTTGTCCTCGAGGTTCTCGACGAACTGCTCCACATCCACGTCGAGCTGCGTATAGAAGATCGCCGGGGCGCCCTTGCGATACTTCGGGTCGGTTACGTGTTGGGAAAACTGCTCGAAGTCGTAGTCCGAGAGAACCATCATACGAATGGGCGCAATCTCGGCAAGGATTCGCACCGTTCCCTGTTCCTGCGTTTCGCTGTGCCCGGCCGGCTCGAGGGACTGCACGTAGCCCTCCCGGGTTGCCAGATGCAGCCGCCGGATCACGTCGAGATCGATGTGCTCGAGCACGCGGTAGCTGGAAATGAACTTCGTAGCTTTCGGACGGCCATCCTCATGCGGTTTGAGCTCCGGGAGGATCCCCTCTATGTCGAAAAACGGGTGTCGATACTCCGGATCGATCTCGGCAAATATCACCTTTCCGAAATAGTACCGGGTCGGGCCACTGCTGTAGTGCCGGGCAAAATCCTCCGGCTCCAGCTGGCTTCCGATCAGCGCGACGTTCGGATGCAGGACGACGTAGAGTCGATTGCGGTATTCCATGCTAACCACCCCAGTAGGTTTTCAGGATCGGGGCAATGACTAAGGAAACCACTGCCATCACCTTGATAAGGATATTCAACGACGGACCGGCGGTATCCTTGAAGGGATCACCCACGGTGTC
>JBKHEN010000192.1:0-3724 GCA_046540795.1 Spirochaetaceae bacterium | reverse complement strand
AATTTACTAAAGAATTCCGCCGGAATCAAACCCATCGGTGCGCCACTCCGCTCCGCACGCCCCGGCGCCCGCCTCGTTACGCGAGGGCCGCCGGCAAGGATCGTCAGAAGTCCAGGTAGAAGTCCTCGTCGGGGAGCGTTCCGCCCAGCGACTCCTCGTCATAGTCGAGGAGCACCGAGAAGTACTCCTCAAGCGGTCCGCGTGCCTCCGCAGCCTCGACGTAGGTGATGTTTGCCCGAGGTATCGCTTCAGCGGCCGATTCGGCGGTGAAGCCCAACTCGTTCTCTTCGATGAGCACTCCCGCTTCATCCGGATTGCGGTTCACCCATTCCACCGAGGCTCGGTATTCGTCCAGGAAGCTGCGCACAAAATCCGGGTGCTCCTCCACGAGCTTGTCGGAGACGACGAGAGATCCCATGCCGATGAAGGCCTCTTCCCCTTTGATATCGCGC
Source organism: Spirochaetaceae bacterium (assembly GCA_046540795.1). GTDB lineage: Bacteria > Spirochaetota > Spirochaetia > DSM-27196 > PWMO01 > JAAAOH01. Next base: position 3,272 of record JBKHEN010000192.1, on the reverse strand, counting down.
CACACCTCCTGAAGATCGAGGACCACTCGGGCGGTGTCCGAGGCGTTCACAACCCGCGTCACGAAAGGCTCCGGCAACACGGCCACCTCGGCCCGTCCCGCAATGAGCAGCTGCGCGAGCTCGGTGTGATTGTGGTACCGCAGCTCCACGTCCGCCTCCGGGTCGATACCGTGCTCGCTGAGCAGGTAACGGAAAATGACGTCCGGGTTGGCACCACGCGCGGAGTTCTCTATTTGTCTGCCCGCAAGATCGTCGAAGGTCTCCACCTCCGGGTCATTCGAAACCACATACACGACTCCGAGGGTATTGAGAACAGCCAGGCGGTAGGGGACGCCGTCGTTATACAGCTTTGCCGCCACGTTCGACGGCAACGCTGCAATGTCGACCTCGCCGGAAAGCACCTTCGAAACCACATTATCCGGCGCGCCGCTAACCGCGTATTCGACGTTCGCGCCGTCGGCCAACACCGGCCGCTCGTCCATCAGCCGAATCATTCCCATCCCGGTGGGCCCCCGTAGCACCTCCACCCGTACTTCCCGGGGAGCCGACTCCTCGGAGGATACGGGCTCTTCCGCTCGGCCGGCCGCGTGGACCGCCGTAGCCAGCACCATCAACACCAGCGTCATAAGCCTGACTCGTCGTCTCATTGCACGATCTCCTTCCTTCTCGTTGAAAAATGTCGTCAGAATAGCTCCGCTTCGGCGCGGTCCAGACTCCACCGTTCGCGCATGGCTCGTTCATAGAGGTCCGCGTTGTCGCGATCGTTCGCCGTGACAACCCCGGAGAGCTCGTCGTTGCGGAAGTAGAACGCTCTGTACCGCTCACCGGTCTCGAACTCGAACTCCTCCATCTCCGCCGCGTCGGAGGCCAACGGTTTGTTGACCGAGAAGAAGTAGTTGCCGAATACCTCCGTGCGAAAACGGAAGGGCTTGAAATCATACTCCTGTACCCGGCCGGCGGCATTTGCGCCGGCAATCCGGCCCTGGTACTCCGCGGGATGCCAGAGACAGGTCATGTGGCCACCGTCGTGCTCCGCCGCGTCTCCGGCGGCAAGAATGCGCTCATCGTCGGTACGGAGGTATCGATCGACCCGAATACCGCTGCCCGTCGAGAGTCCCGCCGCCTCGGCAAGTTCCGTGCGGGCGCGAAGCCCCACGGCAAATACGATAAGGTCGAAACTCCCGGAATTTCGTATCATCGAAACATTGTAACCGCCCTTCTTGCGACGGTTCACCGAGAGAATCTCCTCCTGAAAATGAAGCCGAATCCCGGCATCCGACATGAGCTGCTCGAGCATTTCGGCGGTACGCAAGTTGAGATGGCGAGGGATGAGCTGCGGCGTTGCGCCGACGACGGTGATCCTTTTGCCGAGTTGATGCATCTGGGCCGCCAGCTCCACGCTGAGCACCCCCATACCCACTACAAGCACCTTCTTCGCCTTGCGGGCAGCCTTGAGGATCCGCTCGGCCTCTCGCGCCGAGTGCAGAACGAAATACTGCCCGTCGTGCTCCCGGGGTATATTCCCGGGCTGGACGGGCTGTCCGCCGGTGGCAAGGAGCAGATTCCCGTAACGCCACGCATGTCCCTCGGTATCACGGATCTCGCGGGCATCGGTGTCGAGGGACTCTACCTTTGTGTTGGTTCGAACCTCTATTCCGTTCTCCTCGTACCACTCCGCAGGATGTATCAGCAGGTCATCCGCGTCAAATCCCTTGGCAAGCCATTTGGACAGTTTGGTTCGGCGATACGGCAGCCGATCTTCCTCGGTCAACATCAGTACCGCGCCGGCGCCCCCGTGTTCCCGATAGGATTCCGCCGCCGCCGTTGCGGCAATGCCGCCGCCGATGATTATCAGATCGAATTCGTCAGCCATTCCTCTTCTCTCTCCGGCGTGCCCCAACTTGCTCAAACGGCTCGCCGCACGCTATACTATCCGAGTAAGTCAGAATTCTCAACATTGTCGGAGGGGAAGGATTTCCGCATGCCAAACCTCACCACTTCTTATCTCGGGCTCTCATTGGACAATCCCGTCATCGTTTCCAGCAGCGGCATAACCCGCAACCTCGAGGGGGTACTGCGCTGCGCTCAGTCCGGAGCCGGTGCCATTGTGCTGAAGTCACTCTTCGAGGAACAGATCGAAGCGGACTCCGCTGAGGAGGGTGCCGACGTCGACGTGACCATGCATCCTGAGGCGGAGGACTACATTCGCCAGGTCGGCAAGCATCTCGGGCCGGAACAGTATCTCGAGCTCATTTCGGAGGCAAAGAAGAAGACCTCCGTGCCGATCATCGCCAGCCTCAACAGCCGTACCACCAAGTGGTGGGGGAACTACGCCAAACAATTGGAGCAGGCCGGTGTCGATGCGCTGGAGCTGAACATGTCCATCATGCCCCGTCGCTTCGGCGAATCCGCGGAACATGTGGAGGGACGCTATGTAGGCATCGTGGACAAGGTGCGCCGACAGACGTCGATTCCCCTTGCCGCAAAGATAGGTCCGTACTTCACCTCGCTCCCGCATTTTGCCACGGAGCTGCGCAAGGCGGGCGTCTCGGCGCTCGTACTCTTTAATCGGTTCTATCAGCTCGACATCGAGATCGACACCATGCAGCTCGCGCCGGGGTACATGTTCAGCACGCCTCAGGAGGTCCATCTGCCGCTGCGCTGGATCTCGGTGCTCTATCCGGAAGTGGGCTGCGACCTCTCGGCTTCGACGGGAGTACATACCGGCACGGAGGCGGTCAAGCTTCTGCTCGCCGGCGCTCAAACGGTCCAGGTTTGCTCCACGCTGTACAAGAACGGCATCGACCGTATCGCTACCATTCGCGGAGATATCGAGCGGTGGATGACGGAGAAGGGCTATGGCTCTATCGACGAGTTCCGCGGCCGGCTCAACCAGTCACAGAGCGAGCACCCTGAAGCCTACGAGCGATTCCAGTACATAAAGGCGCTCACCGGCGTCTCCTGACGACCCCCGGCGGCGCGGGGGCCCGCCTCCTACCCGAAGAGCTCGCGGAGGATGAGCAGGAAGCCGTGCCAGAGGCGCTTGAAGACCCCCGCCTCCTCCACCGGCGCCTCGGTGACCAGGGATCGCCGGGCGAGCTCGATTTCGCCCGCGGAAACATCACCGCGATAGGTCACCGTGCCGACCCGTCGGCCCTCCGCAACCGGCGCAATCACCTCGTCTACCGTCTCGACCGACGCCTCCAGGTTCCTCGCGGCCTCCCGCGGAACCACCAGAGACAGCGCATCCTCTTTCCCTCCCGCGTCCTTCC
>JBKHEN010000191.1:0-3778 GCA_046540795.1 Spirochaetaceae bacterium | reverse complement strand
GGCCGGCCCGAGACCGTCGACGCCAAGGTCGCTCCCGGCTAACCCGGAAGTATCGGTGTCTGTCAGAGGCAGTCCGTCTCTGTCTACTCGTCCTCTTCTTCCGTCTCCGCTTCTTCCGTCTCCTCTTCTTCGTCGGCAGGTTCCTGAGTAGGCTCTTCGGAAAGCGTGGAAATGAACCCGACCATCCCGGGGTAGGAAGAAGCGCGGAACCGCGCAATGCGCTCGGCAAGCTCCTCGGTGAGTGTGAAACTGATGCCGTCCTCGTCTGCCGACGCGTTTACCCCTTCGGTTTCCTGGGTAACGGCATCCTCCCGTTGCGACAGGAGAACGGTTCCGTCGGTACTGACGATGTCCATCGAGAATTGCTCACTGTCGACTTCACTGAGATCGAAGTAGTACTCATTCCCTTCCAGCAGGTAGATCGACGACTGTCCCGTGGACGGATACACCCCTTCACCTCCGAACTCGACGATCTGCCAATTGTCGCGGTCGACGGCGTTCAGACGAATGTACCCATCGGCGCTCGAAGGAACATTGTCTTCTTGAGCGAAGAGGGGCACGGTGAAGAGAATAAGCACTGCTGTGATACTCACGATACGTCCAAAATTCATACCAATACCTCTTTTTGTATGAAAGGTACATATATGATACTAAAATTGGTTCCGCGAGGCAAAGAGTGGTGTGCGCGATCGAACGACGACAGCGACGAATCTCGAACGGCCGGGCCACACGAATCGAGGTATACGTACTATCGTATAGTCTTTGCATAGGAGCGAAGTATGAACAACGGGAGCGAGGAACATGTCTGTGGCGGTGCAGAACAATACCGCCATGCACTATCCGGCACCAGGGTTCTTCTTACCGGAGCTGCGGGCGGAATCGGGAGCGCTCTGTCGCGTTATCTCAGTGTCGCCGGGTGCAACATCGCGGCGGTTTCCCGTTCCGCCGACAAACTGGAGGCGCTCTCCCGGCGGGCATCCGGGGATCGGGCATCCGGGGATCCGGCATCCGAGGAGGGCGGCAGATTCGAGAAGATTGTTGCCGATCTTTCCCGGTCCGGTGTTCCGCGGGAGTGTGTCGAGCAGGCGGCCCACGTGCTCGGCGGCTTGGACGTGCTAATCAACAACGCCGGCGTGGCGGTGTCTGCTCCGATTGAAGAGACCTCTCTTACGGAGTGGGATCGGCAGTTGCATCTGAACGCCACCGTGCCATTCCTTCTATCTCAGGCCGCCATACCGTGGCTGGAACAATCTCTCAGGGCAACGGTCGTCAACATGGGCTCGGTGGTCTCTCACAAGGGTTACGTAGGGCAGGTCGGATATGTAGCGAGCAAACACGCCCTGTACGGCATGACGAAGGTTCTGGCGCGGGAGCTTCATCCCCGGGGAGTGCGGGTACACTTTCTTGCTCCCGGCGGAGTGGCTACCGATATGATCCACGGTATCAGGCCGGATATCAAATGGAATGAGCTCATCCAACCCGAGGACGTCGCGGACGCGGTGCTGTTCCTGCTGACCCGTCGGGGCAATGCGGTGATCGATGAGATTGCGATCAGGCGTGCGGGTAGCGAGCCGTGGCGGTAACCGGAGCTTTTTGCCGGACGCAGTCAGGAGATTATCAGAACGCCTGCACCCGTGGTGCGTCCGTACTTGAGATCAATGAGCGCTCGCCCTGCTTCCCGGAGCGTGTAGGGCTTGACCGTCGGATGGACGGGAACCTCCGCGGCCGTCTCGAGCGCGTGGCGAATGTCCTCTCGAGTGACGTTTGCTACCGTAGTCAGCTCTTTCTCTTCCCACAAATGGCGAGCGTAGTCGATTTCCGCCAATTTCTGCCTGTCGTACCCCTCTTTACGAATGGCGTTGACCACCAGCCGTCCGCCGGGGGCGAGAATCCGCAGAGCTTCGAGAATCGGTTCCCAGACCGGCGTCGTATCGATCGCAGCATCGAGGGCTTCCGGTGGTTCCGATCCCGGGGCTCCGGCCCAATGCGCTCCGAGACTCCGTGCAAACCGCTGCTTTACTCCGGATCGGGTGAATACGAACATCCGCGCCTCCGGGTAGAGGTGCCGTGCCATCTGAAGCACGAGATGAGCGGAGGCACCGAACCCGAAGAAACCGAGTGTTCCGTCCGGAGATAGATTCGCGCGGAGGAGGGCCCGGTAGCCGACGGCTCCTGCGCAGAGCAGGGGGGCGGCCTCCGAATCTTCGAACACGTCGGGTATGGGATGAGCGGAACGTTCCGGAACGACAACGTACTCGGCATAACCGCCGTCCGCGTCGCGACCTGTTGCGGTGAACTGCTCGCAGAGATTCTCGCGGCCGCTTCTGCAGTAGGTACAGCGTCCGCAGGAATCGAAGTACCACCCTACCCCGACCCGGTCTCCAACGGCATGCTCCGTTACCAGTTCTCCGACGGCATCGATACGGCCTATGATCTCGTGTCCGGGAATCACCGGCAGGCGCGAGGGGACGGTGCGTCCTTCTATCTCGTCGAGCTCGGTATGACACACGCCGCAGGCGGATACGTGAATTCTCACTTCACCGGCACCAGGCTCCGGTACTCGAATGCGTCGTGCGGTAAGCGGTGAGGCGGTTTCCGTAACCGGCTCTATTCGCTCGAGTCTCATGACGTTCATCGTGGACATAGAAATCACCCTCCCATTACCCGGAACCGGAGCATAATAACTCATTCGAGAGTATACGAGGTTGGGACCGACGCATCACCCCGTAACTGCTCTTCGTGCCGTGTTGACCACCCACTGCGCTCAGGCTACCGTGCGACCAGAGAGGAGCCCGGTACATGCATGTATTGGTCGTATGCCTGAATCCAACCGTTCAGCGGACCTATGTCGTCGAGGATTTGCGGATCGGTGAGGTGAACCGCGTGAAGGAGCATCGAGTGGATGCCTCGGGCAAAGGAGTGAATGCGGCACGCGTGTTGGCCGCCCTTGGTGCGGAGGCGCGGCACCTCACTCACAGCGGGGGACGAGAGGATGAGCTTTTCGTCGAGTTGGCCGAAGCCGACGGCGTACGGATGGAAACCGTTTCGGCGGACGTCGAACTCCGCGTGGCGAATACCATCGTCGATCGACGCAACCACACGACGACGGAGGTCGTGGAAGAAGGTAGAGTAGTGACTGCCGAGGTAGAGCACCGCGTGTGGCGGCGCTACACCGAGCTACTCGGGGAAGTGGATGCGGTACTTATTGCCGGCTCGAAAGCGCCGGGGTTCTCGGGCGATCTGTTTCCTTCCATGGTTGCGCGCGCCCGAGAAGAAGATCGTTTTGTGCTCCTCGATTACCGCGGGGATGATCTCGTGGCAAGCCTCAGGCATGCCCCCCAGGTAGTAAAACCCAATTTTGTGGAGTTCGTGCACACGTTCTTGCCCGAGCGTTCCGAAGTGGCGCGGAGCGAGCATACCCAAGAGCCCTCATTGGTTTCTGCGGTGTGTGAGGAGATGCTGCGAATACACCGGCAGTTTCGGACGGACGTCGTGCTTACTCGAGGATCGCGCCCGACCTTCTTCACTGAAAACGGTCGCGTACGAGAGGAGCCGGTGCCCGCGATCGCCCCCGTGAATACGATCGGCTCCGGCGACGCGTTCGGCGCCGGGTTCCTCTACAAACGTCTGTCGGGAGCCACTATGCGGGAGGCCGTGGCATTTGCGCATACCTGCGCTACCGACAATGCCGGGCTTCTCAAGCCTGGGGCTATCGGTACCCCGGCCCGCAACCCGGCTGAGTAAGAGATGTCGTCATAACGCCTCGAGTTGTCCCTCA
>JBKHEN010000190.1:0-3783 GCA_046540795.1 Spirochaetaceae bacterium | reverse complement strand
CAAGGCGACTCGGACGCGACACCTTGCCGTGGTCGCGGCTGTTGCAGTACTTGTAGGCGCATCGGGCTGCGTCACTCCGAGCTTGCAACGCCCGGAGCCCAACGAGCCGGGAGAGGTGAGCGTCGGTGCCCATGCGAGCGTTCCGGCCGGCGGGGAGCTCGACATCGAGAACGCCGAAGAGTTCCGCGGATGAAGTATCACTTATTCCGCGTCTGCCCCGTCGAGACGAATGAAAGGTATGCGCAGGTCTCCGTGGACCGCTTCGCTGAACTCCGCATCGTAGAGGCGATTCAGGTGCATGGCACCGAGCCCTTCGCCCGCCTCACCGGAAAAGAGAACGCCGCCGTCCTTCATCAACACCGCGTCATCGGCAATCTGTCGGGCCTGCAGGGGGTCGTGGGTCGTCAAGAGCACCGTCAGGCCGTCCCGCGCGAGCTTCACCACCAACCGAAACACCCACGCGGCGTGCACCGGGTCGAGGTGGCTCGTGGGCTCATCGAGAAGCAGCAGTTGCGGCTCCTGTGCGAGCGCCCGGGACACCTGAACCAACTGAAGCTCACCGGCGGAGAGCTCCTGCACGTTTCGGCCGGCCAGATGGTCGGCGCCGGCGAGCTCCATGGCCCATCGGGCGGCCGCAAGATCAGTCGCGCTCGGGCTGCCCCAGTAGGAGACCCGGGCGGCACGACCGAGGAGCACGTATTCTAGCACCGGGTAATTGAACGGCAGCGAACCCGACTGGGAGACGAAGGCCGCAACCCGTCCGAGCTCACTGCGGCGATAGGAGGGAAGCGGCTTCCCCATGACCCGGATTTCCCCCCGAGCAGGGCTCAAGTACCCGAGGGCAAGCGCCAAGAGCGTGCTCTTTCCGGATCCGTTCGGCCCGAGGAGCACGGTCACCCGCTCCGCCCCTATTGCCAGATCCAGCCCGTGAAACAAGCGTTCCCGGTTCGAGTAACCGAAGCTCAAGTCTTGCACTTCTACGGCGTTCATCGTTTGAACCTCACCTGGCCGGAGGATAGCAGGGAGAGGAACAGGGAAGCACCGAGAAGCGACGTGAGGATCCCAAGGGGAATCTCGTACACCATGAGCGAGCGGGCAATAGTGTCGCAGACGAGGACCATTACCGCCCCGAGCAGCAAGGAAGCAGGCAGAGCGCGATTGCCCTCGACCCCAAAATAGCGCCGTGCTACGTGCGGCACGAGCAAGCCCACCCACCCGACGATGCCCGCCGCGGCGGTGACGCCGGCCGTAGCCGCCGAGGCAGCTACCAACAGCAGCAACCGCTCTCGCGCGGGGCTGGTGCCTATGGAGTGCGCGGTAAGATCGTCCAGGCTCAGGATGCTGAGCCGCCACCGAAGCGTCACGAGGATCACCAGGGCCGGCGCGGCAAGGGGAAGCACCATAACCGTCGTTCCCCACGTCGTTCCGGAGAGCCCCCCGAGCATCCAGAAGGTCATCTCCTGCAGCTGTGAAAGCGGATCGGCGAGATACTTCAGGATGCCCAGCCCCGAGGCGAATAGCGCCGAGACGGCGATCCCGGAGATGACCATACGAATCACCCAGCCGCCGAACCGCAGCCGTCGCGCAACCCCGTAGGAGAGGAACAGCCCGGCGGTCGCAAAGAGCACCGCCGATACCTGCACCGCCCCGGCAATTCCCGGCAGGAGCAGAATGGCCAGGGCCGCCCCGAATGCCGCTCCCTGGGTCACCCCGAGAAACCCCGGTTCCACTAAGGGATTGCGAAACAGCATCTGAAAGGTGCAGCCCGAGGCGGCAAGGCTTGCACCGAGAAGCGCCGCGGTGAGCACCCGCGGGAGGCGGAGGTGGAAAAAGATGCCCCGCGAGGTCTCGGTTGCAAGCAACGCGGCGGGAGAACTCAGCCCCGGTACCGGATAGCGACCGATGAGCAGGGAGACCGCCAGGACGATGAGGACCAGCGCGGAGAGGAGCCCGAGGCTGCTCCGTCGGCTTCGTGTCTTCACTTGATCACTCAAGCAAGTCTCCCGAAAGCCGCGGTTCGATCAGCTCCTCGTAGTCCCCGCGGTCCATGCCGTAGAAATCCCGGTAAAAGGCGTAGATCCTTTCGCCGAAGGACTCCTCGAACAGCCCGGGATGCAACACGCGGGCGATCCACTCCGCACCGAGTATCCACCGGGTGTCGGGCTGGCCGTAGCTGTGGAAATCGGAGGGCATGGCGTGTACCTCCTCCTCGCGGACCGCTGAGAGGGTCTTCCAACGTTCGTCCTCTATCACCTCGTCGCGGACCTCGTCTGCGGGCGCACCGTAGGAGACGATGACGATGACCTCGGGGTCCCACAGGGCAATCTGCTCGAACTGAACCTCGTTCCATCCGGGACTCAACGCCCTGTCATACCACACCGGCTCTCCACCGCCGAGTTCCACCTGGGTTCCCTGAATCCATCCCTCAGGAGCCACGCGGAAGCTCGTTGTATTGCCGCGCATTGCAACCGAGAGCAGGACGACCTCCGGCCGCTGTACGTCCGCGGTTGCACGGGCGAGGGTGCGACGCCGCCGGTCGAAGGCATCGACAATCTCCTCCGCGCGTTCAGACTGGGCAAGAAGCTTGCCGAGAATCCGGAGGTCCCGGCCATACTGCTCCGGTGTTTCCAGATCGAGATAGACCACCGGCACTCCGGCGGCTTCCAGCGGTTTACCGAGGGAGTTACGCATGTAGCTCTTGAGCAGCACCACGTCCGGCTCCCGGGCGAGCACCTCCTCCGGTCCCGCGCTTCTGCCGAGGCGCGTTTTCTCCGCCGGATCATCGTCGAGAACCGAGAAGAAATCCCCGAGCCCCTGGTCGGTAGCCCCCACGGCGACCACCCGGTCGTCGACATCGGGAAAGAGGTAGAGCGCGTTGGCAAGCAGCGCGACCGCCCGTCCGGCGATCACAATACGTTCCGGAACCGCGGGCACCGTGACCTCGCGGTCCCGGGCATCCTGAATCGTGATCCCGTCCCGGGGCTCGTCGACAGCGTGCAGGGCGCCGGGGAAGAGCACGGCAACGAACATAACGACCATCACTGCAGCGGAGCACCGTGAAACGGTCATTCCGACCTCCCGAGTCTGCTGTTGTGCGGGTATTCTACGGAACACGAGTTTTCTCATCAATGTGGTGGTGTGCTACACTTCCGCCCGTGAGCTCCGGGCCTGCCTCCGCCTATGATTGCATTCTCCTCGCCGCCGGTCCCTCGACACGAATGCGGCGTGCGAAGCAGCTCGAGCCGGTTTGCGGCACGCCGTTGTTTCTCTATGCCCTCCGCACCGCCCTCCAAAGCTGCTTCCGGGTCGTCGTGGTGGAAGGGGCGGTCCCCCTCTCTCCCTATCTCCCCGTTGACGATCGCGTGGTGGTGGTACGAAATGAGCACTACCGCCGCGGGCAGCTCGGCTCGCTGCAGGTCGGCCTGCGGGAACGCCGGACCCCCGGGGCGTTCATCATGCTCGCCGACCTCCCCCTCGTAAAACCTCCCACCTATGACCTCATTGCCGAAGCCGTACAACCGACGGGCCCCGCTGCGGCGGCCTACCCCGCACATGCCGGGCGCCGAGGGCATCCGGTGTGGGTCGGCGCCGCGGCGGTGGAGCTTCTGCTCTCGGCGCCGCCCGATCGACGGGCGATGGAGGTGATCGCCACCGTCGGACCGCGGGAAGTGGAGGTCGAGGATGAAGGGATCTACCTCGATGCGGACACCCCGGAGGCTCTTGCCGCGCTTGCCGAGCGAGTGAGACGGCGTGATTAGGGCTTCCACATGAGCGGCCGCAACA
>JBKHEN010000189.1:0-3850 GCA_046540795.1 Spirochaetaceae bacterium | reverse complement strand
TGCCGCGCCCCCGGATAGGTTTTCATCACCTTCTCCGACGCGGGCATGCGTTCCACCGCCCGGCGGCTCGTCGCCGCATCAACGAAAGGATCCGCCTCCCCGTGCAGAAAGAGCACCGGCATGGTGAGGGCGCCGATGTCTTCGTTGAATCGATCGAGGGCCTCGACCTCGGCTTCCAGGAGCGGCCGCTTGTAGCCTCCGTGGTAGACGAGCGGATCCTCCGCGTAGCTTTGCACCGTCCGCGGATCCCGCGACATCCCGGCCGGATCACTCGGCTCCTGCGGCAGCTCGGGAAGCGCGAGAACCTCGCGGGCCCAGTTCCACTCACCGATCACCGCTCCGAGAAAGCCCACCGCCGCCACCTCACCCGGATAGCGCTCGGCGAAGCGGGCGGTGAGAAGCCCGCCCATGGAGTGCCCGATGACGATGAGGGGGAGGCCGGGGTGCTCGCCCCGTGCGATTTCGGATACGGCGTGGAGGTCATCGACCACATGCTCGAAATCGCGGATGAGCGCCCGCTCGCCGTCGGTGCGTCCGTGACCGATGTGGTCGGGCGCGTACACCACCGCGCCGTCGGCGGTGAGCCGCTCGGCCACGTGCGCATAGCGGCCGCCGTGCTCCGCATACCCGTGAACAAGCATGACGATCCGCCGTACCTCCCCCGGCGCGTCCCACCGGCGGTAGAACACCGTCCCTTCGCTTCCTTCGAACGTTGCTTCACTCATATGTGCCACGAAGGCAGTATAGCATGGTTTCCCACCGGTTGGACTTGTACGGTGTTTCCGGATGAGCTACGGTTGGCGGCGCGTACGTCCGCGCGCCTTTAATCTACTCGGTCTTCCAGCTTCTGTCGACGCTGGTGTTTCTCGCGGGATTCGGTGTCGTCGGGGCAGGCGGCCTGCCGCGCTTCGTCGACCAGGTCCGTGGCACGCAGCACGCTGCTGCTGCGGCGTACGGCTTTGCCCGTGACGTATCCTACGTGGTGGCGTTTCGCCGGATCAGCCTGCCGATAGGCGGCTGCTGGGACTCCTGTATCTCGGTGAGAAGGCCTCGGTTCCGCGGGTGTTGGGAACAATACTGATCGTCTCCGGCTTGGTGGCCGTAGCTCTAGGTTGAGCGGGCGCGGCCGTGTGTAGTGTCTTGCTCACAGGCCCGGGCAAGGACGAACAGATAATCCGAGAGGCGGTTGACGTAATTCTGGCAGAGCCGGGCCTCGGGGTCGGGGCGTCGGTCGCTGCGAATCACCGCCACGATGTGTCGCTCGCAACGGCGGGTCATGGCTCGAGCAACATCCACCTCGGCTATGGACGCGGGCCGGCTGCCGGGTACCACGAAGGCCTCTGCGATCTCGGTGGCATCGAGAAGCGCCTTTTCGCGTTTCTCGAGCTTAGCGATGTCGTTGTCGGTGATTTTGGGGACCCGGGCGAACTCCTCGGATCCTGGCGAAGCGGCGAAGACCGCACAGACCGTCATGAGGGAGCGCTGCACCGACTCAAGCGCTTTTGCCTCCTTGCCGATCGGCCCGTTGGTCGGTAACAGACGCCGCACGACCCCCAGGTATGAGATAAGCTCATCGAGGTCACCGAGCGCCTCGAACAGCGGGTCGTCTTTGAACAGCCGTTCCCCGCTGAAGCGCGAGGAACGGCCGTCGTCACCGCCGCGGGTGGTAACCTTGTCGAACTCAAAGCGTTTCATGCACCCATCGATTCCGCGTTGGTGGATCCCGTTATCTCACAGGAACCGCCGGAACAGGCAACTTCCCCCTGCAGCGCCGTGTTGTCCTCCTCCTCGGAGATCTGCGTCAGATCGATTGATCGCAGGCGAGAAACCATTTCCCGATACTCCTCTCGGGTGATATCCTCGAACGGAGCCTGCTCATACGTGCCGCCGTCGTGAGGAAAGACCGTGATACCATTGTACCATTCCCGGTTCTCCCACATCCAGCGTCCAACCTCGTCCCATTCGTGGTCGCGTACGTTGACGGTAACCGAGACGTTGTGCGTGTTCGGCCCCTCGATGTGTCCCGGACGAATCCAGTGCTTCTGCACGTGCTTCACCCGCTTTAGGGTGTCGAGCGGGCTTTCCGTTCTCAGGATGGCCCCGTCCGGGGCCTTTACGGGCACGGAGATCACTGCCATGGAATCCGGCCGGAAGCGCTCGTCTTCCACCAGTTCCGGGTGGTGCTCGGCGAGGTAGGCGTAGATCGGCTCGCTCTTCCCCACACGGATGCGTCGGATGAAGTAGTCGTTGTGCCACGGGTGAATTCCCGACGAGGTGCCGAGAGCCAGGGAGGTCGTCCCGGAGGGTTTCACCGCAGTGACCCGCGCGGCCGGTCGAATGCCGATCTTCCCGGCGGTCTTACGGTTCTCATCGACTGCGGCCCGAGCTGCACGCTCGAGATCCAGCTCGAGCACCTTTCCTGAGGCTATGCCGGTCATGGAAACGCCGAGAAGAGCCTCCGCCTCGGTCGTGCTCTTCCAGATGTCGCGGATGTAATGGAAGTCGGTGTACGCCGCCTGTAGGGTGCCGATGAATGCGGCGGCGCGAGCCCGGTGCTCGAGGTCCTGCTGATCCTCCACGTTCGAGACGTTGATCTCGGTGAGGTTACAGAACTGGAAGGGCTGTAGCGATATCTCGACGCAGGGGTTTGCCCCGTAGCGGGGGTCGTTGGTGAAGAAGATCCCCGGCTCCCCGCTGCCCGACCGTTGCGCATAGTCCCAGAACCCGTCGAACTCCTCACGCGTAACCCGGGACCTGTCTATGACGACACTGTTGTTCGCCCGCGCACGCTCGGGATGCTTCTCCCACCAGGGGCCGCTCTTCGCCTCGAGCATTTCGGTGTCGTCGGGGGAGAAGAGCGAAATGAGCGCGGCTCGCCGGATGCCGCCGGCAAGCACGGCGTCCGCAATGTGGCAGACGATGTCGTGAACCTCTATAGGCCGGAGCTTCGTCCCCGCTCCACGCCGGCGAACCACATCACGGAGGAGTCTCGAGATGGCTGTGTGGCACGCGGTGAGCGGCCCCGGCCCCGGCGCCTTGCCTCCGGTCGTCACCAAGGGGCTTCCCTTGGGGCGGATTTCGCTGTAGTCGAAGCGCACCGGGCGCTCGCCGAAGAAGAAGCTGCGCACCAGTTCTCCCACGGAATCCGCCCAGCCTTCGATGCTGTCCTGAACCACCACGTCCCGGGGGCGCTCGTGTTCCCGCAGGGATGCCTCACCGAGCAAGGGTGGAAGCCGGGACACGTCCTTCTCCTGTACCGAAAACCCGACCCCGGTTCCGCCGAGGAGGAGGAAGAATATCTCCGAGAACGCCGTCACGTCGTCGATGGGAAGAAAGGAGCAGTTATACATCCGTGCGTTGTTCGCTTCGATCGCGCGTCCGGCGAATTGCATGGAGCGCATCGACGGAACGACCTTTTTGCTCCGGACGTAGGCGTACGCACCGCGGATTTCGGTGGAGAGCTGGGGGAAACGCTTCATGTGCATCGACATGTTGCGCTCGACGATCTCTTCCCAGGTTTCCCGCCTCTGCTTCTCGGGAAGATAGCGGGCATATTTCATATACGTCGTGATCTCGGAGAGAATAGAAACCGAAACGTCCTGCATACAAGCGCCTCCAGTACTAGATAAGGTACTATCATACCACTTTTGAAACAAAATGGTACTACATATGGGGCCTGCTGTCAACGGGGAAAACAGGAAATATGACTAATTTACCATAAAATGAGGGCGGGCGGCCCGACTGGGGGCAATACGCCGTCGCGCTCGGAGGCACGTCGGCCCCGCCGGGCCGGCACGCGGACGGCACTACCCTCGGGCAGGATTCCCGAAAAGGGGAGGTCGAAGAGGGG
>JBKHEN010000188.1:0-3853 GCA_046540795.1 Spirochaetaceae bacterium | reverse complement strand
CGGCGCCGTCGTTAGCCGAGGCCCGGCCCCGCCCCACGTCCTGAGCCTGCGGTCGGCACCCTGCCGGGAAGAGGCCTGCCGCAAGCAGAACCGCGACCACCGCAATGCCGGGGAGAGCTCGAACTACAGGGTGAGCCGCGCTCCGCGACGGAGGAGGCACCCGGATCACTCGACGGTCACGCTCTTTGCAAGGTTCCGCGGCTGGTCGACGTCGCGGCCGAGCTCGAGGGCGGTGTAGTAGGCGAAGAGCTGAAACGGCACGACCATGAGGAAAGGATACATGTATTCGTGCGCCTTCGGAACGTAGAAGACGTCGTCGGCGATTCGCTCCACCTCCGTATCCCCCTCCACGGCCAGCGCCAGGACGGGCCCGCGACGCGCCTTCACCTCCTTCATGTTGGAGATGACTTTGTCCCGCAGGCCGTTGTCCGGTACCACGAAGAAGCTCGGGGTGTCGTCGTTTATGAGCGCGATCGGCCCGTGCTTGATCTCCGCCGCGCTATAACCTTCGGCATGGACGTAGGAGACTTCCTTGAGCTTGAGTGCCCCTTCGAGCGCCACGGGATAGTTTATCCCCCGGCCGAGAAAAAGGAAGTTGCCGGCGGTCGCGTACTTCTTGGCAAGACGCTTCATATCCTCGCGTCGATCAACGATTTGCGCCACCTGATCGGGCACCTGCTCGAGGTCACGCATGAACGACAGGCCGTGTTCGAGGGACATGTGCCGCATCCGGGCCATGCTAAGAGTGAACAGATAGAACGCGGCCATCTGGCTGGTGAACGCCTTGGTGGAAGCCACCGCAATTTCGGGGCCCGAGTGGATGTACACGCCGCCGTCGGACTCCCGGGGAATTGTCGAGCCGACCACGTTACAGATACCGAGCACCCGCGCGCCCTTTCTCTGTAGCTCCCGCATGGCATACAGGGTATCGGCGGTCTCACCCGACTGTGATACGGCGAAGTAGAGGTTGTTTCGCTCCACCACCGGGTTGCGATAGCGAAGCTCCGAGGCAAGCTCCGCCTGCGCGGGAATGCGGGCCACCGTCTCGAGGAGGTAGGCGGCGACCATACCGGCGTATAACGATGTACCGGCGGCTATGATCTTCACCCGCTCGAGGTCGAGGAGCTCCTTGTTACTCATGTTGAGCCCCCCGAGGTGCCCGGTACCGTACTCCATGTCGAGGCGACCCTGCATCGCGCGCTTGATGGACTCCGGTTGCTCGAGGATCTCCTTCTCCATGAAGTGGGCGTACCCGCTCTTCTCGATCTCCTCGAGCTCCCAGCTGATGAAGTCGATCTTCTTATCGATCTCTCGGGATCGGAGGTCGGTGGTTTTATAACTGCTCGGGGTGAGCTTCACGACCTCACCGTCCTCGATGTAAACCACCTGCTTGGTGTGCGCCACGAGCGCCGTGGCGTCGGAAGCAAGGAACATCTCTTCGTTGCCGATGCCGAGCACCAGGGGTGAGCCGTTTCGCGCACCCACGAGGACGTTCGGCTCGGCGGCGTGCATGGCGACGATACCGTAGGTTCCCTTTAGAAGACGGGCCGCATGCCGAACCGCCGTCTCGAGGTCTCCGTCATAGAGGTCGGAAACGAGATGCGCGATGACCTCCGAGTCGGTGTCGGTGCGAAACTCATAGCCTTCCTCCTGGAGCTTTTCCTTCAGGGACGTGAAGTTCTCTATAATGCCGTTGTGCACGATGGCGATACGACCGGATCCGTCGGTATGGGGATGGGCGTTGGTCTCGTTGACCTCGCCGTGGGTGGCCCAGCGGGTGTGCCCGATGCCCCAGCTCCCGCCGAGATCGTCGGGGATGCGCTCGCGCAGGCGAAAGAGCTTACCTTCGCGCTTGTAGACATGAATGCCCTGCTCGTCTCCCACGGCAATTCCCGCCGAGTCATAGCCACGGTACTCGAGCCGCTTCAGCCCTTCCACGAGAATCGGCGCCGCCGGCTTCGGACCGCAGTAACCGATAATTCCACACATACGTCATATCCCCCTCTGAAGTATCAACCGGCAGTGATATGCCTCAATTACGTCGTTTCCCCGGCATTCGTGTCCGCACCGCCCTTCTCCACCACCGCACCGAGCCGCCCCGCATTTTTCAGTCGCAACGCGTTCTGCTTGACGGTGAGAATGTCACGTCGGGCAAGGTCGTCGATGACCTGCTGCACCGTCTCCGCCGGTATCTCGAGGTTGAGCGAGATCTCCCGCACGACCCGGTCGCGGGCAAGCACCGGCTCACCTTCGGGCTTTGCTATGAAGCGATTGTAGAGGTCGAGGGCTACGAGACTCTCCTCGTTCTTGCGGAAGAAGTGCTGGATCTGTGCGTTCGCCTCCGCAAGGCGCCTGCAGAGCTTGTCGATGACGTTCATTGCAATTTGCGCGTTCTTCTCGATCATGCTCTCGAAGCCCTTCCGGTCGAAGCACAGGATCTGCGTCTCGGTAACCGCCGTAGCCGTGGCGGTGCGCTCCATACGCGAAACAATGGCCATCTCGCCGAAGAAATCGCCCTTACCGAGCTCCGCGAGCACGTGCGGACGGCCGTCGAACTCTTTGGTGATGCGAACAGAACCCTTCTGAATGATGAACATCCGGGAGCCCTGCTCACCTTCACGAAAGATCTCCGCGCCGGCCGGGACGGTTTGTCCGTATTTCTCGAAGAGCACATTCTCTGACACCGGTATCGTCCTCCACAGCCCTCGATTATAAGAATCGGCTGCAAAATCGTAAACAAACTGCAATCAGCAGCTCGAAATCAGCAGTACCTCTCTGTGAAAGGAGTCTGCCATGACACAAACTTCTGCCGGGGCCCGTCCGCCACGCGGGAGTGCCCTCTTCCGTGCCGCAGCGATCGCCGCGGCAGCTGCAGCGGCCGGTTGCACGCCGCTTGAGGACACCGTTTACTTCGCCGACCAGGATTTCACCCCGCCGACGATGACGTCACTCGCCGCAACGGGTCCCACTACGATTGTAGCACGTTTCACCGAGGAAGCCACAGCCGAAGAGGCCTTTGCTTCCGCCGCCCTCGGAGCAGTAGAGACCTCATCGGAAGGCCGGAAAGTGCGCTTCGAGACCGAGCATCCCGGGGAAATCGGAGAGGCCTACACACTCGAGGCGGTGGTTGCCGACAGCGCCGGCAACACCATGAGCTTCGTAGAGACGGTCTACGGCTACAATCCCGCCGTGCCTGAGATCCTCATAAACGAGGTCACCACCCAGGGATCGGCTACCCACCCGGACATGGTCGAGCTCCGCCTGCTCACCGCCGGAAACCTCGGCGGGCTCACCCTCTACGGCGGAGCACCACACGAGCACGACGGGGCGCTGACGTTTCCCTCCGTCGAGCTTCCCGCAGAGTCCTATGTGGTGGTCCATTTCAAGCCCGAGGGCATCCCCGAGGAGACGAATGAGACAACGGACCCCGCCGCCTCCGGCGGACTCGACGCCACCGACACGGGGTGGGACTTCTGGGTCGAGGGAGGAAGCGGTCTCGGGGGAAACAACGGTGCGGTATCGCTCTATGAGCAACCGGGCGAAATGCTCATAGACGCGCTCATCTACTCAAACCGCACCTCCGACTCCGACGAGCGCTACCGCGGCTTCGGCATCAAAAAGGCGCTCACCATGGTGGACCGCGTCGTCGAGGACGGCGGCTGGCAGCCTCAAGGACAGGCCGTAGCCCCGGAAGATGCGGTGAATCCGGAGGACTCCACGGCAACGCGGTCGATCTGCCGCGGAAGCGACGGAGCGGACACCGACACCGCCGCCGACTGGCACATCACCCCGACAAGCGGCTACACTTTCGGCGCACCGAACACCGACGAGCAGTACGTCCCCTAACGCCGGG
>JBKHEN010000187.1:0-3864 GCA_046540795.1 Spirochaetaceae bacterium | reverse complement strand
ACAATGAGTGCGTGTATTGTCGTCTCCACGAAGGACCATTGTTTGGTATACACGTTATACTGAGGGGACCGGCACCATGAAGACCGACCGGCTGCTGTCTATTGTAATCTACCTTCTCAACCGGGAACGGGTCTCGGCCCGTGAAATGGCCGAACGCTTCGGCGTAGCTCCCCGTACGATTCAGCGGGATATGGAAGCGATCGAGCTCGCCGGCATACCCATCTACGCGGTGCAGGGGTCCGGTGGAGGATATGGGATTCTCGACTCCTATAAGATGGACCGCCAGCTGATGACGGTGGAGGATTTCTACTACATCATTACCGCCCTGGAGGGAATCGGAGCTTCTCTCAACGATGAACAGCTGGACCGGACACTGGAGAAGGTCCGCACCCTCGTTCCCGACCGGGGACTCGACTTTCTCGCTGGGAGATCGAGCAAACTGTCAATCGATTTCAGCATGCTCGGTGGAGATCCCCGACAACGCGGAACGTTCCAGGTTGTGCGAAACGCGGTAGACCAGGAATGCGTACTTCGCTTCACCTACACCAACAACAAGCTGGAGCATACCACGAGGACCGTGGAACCGATGACTATCGTCTTCCGATGGCGGTCCTGGTATCTCTACGGGTACTGCCGCCTCAAGAACGCGTATCGTCTCTTTCGTATTTCCCGGATTCGTGACCCGGAGATGATTCGGGAACGGTTTGTCCGGCGCGAGCAGACCTTCGAAGAGTTCATGGCTACATCGGCGTCGCCGGAGACCGGCGACGCTCCGGAGCTGGTTCTACGCTTCCAGCCGCCGATGACGTCGTTGGTTGAAGAGTTCTACCCCGACGACGCGTGGGAGCTGCAGCCCGACGGGAGTGTCGTTGTCCGGACCAGAATGCCCGAGGACAGGTGGCTTTACGGCTATATTCTGTCGTTCGGTGCATTTGTGGAGGTTCTGAGTCCGCCACATTTGCGGACTATTATCGCCGATTCCGCCGAGAAGATCGCCGAAATGTATGCATCCTGAATCAAACATGACAGGAAGCTGTCGTATTTCACCGGGTAGTCTGCCGTCATCATTACCCAAGGAGAACGAAGATGGAAATCAAGGAAACACAGGAACAGCAGACCATCGTGGTACGGACCACGACATCACTGGAGGGAATACCCGCAACTCTCGGGAGCATCTACGGCGAGCTTATGGAGTATCTCCAGCGGAACGGCCTCACTACAACGGGGTATCCCTTCGTGCTCTACCACAACGCGGATATGGCAGCCCTGGACATTGAAGCGGGTTTCCCGGTGGGTACCGTGGTATCCGGCGAAGGACGAATTCAACCCGGGTCGATTCCCGGCGGAAAAGTGCTCTCGGCAATCCACATCGGCCCCTATTCCACGCTGGAGAAGACGTACACCCCCGTCATGGAACACATCGAAAAAGAGGGCCTGCAGGTCACCGAATGGATGTACGAGCTGTATCTGAACAGCCCCGAGGAGGTCTCGGAAGATCAACTGCAAACGGAGATCTGCTTTCCGCTGAAAGCGTGACGGATGCGATGGACACGACCTGCCGGGAAGCACACTCCCGGCCGGGCACATTATGAGCAAACCCGTAGTCTACTTCCGCAGCTGCCGGATGCCGTATCCGTAGTCGATACCGGCAAAACCCGGTAAACCGTTCAATCGGGTGTCTTTGAAAGAGAACCCCGCCTCCGGGTGCGGGGAGAGTTCTTGCGGTTCAGAGGCGTGTAACATGTAGGCACTCGAGCTTTCAGATTGGTCTTTGACCAGTCCACCGCTTCCCGTGGATTTATGTCAAAGTGGACGTGCAGCCCCGCCATCAGTTCGGAGTCCGGATACCCGGCGGCGATAGGATCATGAAACGACAGTGCACCCTCTTCGTGCAGGAGGCCTACAACGGTGGCAGTAAACAGTTTGCCCACGCCGGCCATGTAATTGGGCTGCTGCGGTGTGGGTGCTCTATCCTCTCCCGGGTCGGGAAATGATATCCCCGTTAGCTTCATCGCGTTACTAGGAGGCACCTTACACACGGCTCGTCGCCACTGTTCACCCCGCGGAAAGCGGTTGCGTTCTTCCACGCGGACATCGGCGTCAAACTGCTCCAGGTTCCAGCGGTCGTCGGCCTGCTACACCTTCGCCGGACGTCGGGCCCAGGCGCGTTTACGAGTCATGACAGAAACTGAGTTCTTCTGCGTATGTTCGAGCTGACGGAGCCGGCTCAGTATTCCATTGCAGCGCCGGAACACCGACGCGCCGGTGGCGCACCTACATTCTAGTGCGTCTATTGAGTGCAGTTCTCCATCGATACCGCGTCCGGCCGGCTATCGGCGGGAGGGAACGTCTCGCTTGCCGGAAAGACGCCGCGGGACTCTACGTTTTCCTCCGACGGGCGCCGGTTGATCGCCCTTTGTCAGGACAGTAAGGAGGCCTTCTCATACTCCGTTGATCCTGAGACCGGCGTGATGGAAGAGGTGCCGACCGACCCCGTTGAGATGGGAACCCCCGTGTGTATCATCGGCGCGACCCCGGGCCGAGCGGAATCGGGCCGCACAGCGTCGGGCCGCACGGCATCGAAGCGGTAGCGGAGCCCGTGGGCACCTTGCGACCGCGGTCGTCGGCACTCCCCCTTGGCTGCGTCGCAGGCCTCCTCACCGTACCATTGCCGCCAGAGCCGCCCAGTCGAGCTCCTCCTCGAGCCTTTCGGCGAACTCGGGCGGAAGCTTGTTCACTATCGTGAGCGACTGAATCGCCGTCGCCGGCAGATCAGGGCGAAAAAACTCCGGGTCCGGCGCGATGAGCGGGAGGGCCTCCGGGTCATCCGGGGAGAGAAGCAGCGACGGCCGCTCGGGGTCGCGTGGCGGCATCCAGTACATCGCCGGGTCGGACGCGAACCCGTAGGCCGGAGCGCGTCTCTCGGCTGCCGAAAGCGAGGCGAGCTCCTCCTCGAGGGTGAGTTTGTGTCGTCCCATCATCGCGCGGCCCCGGTCACCGGCGGCCTCCAGAGCGTCGTAGTCTTCAGCTGCGATTGCCTCTGCGAGGAGAGCGTATTGCGCTTCACTTTGCTCGAACGTCTCGCGCATCTGTGCAGCCTGCTCGGCATCGAGAGATTTCAATGCCTCGTAGGATCGTTCGAAGTTCTCGCGACGGGCTCGAGCCTCGGTAGTAATCTCCTCGTGGAAGCGCTCGAGCTCGTGCTCGGTCTTCGCGATGAGTAGCCGTATCCATCGTTCCTGACTTACCGGCGTCCATGCCTCCCGTCCCGGCGGGAGGAACTTCTCCACCACGGTCTTTGCGTCAATACGGTAACGGAGTCTTCCGTTTCGGGATTCCAGCCGGGGCCACTGCAGGTAGATACCGCCTTCTTCGTCCTCGAACACGAGCCGGCCCTCCATCCACGGGTCGTTGATCTGCACCTCAACCGTGCCGATCAGATTAAGCGGGTGGTAGTCCGGCCGATAGATGCCGAGCCTGAATGCGGCGCGAAGTGGGCCGCCGCCACCGGCTTCGTCCCGCGTCGACCCCGCGGGCGGCCACTCCCGCAGGGGATGTCTCGCGGGAAGGGCCGCGTCGCCTGGTGCCAGGCGCAGGCTCTCCCGGCTGGTGGCCATGCCGACCCGGGGCAGCGTGGTTCTCCAGGGCGATATCTCTGCGTTTCGCGGGCGATTGAGGTACGGCGTGCTGCGGAAGAGCGCCCCTATCTCCTCGATAATGGAGAGGAGCGCCTCGAACTCCGCTTGCTCCAGGCCGCGGGGCGGCCGCGTCTCGTCGAGGTTCATGCTCCACCCGAGCCACCCGGGCGACTCTTCTCCCACCGGTGGATCCGCCGCAGCGGCGGACGCCACGCAGCATAGCGCC
>JBKHEN010000186.1:0-3865 GCA_046540795.1 Spirochaetaceae bacterium | reverse complement strand
TGCCGAAGGAAGAAGCGGGGCCAGGCCGACCGCGAGGTTGCTC
This sequence comes from Spirochaetaceae bacterium, assembly GCA_046540795.1. GTDB lineage: Bacteria > Spirochaetota > Spirochaetia > DSM-27196 > PWMO01 > JAAAOH01. The sequence goes on along the minus strand of JBKHEN010000186.1, from coordinate 3,822 downwards.
GCTGCGTGCAGCAGCGCGACAAGGAGCACGCTGCCGCCGGTGCGGTTGAAGAGCCACGTGAGAACGACGGCGAGCGCAACGTCCTGCAGCACGAAGAGCCCGAAAGGGATCTGCTCGTGGAAGTTGCCGTCCATCCACCAGAGCGGCAGATGCCAGACGCCCCAGACCACGCCGACTACGAGCCTCGCGCGGAGTGGTCCGAGGCGGCCCTGTAACCTCGGCAGCGCGTAGCCGCGCCATCCGACCTCCTCGCCGAGCACGCTCGAGAAGAAGATGATTGTGAACGCGGGGAAGATGAGGTACCACTGAGCCGGGCCGTTCTCAGAGATCGCCGTACCGCCGAGCATTCGATGTAAGGCGACGGCAGCCACGACGACCGGCACGACCACCGTGAGCGCGAAGAGGTACCAGCCGGCATGCACGCGCCACCGCAGCAGCCGCCCGAGGAGCGCTCGGGCGCCGGATCGGCCCCGCTCGACGAGCGAGAGAATGACCGCGACCGTCGTGGGCATCCACGTCCCGATGATCCGCGCGGCCTCTTCTCCCAGGATCCCGAGGCGGTAGAGGCCGATCCAGACGAGCCAGGTGGCGGCGAGGGTGATGAGGAAGAAGCGTACCGACTCGAGCAGCGGTCGTTCGCTCACCGTTCCATCCCCGCTTGTGCCCGCGCGAACTCGGTAACCGCGGCCGCCACGACCGCGAGCGTGGCGGGGTCCGCGTTTGCCGGCGTGTCACCGAGCTGGTGCATCGCGGGATAAGGCGCCTGCACGACGGAGACAGCCTCGGCAAGACCTTCGAACGAGGCGTGGTCGCTCATTCCGCCTTCTATCACCTCCGCGTCGGACGCGTGCGCCCCTCGACCCTCATGAAGCGCCTCGGCAAGTTGCGCAGCTAGGTCGCCGGCATCGTCGGTCATGCTTACCGAGAAGGGCGGTCCCCCCGTCCCCACCATGTCGACGTTGACGACCGTCGCGCCGCGAAGCGCCTCGCCGTGGTCGGCCACGAACGCCTTCGAGCCGTACAGGCCCTGCTCCTCGCCGTTGAAGAGCGCGACCCAGATCGGCGTTCGGGTGGCTGCGCCCGCGTCCGCGATCAGACGAGCCGCTTCGAGTACGACCGCCACGCCGCTCGCGTTGTCGATTGCCCCGGGGTAGTACTCGCTCCCTGCCGCGCTGCCCGGCCCGTCGAGGTGAGCCGACAGGATGACCGGCGCCTCGCCCGACTCGCCGGCCGCGATCCGCCCGACGACGTTGGCCACATGTGCCTCCTCCACCCGGTAGCCGCCGGTGAGATAGAGCTCCCCGACGGCGATAGCGCGTCCGGCCGCTGCGGTCACCTGTATCAACACGGGGCCGCCCGGCGGGTACGAGTCGCTTGTGAGGAAGAGGCTCCTCGGCACCGACTCGATCTGTTCCGGCATCACGAGGACGATAGCCGCGGGAACGGGCACAGGTTCGAAGAGGAACCGCGCGATCTCCCCGTCCGAGGCGATCTCTCCGAACCGCTCGGCCGCTACGACGAGCGTCTGGCCGCGGAGCTCGCGAATGCGTTCGGCGTTCACCTGCTCAGGTGACAACCGCGCAATCGGAGCCGAGAGCGGGCCGACGATCGTCGTGCCGTCGCGGATCAGGACGTCAAAGTCGACGCCGGCGAGAAGCTCGGTGCGCGCGGCGTCGTTGACCCGAGAACGACCTCAAATTAGACTGGTGCTGCTCCGCAATGTATGATCCTGGCTGGTCTCTCTCGGTACAGACTCTTGTCTTTCTCATCTCCGGAGGTGGGGTCGCCTTTGTGGGCGTCCGGCTCGCCGACTATGCCGCCCGAATTGCACGGCGCACCGGTCTCGGGCAGGCGGTAACCGGGGCGATCTTTCTCGGGGCTACGACCTCGCTCTCCGGGATTATCACCTCCGTAACCGCCGCGGCCGCCGGACATCCGGAGCTATCGGCCAGTAACGCCGTAGGCGGTATCGCGGCGCAGAGCGTTTTTCTCGCTATCGCAGATAGAGTTTACCAGAAAGCGAATCTCGAACACGCCGCAGCCTCGGACGAGAACATGCTCCAGGGAGCACTGCTCATTGCCCTCTTAGCCGGCACGCTCCTCGCCGCCTCCTCTCCGGAGTTCACGATCCTCGGGGTTCATCCGGTCTCGCTCCTCATCCTTCTTGCGTACGGCTTTGGACAGCGGCTCGTCTATACCGCCAAAGGGCAACGAATGTGGCAACCGAGAGTGACCGAGTATACCCAGATGGAGGAGGAGAAGGAGGGGGCCCCCGCCGGTAGCGGCGAGGAGCCGATGCTTGTCCTCTGGGTCAAGTTTTCGATTGCGGCCCTCGGCATCGGGTTTTTCGGGTATTTGCTTGCCCGTACGGGTGTCAACGTCGCCGAGCGGACAGGCATAAATGAGACAACCCTCGGTGGTCTCTTCACGGCCATCGCTACCTCATTTCCGGAGCTCGTGACGGCGATCGCAGCGGTCCGCCTCGGTGCTCTCACCCTGGCGGTGAGCGACATCGTCGGGGGCAACGCATTTGACGTGATCTTTCTCGCCGTCGCGGACGTCGCCTACCGGGAGGGCTCGGTATATCATGCCATGGGCCCTCGCCCCACCTTTCTCATTATGCTCACCATTCTGCTGACGAGTATCCTCCTCCTCGGCCTAATCAGAAGAGAGAAACATGGGATCGCCAACATTGGATTCGAAAGCTTCTTGCTCGTAGTCGTCTATCTCGGCGGGTTCTTTCTGATCGTGACCACGATGAGCTGAGGGTCTCGAGGATTCGCCCGCCCGGGAGGTGACGTCGGTCGAGGAACCAGTAGATTCTACCGCTCCGGATAGAGCTTTCGCACGTCTACGACTTCTCCGGAGCTGATCGCGGGATCTTCGAGAGCCCGAAGGAGTCTTGCGGCGCCCGCACGAGGGGCGGAGAGCCGTCCCTCCTCCTTCACCTTCAGGAAGCGCTCTTTCCTCAGAAATCGGGATTCGTCTATACCGCGCATGGTCTGCTGCATCTTCGTCTCCACTGTACCCGGAGCCACGGCGATAATTCGCGCCCGCGCTCCCTCTTCCGCGGCGGCGACGCGAGTCATCATGTCTATTCCCGCCTTGCTCGTGCAGTAGCCGGACCAGCCGGGATAGGGATTAGAGGCGGCACCGGAGGTAAGGCTCAAGACTCTTCGCAATCCCGCGAAAGATGTCGTAGCTTTCAGAAAGAGGCCGGTCAGCACCGCCGGGGCGATAAGGTTGATCCGGCAGTGGAGGTCGAGCTCACGAGGCTCCAGCTCCTTGAGAAAACCCACGGGTTCTAGGATGCCGGCGTTGTTTACAAGGGTTATTGAGGTCGCCTCCGCGCTCCCGAGGGCCTCCATCGCCCGCTTCATCAGCCGGGGCAGGGACGAAATTTCGCCGAGGTCCCCGGAAAGGTGGGTGAATAGTAGGAAAAGTTATCCGCCCGCACAACCGCGAAACGGCAATGAAGGGCATGATTTCGCGAGAGTGCAGCACCGACCGTGGTTCGCAGGCTCATACGGGGGTCGACGGCCGCTATTTGAGTGGACAGACGCACCGATAGATCAAATCCGGTTGTTTGGGAGGCGTTTCTACCGGGAAGCGGACACTGGTCTCTCGAAGGGCGCAACGGAGGAACTTGTCAGTTGAGGCGATCGGGATGAAATCCAGGCGGGGACCGTCCGATTTTGACGAGGTGCCGGAGGATCCGCCCCAGCTCTTCAGGATCTTCGATGACGGCGATAACCTTCATATCTGCACCGCACTTCGGACACACGAACGGATCAACCTCGTAGACCTTCGCCAGAAGACGGG
>JBKHEN010000185.1:0-3886 GCA_046540795.1 Spirochaetaceae bacterium | reverse complement strand
CGGTAGCCGGTAGGGCGGCTCGATCCGCAACGGTGGCCGGAGGAGACAAAGGCCGCCGAGATCGGTGGCCCATAGGCCATCCGGTCCTCAGGTCCCGCTCCCCAGGCCCTCCGGCCCCCATGGCCGCAGGTCTCCAGGCCCGGGCCCCCGGGGTTGATAAAAAACGGGCGAGCGCCGGAAGGTCCGGTACCCGCCCGCGCTCGTCTTTGCAAGCAGCTTCGGACGACCGTGGATACAGGGAGGTTACTGAACGTCGACGTTTCGCTCGATCTCGGCGCCCTCTTTCAGCTCCTCGATGTAGCCCTGTACCGCCTGCTGTTGCTTCTGTTGGGTCAGGTACTGCCCGATCTGGTCCTTCACCTCGTCGTAGGAGCTTGTGCCGCCTTCGCTCTTCTCATCCACTTTGATGATGTGATAGCCGAATTGCGTCTCCACGACGTCCGAGATCTCACCCGGCTCGAGGGCAAAGGCGGCATCTTCGAAGGCGGGTACCATTTGACCACGGGAGAACTCCCCGAGGCTGCCGCCTTGCTCGGCACTGGGGTCTTCCGAATGCTCTCGCGCAAGTTCCTCGAAATCCGCGCCCTCTTCGAGCTCGTCGTGGAGCTCTTCGGCGCGCTCCCGGGCTTCTTCACGCTCGGCGTCGGACTCCGCCTCCTGGGTCGACAGTAGAATGTGGCTGGCGGTCACGCTCTCGGGCTGCTCGAACATCTCGGGGTTCTCGTCATAGAACTGCTGCCGCTCTTCTTCGGTGACATCCGCTTCAACGTCCACCTCCTGCTCGATAAGCCGCTGGATGGTCAGGCTGCGAGCAAGCTCTTCACGCAGCTGTTCTTCCGTCATTCCGGCGTTCTGGAGAGCCTCGGTGAACCCTTCCTCTCCATATTGCTCGCGATACTGATCGAGCTGCTGGTCGACCTGATCATCCGAAGCACTGACGTCTTGCTCCTGGGCTTCCTGGTAGAGGAGCTCCTCGTTGATCATGCCGTCGAGGACATTAGCCCTCATCTCGTTCATTTGGTCCTCGGAGAGCGGCTGACCCTGGTTCTGCTGCTGCTGCACTTGCATCCGGTTGCGTTCCACCGCATCCTGGAAACGTTCGTTCGACAGGGGCACGCCGTTCACCACGGCCACGGGCTCGTCACCCTCTTCGACGTCGATCGGGGTGGAGTCACGATCCTCTTCGGATTCCGTTTGTGATGCCTCTTCCTCCGTCTGTGTGGACTCTTCTTCGTCCTGTTCCTGTTCCTGGCCCCCGCCTGCGGTGGCCGATACCGCCACGGCAAGTACGAGCGCCAACATGATTGCCATGGCGCGAAACACGCGTGAAAACATACCTACTCCTTACTGTTTGCCTTGTTATAGATTCCGGTCGACTGGGTCGCAAAATGCACTGTAGTCATTTAGTTTATATACTGCCCGCATCGTTCCGGTGTCAAGGACGCCTCCGACGGGAGGCGCTTTCGGGTGAGCCTGTTCGCCTCTACAGAATATGCCTGAGAAACTTCCGGGTACGCTCGTGAGAAGGGGTGTCGAAGAGCTGCGCCGGTGATCCCGTCTCTATCACCCGCCCCTCGTCCATGAAAACGACAGTGTCGGCGGCGGCCCGGGCGAACCCCATTTCGTGTGAAACGACGAGCATGGTCATCCCCTCCCGGGCGAGATCGAGCATGACGTCGAGCACTTCCTTGATCATCTCCGGGTCCAGGGCCGATGTGGGCTCATCGAAGAGCATGACTTTCGGGTCCATGGCTAAGGCCCTGGCGATGGCCACCCGTTGTTGCTGGCCGCCGGAGAGGTGCCGCGGGTAGACATCGGCCTTGTCGGCCAGTCCCACCCGGGCAAGCAGCTCTTTTGCTCGGGGCTCGGCCCGGTCCCTGGGGAGGTGTTTCACGGTCCGCGGGGCAAGAGTGATGTTCTCGAGGGCCGTGAGGTGGGGGAACAGGTTGAAGTCCTGAAACACCATCCCCACCTCTTCGCGAATCAGCCGAATGTCTGCGTGACGGTCGGTAACGCTCTCGTTGTCGATGCGTATCTCACCTCCGGTAAGGGTCTCGAGCCGGTTCACGCAGCGCAGGAGGGTACTCTTGCCGCTGCCCGACGGACCTATGACCAGCACGACCTGTCCGGGGCGAACGTCGAAGCTCACGCCGCGCAACGCCTCTACGGAGCCGAAATATTTCTCCGCGTCCTTGATTCGGATTCTAGGTTCCGCTTCGGCCAAGACGGTCCTCCATGATTGCTACCAGCTTGGAGAAAAACAGCGTAAGAACCAGGTACACCAGCGCCACGACGGTATAGCTCTCGAAGTACTGAAAGCTGGTCGAGGCGAACTCCCGTCCCCGGCGTAACAGGTCGGAAACGGCGAGGATAGAGACCAGGGAGGAGTCCTTCAGGAGGGCGATGAACTCGTTCCCTACCGGCGGCAGAACGATACGGACGGTCTGGGGAAGGATAACCTTGCGCAACGCCTGGCGTCGGGACATCCCGAGAGCAAGCGCCGCCTCCATTTGTCCCTTGGGAATGGAGGATATTCCGGCCCGGAAGATCTCTCCCATGTAGGCGCCGTAGCACACCGACATTGCGATGATCGCGGCGAGCAGCCGCGGCACCTGCACGAAGGCCCCGAGAGCGTAATAGATATAGAACAGCTGCACCAAAAGAGGTATGCCACGGATGACCTCCACGTACACCGTGGCAATACGATTGATCAGCATGTTTCGCGAGATACGACCGAGCCCGGTGATCAGCCCGATAATCAGCGCGATGATGATGGAAATGACGGTCACCTGAAACGTCCGCAGCACGCCTTCGGGGAGAAAAGCCATGATGTCCCGGTATGGGGAAGGCGAGAGAATCGGCAGCAGTATGAGAAGGGCGACGGCGCCGAAAAAGGAGATCCGCCACGCCGAGAAGACACTCTTCTCGGCGCGGTCGGGGATCAACATTCCATCCGAGATGGTAATGCCGGTGTCTTTCCGGTTCGCGTCTTTGCGGGTCGAGCCTTCTACCTCAGCCACTTGTTTTCGAGCTCTTCGATGTAGCCGGACTCCTGTGCTGCGGCGAGGCCCTCGTTTATCATTTCGAGCACCTCGTCGTTACCCTTGTGCACCGCAATGCCGTAGTGCTCATCGGTAAAGGGATCACCGGCAATCTCGAGCACTTCCGAGTAGTCCTCGTTCTGCAAAGCGTAATTTGCCGCGATCGGAGTGTCGGCCACGACCCCGGCGATGCGCCCGTTAGCGAGGTCTTCTACAGCGAGACCGATTTCGTCGTAAGTGCGCAGCTCAACGCCGTCCACCTCGCCGATCTCGATAGCGCCGGTCGTACCGATCTGTGCCCCCACGGCCTCTCCTCTGAGATCCTCGAGGGCAGCGACGTCCTCCTGTGATTGCTGTATGACGAGCACCTGCCCGGCATTCACGTAGGGCTCCGAGAAATCCATAGTCTCTTTGCGCTCTTCGGTGATGGTGACCGAAGAGATAACGGCGTCGTATTCACCGGCGCCGAGGCCCGCGAATATACCGTCCCACGCGGTATTCTGAATCTCCACCTCGAACCCCGCTTCTTCGGCTATGCGATTGATCAGGTCAATATCGAAGCCGACAAGCTCATCGGTCTCGGAATCGATGAACTCCATCGGAGGCCAAGTTGCGTCGGTGGCGACCGTGATGGATTCCGGCCGTCCCTCTTCCTGCGCTCCTCCGGCCAGTGTCGTTCCGGCTGCGACGGCTAGGATGAGCACAATGAGCACAGCACGCTTCATGTTTCCTCTCCTTACTCGAAATATATGCCGCCTAAACATAGAGAATATGACCGGACGTGGCAAGTGAGAGCATAAGTATACGAATATGCGGTCTCGCAGCGGGCCCCGGCGTTCGTGGCC
>JBKHEN010000184.1:0-3951 GCA_046540795.1 Spirochaetaceae bacterium | reverse complement strand
ACGGCGCAGCGTACGGCGCAGGCAGCCCGACCGCGGCCACAGAGCAGCCCGATCGTTTTGACCGAGCCGTCATATTACTGCACGGATTGAACGAGAAGTCCTGGGGCAAGTACCTGCCGTGGGCATACCGGCTCGCCCAGCATACCGCGTGCCCCGTCATTATGTTTCCTATTGCTTTCCACATGAACCGCGCTCCGGCGGTGTGGTCGGATCCGCGCGCGATGAGTCGGATCTCCCGGGAGAGAGGGCGGCGGTTCCCGGCGGTGGAAGCAACCTCGTTCGTAAATGCCGCGCTCAGTCATCGTGTGCATTTCGCGCCGCACCGCTTTTTGACCTCCGGGCTGCAGACCTATTACGACATCACCGACCTGATAAGAAGGATCCGTTGTGGTGAGCACCCCCTCTTCGCCGAAGGTGCCCGAGCGGACATCTTTGCGTACTCGATCGGCGCCACCCTCGCCGAGCTCTTGCTGTTTTCCGATCCCGCCGGGCTCTTCGCGAGCAGCCGCGGGTTTCTCTTCTGTGGCGGTGCGGTGCTCGACCGTTGCGCCCCGGTCTCCAAGGCTATCATCGACAGTGAAGCGCACCGCGCCTTGCGGGCGTTTTTCGACCGGTTGGTCACCGGTAGCTCAAGGATTGATCCGGCCCTCGGCGCCGACGGCCTTCGAGCGTGGGAGCTCGAGATAGCGAGAAGTCTCCTGTTCCACGACCGCTTTCGCGGCTTCAGGGAGAAGACGGCCCGAGCGGTGGGCGATCGTATCACGATGGTTGCCATGGCCGGGGACCGGGTCTTTCCGCCGGAGTGGCTCGCGGATTCCTGGACCGCCACCGACGGTTCACAGCTCTTCGAGGTGGAACGGGCCGCCCCGGACTACGACTACGCCCACGAGCGTCCCTTCCCTCGAGGCGAGGCTGCGCCACCCGCGGCGGAGGAGTTTTTTGAAGAAGTGATGAGCCGGGCGGCTCGTCATTTCACTGCGTAAGGGTGAGCAACAAGCTCCTCTATACCCCATACGAATCCCGAGCGGTTTTTCTTGACTCCAGAGGCAAACTTCATTATCCTGGAGCCACGGTACCATACCGGGGTAGGGTAATGGAGACAAACGACGACCATGGTCACGCTGTGTAACACGATAGTCTTCGGAATGGTCGTTTTCGCACTGCTCCTCGGCGGCATGATGGCCCCCGGTATGATGGGCCGATACGGGTTACCGGGAAACCGGCGGTGGGGCTCCGAAACCGAGCGCTACGACTCTCCCGAGGAAATCGCTCGTCGGCGCTACGCCGCCGGAGAAATCACGAGGGAGGAGTTCCGCCGCATCATGGAGGACTTGGAGCGATGATGGACGAGAAACAGAAGCAGAAGGTTTCGAGCCGATTGCGGCGGATCGAAGGACAGATCGCCGGCATCCGCAAAATGGTCGAGGAAGACCGTTACTGCGTCGACATCCTCACCCAGACCAGCGCCGTGGTTTCGGCGCTGCGGGGGGTTGAAGACCTCGTCATGCAGAACCACCTGAACACCTGCGTGGTGGACGCGATCCGCAGCGACGACGACTCGGAGAAGCAACAGAAGCTCGACGAGGTCATGGACGTCATCGGAAAATTCCGCCGTCACGGTTAAGAGACCACCGCGAAAGGAGTAGAGTCACATGGCAGACCAGACGAAACAGGTTGCCACGAAGCACCTGCAAATAGAAGGCATGCACTGCGCCAGTTGCGTCGCAGCGGTAGAGAAATCGCTCAAGACCGTGCCCGGGGTGGAGATCGCCTCGGTCAACCTGGCCACCGAGAGCGCTACCGTCAGCTATGACGGCAGCTCGGCCACCACCGAGGATCTTGCCGCCGCCGTGGACAAGGCCGGATACACGGTGGTCTCCGAAAGCGAGGCCGCCGAGCGTGACATGGACGCCGAGCTCGAAAAGGACGAGAAAAAGATCACCGCCGGCCGGCGACGGATGTGGCTGGCCTGGGGGCTCACGATTCCCGTAATCCTGTGGATGCTCCCCGAGATGCTTGCCGGCTACATGTTCCTCGGCGATATCGGCCACAGCTTCGGGATGCTGCTTCTCGGAGCGGCGGTCGTTTTCGGACCGGGGCTCGCAACGATCAGAAGCGCCTGGAAGAGCGCCTCGCACTTAGCACCGAACATGGACGTACTCATCGCCATGGGCACCCTCGCCTCGCTTGCAACCGGCGTCGTCGCGCTGTTGCACGCCTTCGGCCTCGCCCCCGCGTTCGCGAGCTTCGCCGGTGTGGCGGCCATGATCATGGCGTTTCACCTTACCGGACGCTACATCGAAACGAAGGCCAAAGGCCGAGCCTCTCAGGCCATCAAGCAGCTGTTGACGCTCGAGGCCAAAGAGGCGGCGGTCGTGCGGGACGGCGAGGAGGTCACCGTCCCGGTCTCGGCCCTGCAGATCGACGACGTCATGGTCGTGCGGCCGGGCGCAAAAGTACCTACCGACGGCGTGGTAGTCTCCGGCGAGAGCAGCGTCGACGAGTCGCTCGCCACCGGCGAGTCCATGCCGGTGGACAAGCGCGAAGGGGACGAGGTCATAGGCGCCACGGTCAACCAACAGGGAGTGTTGCGCGTTCGGGCCACCCGGGTAGGCAGTGATACGTTCCTTAGCCAAGTCATCCGGATGGTCGAGGAAGCACAAGGATCGAAGATTCCGATTCAGGCGCTTGCCGACCGAATCACCGGCATCTTCGTGCCGATCATCATCGTCCTTGCGCTCACGACGCTCGCGGCGTGGCTCGTGTTTCCCGCGTTCTTCGGGGGTATTGCCGCGTGGGCCGGAGAGTTTCTGCCGTGGGTCGATCCCGGCATGGGCGCAGGCGCGCTTGCCCTCTACGCCATGATCGCGGTACTTGTCATCGCCTGTCCCTGCGCCCTCGGTCTCGCCACGCCGACCGCGCTGATGGTCGGATCGGGAATGGGTGCACAGAACGGCGTCCTCATCCGCAAAGGCGCGGCCATCCAGACGTTGAAAGACGTCTCGACCATCGTGCTCGACAAGACCGGCACCATCACCGAGGGACGCCCGCGGGTAACCGACGTGGTTGCCGCCGACGGACAAGACCCCTCCGCCGCCGGCGAGGTTCTCGCCGCGGCCGCGTCGGCCGAGGCCGGCTCGGAGCACCCCCTCGGTCGTGCGGTGTTGAGCCACGCTCGGGAACAGGGAGTCAATGTCGTGCAGGCCCGGGAGTTCGAGGCCATTACCGGCCACGGGATCAGAGCGTCCGTCGACGGTGCGGAGGTGCTCGTCGGCACCGCGCACCTCCTCGCGCAGCACGATGTCGAACTCCCTGCGGAACTGGTCGAGCGCAAGAGCACTCTGGAGGCGGAGGCGAAAACCGTGATGATCGTGGCTCGCGACGGGGCGGCCCGCGGTCTCGTGGCGGTAGCCGACACGCTGAAGCCGGACAGCCTGCAGGCGGTGGCCGCGCTCCGCGCCCTGGGATTCGAAACGGCCATGATTACCGGGGACAACGAGCGCACCGCCCGGGCCATCGCCGATGAGGTAGGCATCGACCGCGTCCTCGCGGAGGTTCTCCCCGATCAGAAGACCGACGAGGTGCGCAGGCTGCAGGATGAAGGTCGGATGGTGGCGATGGTGGGGGACGGCATAAACGACGCCCCCGCCCTCACGCAGGCCGATGTGGGCATCGCCGTCGGCACGGGAACGGACGTAGCAATCGAGTCAGGCGACATCGTCCTGGTCAAAGGCGACCTCTCCGCGGTGGTGCGCGCGGTAAAACTCTCCCGGGCCACCTTCCGAAAGATTCGCCAGAACCTCTTCTGGGCGTTCTTCTACAATGTCGTGATGATACCCCTCGCCATAATCGGGGTGATGCATCCGGTGCTTGCGGAGATCGCCATGGCATTCAGCTCGATCAACGTCGTGACCAACTCCCGGCGCCTGCAAAAGGCCGACATCAGCCCGA
>JBKHEN010000183.1:0-4047 GCA_046540795.1 Spirochaetaceae bacterium | reverse complement strand
TCCTTACGGGCCTATGTGTTCTGTTGCTTCAAAAAACAGGCTTATTGATACTTCAAGGGCTGCGGCATTCGGGACAACATACGCCGCCCGAGTACCTTGTTCGCAACCATCCGGCCGCTCAACGCAGCGGAAATGACCCCGCCGGGCCACAGCGCGTAGTGCCCCGAGGCGTAGAGGTTCGACAGCGGCGTTTTGATCATGTTGAAGCCGGGACTTCTGAAGACCGGAGAAACCTTGTCGTCATAGCACCATCCGCCGGTCGAGCCCTCGGTGTTTCGCGTGAAGCGTTTCAACGACAGCGGAGTGCCGGCGTCGAGATACTCGATACGCGATGCGAGTTTCGGAACAAGGCGCTCCGCCGTGCGCACCAGCTCCCCGGCTACTTCCGTCTTGAAACGCCGGTACTCATCCCGCCGGCTGTCGGCGTCGCTGCCGTTGTGCCAGTAGTCTTCCCAGTGGTATGAGCTGTAGGTCTGAAGGACGAGGCTCGAGTGCCCGGCGGGCGCGCCGTCGGGATTCTCACCGCCGAAGGCGTTGAGGGCGACCCACATGCGGCTGTGGACGTCCCGTGGCGATCCTTCATCCGGGAAAATGACGTCGTAATTGGGAAACAGGAAAACGTGTTGCGCGCCCAGGTGCGAGGCGAGCTCCCGCGGCGGCATGTCGAGACCGAGGTACACGCTCAGTATCTCTTCGGTGAGCTCGGCTTCCCGGATCTTCTCGACAAAGCGCTTCTTGAAGTAGCGCTCATCGAGTATCTCACCCACGAAGCGTTTGTAGTCGGCGGCGTAGACGAACTGCTGCGCCGAGAGGCGCTCCCCCGTTGCCGTGACCACACTGCGGGCACGCGCCGAGCTTTCGTCGACCTCGATGTGATCGACCATCGTGTTGAACCGGATTTCCCCGCCGTGCTCCCGGAAGGAACCGGCCAGGCGATCGAGAAAGCGCTGCATGCCGCCGTTGGGGTACCAATAATCCTGCATCCAGATGTGCCAGAAACCCGCGAAGAACAGAAACGGCATCCGCTTGTATCCGATGTGGGTGAACCACGTACGAAGGCCCGGATCCTGTATCCGTCGGGCGATCTTCTCCCGGTAGTCGAAGGTCAGCCACCGGCGCAGTCGCGGTAACCACTTCGCCGCGCGAGGGATGTGACGCAGGCGAAAATCGTTGAGCAGGGGAAAGCTATCGGGAGCGTAATTCTCATTGAGAAAGCGGGAAACCTGTCGCACCTCTTCGAAGATCTCGGAAATGCCGTGTTCTTCCGGGAAAGCCGCCCGCAAAGCCGTTTCTACGCCGTCGAGAGAATCGATGTAGAAGTCGAAATTATCGGATACCATCCGATATCGCAGCCGCGTGAAGTCCGCGGGGTCATAGAGGCCGAGCTCCCGGAGGATGGGAAAGACGATGCCGAGGCTTTCGAAGGATTGGTCCCCGGCGTCGAAATAGTAGCCCCGGCGATGAAAGCCGGCCATGTTACCGCCGGGCTGATGATTCTGCTCGAGGAGCAACACACGCTTCCCGGCCCGGGATAGGTAGTTGCCGCAGATGAGCCCCGATATGCCGGCACCGATGACGATCGTATCGTAGTGGGAGTCGTTCATGGTATCCTCTGTTCGGCTCCAGTTTGTCTTCAGTTAGCGGCCGACTCCTCCGGCAGAGGTAGATCGAGCATCCGGAGATCGGAGCCGTCCGGTTTCATCGTGTAGATGTTGAAATCACCCTCTCGATCGGAAACAAAGATGATCCGGGAGCCGTCGGGAGACCAGCGCGGGCTTGCGTCGGTTGCCTCATTGTCCGTGAGCTTTGTCACATTAGTCCCGTCGGCGTCGGCAACGTAGATCTCCGCATCCCCGTCGTGAGTTGCAACGAAGGCGATCCGTGAGCCGTCCGGCGAATACACGGGATCGACCTTTGCTTCCTGTTGCCGTTGTTGTGCCGCCCCCGGCATGCAGGCCGCGAGAGAAATCACGATCCCGACTATCACGGCCGCGAAAATCAGCCATGAGAATTTCAAGATCCGGCCTCCTTTTCGTCGCTATTGTACACGAACTCAGCCGGTTGCGATAGGATAGGGTGGTATGAACGCTTTCCGGGCTCCTCTACCCGTGCGGCCGCTCTTCCGGGTTCTTGCAGCGATCATGTTGGTAATCTCAGTGCCGTTAGCATGCCGGACGGCCCCGCCGCCGGCCGACCGAGCATCTGCACCTGAGGCGCACCGGCCATCGGAGCCGGAGCCGGAGCCGGAGCGGCCTCCGGACACGTGGACGGAGAACGAGGGACCGTCGCTTTCCGACCGTGAGCTTGCCGAGGTGACGGTTCTCGTGCCCTCGAGGTGGACGGAGAAAGCCGAGACCTATGCTCTGTTTGCCGGGCGCGTGCATCGCTACAGCGATGATCCTCGCAATCGAACCGGCCTCGGCCGATTCGTCGAGCTGGAGCACGAAACGCAGCTTGACACCGGAAGCGGGGCGCAGGAAAGCCGCTTCTATACGGTCTACACAGGTCTGACCGGCATTCTGGTCGAGCCGGAAGAACGTGTTTCCTCCGGTGACGCAATCGGAACGACGGAAGAGCCCTCTCCGGACGTCGATGCCGACACGAGCGATGAGCCGGGCGTCCGGATCGGTGTCTACACCCGATCCGACGACCCGCTGTGGCGAAGCCAAACCAAAGCAGCGCCGATTACCGTGGATGGGTACTACTTCTGGGACCCGACCTTCGTATTATCACCGCCATGAGGCTTCGAGCGCTCAAGCCGTAGTGCGCGCCCGAACCGGGTGCTCGCCCGAGCCGTAGCGAGCGCGCACACGGCCGTCGGAACGAAGGGCTACCGCTTGCTCTGCCTCTTGGTCTTACTCTTGCCCTTGTGCGGACGTGTCTTGCCGTAGCTACCGCGCCAGATCTTCCCGCGAGCTGTTCTTCTGTCTCCTCTTCCCATAGCGCCGCTACCATATACCGGCCGGCTCAGGCTGTTCAAGACGTCTGAGGGATTTGTCGATATCTGCCCGCCGATCCGCCCCCCGCCGACGGGAACCGGTTCTGCTGCACTTTACTTTTGTCGGTCGTCCGGACAGAATCGGGCTCACCGCCAATAGCCGAGAAAGGACGCTGGGAAAGAACACCGGATGGCAAAGACGTACGCAGCACTGGCCGCAGCAGTAGTATTCTGGGGATCCTCCTTCGTCGCAACGAAGCTCGTGCTGCGAACCTTCACGCCGGAAGCCTACATGTTGGTCCGCTTCGCCCTCGCCTCCCTCGCCTTTGTGATCGTGCTGTGGGTTCGCGGCTTCCCCCGGCTACCCGGCGTGGTACATGCACGACTGGCGCTCATCGCGCTCCTGGAGCCGGGGCTCTACTTTGTCTTCGAGACGAACGGGCTGGCACTCACGACGGCACCGAAGGCCTCCCTGATCATCGCCACTACCCCCATCGTCGTTGCGCTGCTGTCACGGGCCTTCCTGGGAGAGCGGATGACGCGTCGGGTGGCCCTCGGCGGGGTCGTATCCTTTGCGGGGATCGTGTTGCTGGTGGTGAGCGATCTGCGTGCGGGAGCGTTGGTCGAGGGGGCCGGGTTGGGGGACCTTCTGGTGCTCGGCGCCGTCTTCTCGGCGGCCGGCTATATTATCCTGACCCGATCCCTCTCGGCGCGGCTCGATTCCGTTCAGCTGACCGCGTATCAGGTGATCTACGGAACCGTGGTCTTTTTGCCACTGTTCCTGGTGCGCCCGTCACTGCCGGAGCCGGGAACGGTGGGATTGCAGGCGATAGGTGCTCTTCTCTTCCTTGCCGTCTTTGCCACGGTGGTCGCGTTTCTTTCCTACAACTACGCGCTGTCTCAGATTCCCGCCGCCCGGGCCGGGGTCTTCTTGAACGTCATACCGCTGGTCACGGCTCTGGTGGCGTGGCCGGTGCTCGGGGAGGTACTGACTCCGGTGCAGGCCGTCGGCGGCGCACTGGTGTTGATGGGGATGACCTACGCAAACCGGAGGCGGCGGCCCGCGGTGGCTCCGCTGGAAGGGTGAGACCGCCCGGCCCGCAACGGCC
>JBKHEN010000182.1:0-4054 GCA_046540795.1 Spirochaetaceae bacterium | reverse complement strand
CCGGGCCCCCGCGTCCGACGGGACGGAAGCTACCTCTTGCCGGAAAGCTATCGCCGGGAGTACTGTAGAGCCTCTTATCCATGGAAGCGATGAACCTGACCCGCGTGCCGAGGCGCGCGCTCGAGAGCGCCCTTCGGCACGCCCGAGAATTCTTTGGTGATCTCTCCTTCGTGCCGACGCTCGTGAAGCTCGCCCTGCCGATTGCCCTGCAGCACCTGCTCATGACACTGCTCAACCTCGCCGACACTCTCATGGTCGGGCAGCTGGGGGAGGTGCAGATCGGCGCCATTGCCCTGGGGAATCAGATCTTCTTCCTGCTCATGCTCTTTCTCTTCGGCGTGGGAAGCGGCAGCGCGGTGTTCTCCTCCCAGTACTGGGGCCGTCGCGACATAGCGGGGGTGAGGCGCGCGATGGGATTGTCGCTTCTCACCGGCTGTGCCGGGGCGTTGTTGTTCACCCTCGGTGGGGTATTCGCCCCGCGGCTGCTGCTCTCGGCGTTCACCAACGATCAGGCGGTCATCGTCGAGGGGGCGGGGTACCTGCGCATCGTGGCGCTGAGTTACCTGGCGACCGCGGTGAGCATGGGTTACGTTCACGCCCTGCGCAGTGTCGGTGACACCCGGCTACCCCTCTATGCCACGGCGGTTTCCATTACGCTGAACATCCTCGGCAACTACATCCTGATCTTCGGTGCCCTGGGCTTTCCCGCGCTCGGAGTCCGAGGCGCGGGCATCGCCACCGCCGTCGCCCGGGGCGTGGAGCTCTCGGTGATCCTTGCCGTCGTCTACCGCCGCAAGGGCCCGACGGCCGCTCGCCTTGCGGATCTCCTGCGCTTCGACCGCCGTTTCGCGGCGCGGTTCTACGGCCGCGCGGCGCCGGTCATCGTGAACGAGATCTTCTGGTCGGTGGGCTTCACCATGTACACGGTGGTCTTTGCACGCATGGGGACCGGTCATCTGGCCGCATACACCATCTCCGACACCATCGGTCGGCTGCTGCTTGTGGTGTTCATCGGCTCCGCGCAGGCAAGCGCGATCCTCATCGGCAATTCGATCGGTGCGGGCTCTGCGGCCGCGGAACGTGATCTGGGGGCGAACGCCGGGCTCGCCTCCGCACAGCACATCGGGACCACCTTGCTCAAGATCCTTCCCCTTGTGTCCGGGGCGATCGGCGTCCTCGTGTTCACCGTGCTCGCCCCCTGGGTACCGGGCTTTTTCGAGGTCAGCGACGAGGTCCGCCGCATGGTGACGCTCATCATGCGTGCCTTCGCCGTGGTGATGGTGGCAAAGGCGATGAACATGCACATCGTGGTCGGAATTCTCCGTGGCGGCGGGGATACGCGGATGGCGCTGGCGGTGGATGTCGGGTTCCTGTGGGCTGTGGGGGTGCCGGCGGCGTTTATCGCGGGGCTGGTCTTCGGGCTTCCGGTCCATGTGGTGTACCTGTGTATCGGCCTCGAAGAGGTGGGAAAGCTCACCGTCGGCGTTCTTCGTATTCTCTCGGGACGGTGGGTGAACGATCTCACCGAGCCCGAGGCGGTGCTGCACACGCCGGTGCCCGACGTATCGGATGCGACCGGTTTTCCCCTGTAGCAGCCGACCGCTCAGATACCGTGTTCGCTGAAACGGCTGCGACGGGGCGGGTTCAAGCGGCTGTCGGAATCCGCAACACAAAACAGGGTTCGGGTGAGCGATGGATCTCGAGCTCACCACGCAGCTGGCGGGTAAAAGCGTGCACGAGGTGCATGCCGAGTGATGCGCCTTCGAGATCAGCCTCCGGCGGGATGGGAGGTCCCGAGTGCCGCATGGACACTTCCACGTATCCGTTTTCGGGGTCGGCCCTCAATTGCACACGGAACGTATTCTTCGTTCCGGCCCGCTGCAAGAACGCGTACTTGGCGGCGTTGGAGGCGACCTCGGAGACGATCATGCCGACGGGCATTGCCTTCTTTGCGGCGATCTCGACCGTATCTCCCTCGACACGTATATCGACTTCCAGACCGAGCGCCGGCTCTAACACCGTCTCGAGAACCTGTCGCAGATAGGCCCCCAGTTCCAACGGCGTGTTTTCCTCCTTCTCCTGGAGGAGGGCGTGCAGCCTTTCCGCCGCGCCCAGGTGCGCCGCAACCATATCTGCGAAACACCGACACTCGCGCGCCAGCTCATGCCGTCTCAACTCGACGAGGCTGCCGAGCACCGCGAGGTTGTTCTTTACCCGATGGTGGGCCTCCTTGACCAGATCGGTCGTACGCCGAATGTCATTGCTGAGCCGGACGTGTCGGCGGTGGTGCTCTATGGCCGCCCGCACCGCCCGGAGGAGAACGGCGAAATCGCGGCCGGTCTTTCGGACGTAGCCGTAAGCGAGGACTCCGTCGGTGAGTCGGAGAGTCCCTTCATCGGAGTAACCCGTGTAGAACAGGGACGGGATCGTGTAGTCTTCCCAGATTCTCTCGGCCGCCGTTCCGCCGTTCATGCGCTCGGACCCCATGCGGATGTCCATCAATATCAATGCAAAGTCGGAATCGGCTCGGAGACGCGCAACCGCTTCCTCGCCGGAGAGCACGTATTCGGCGTGGTATCCGTTCTCGCGGAGAACCGTAGTCGCCACTTCACCTACCAGCGCCTCGTCGTCGACCACGAGCACCCGGTCCCGGCGGGCTTCCGCCGCGGCGAATTCCGGTTCCGGCCCCATGTCCGCCGACGGTTTCGATGAGGAGTTGTGTATGTACATGCATGGGTCCTTTTTGTAATTGAGTGAGGATTTACGTCACCTATTACATATACTACAGTATTCTGTCGCGTCTGAAAAGGCCGATCGGCGGACACCCTGAGGGATCGTCCGTCCGGCGAGCGTTCGGCGGCGTCACGTCCCCGATGCGGTCGAAGGACGGCATGGGTGATACCGGGGGGCTATCGAAACGAGCCCGAACGGTCCATAATATGCGCCCGAGAGGAGGGGCGTATGCACGAAAATCACGCCGGCTTTGTGCGCCGGTGGATGGACCGAGTGCTCGAGAGCTCGGATCTCGCCTGGTGGGAGTGGGATGTTACCCGCAACGAGGTGAAGATCGGCCCCAAGAAGGCGACCATGCTCGGCTATGATCCGGCGGACTTCCAGGGCGGGGGATATCAGGCGTTCACCGACCTGTTGCACCCCGAAGACTATGGGCGAGCAATGGAGGCCATGCGGCGGCTACTCTCCGGCCGCTCTCCCATCTATCAGATCGATTACCGGATCAAGGCCGCCGACGGCGCATACCGCTGGTACATGGACCGCGGGACCTTTGTGGAAGGCGGGCCCCGTACCGAGGAGAAGCGCACTCGCGGAGTGGTTATCGATCTTGGCGCAGCATTCGATGTCAGCGCGTCGGATGCCGCGGGCGTGGAACGGGTCCGTCCCATCGTGGCCGCAATCACCGTGCCGCGGACGACCGTAACACTGTGTGCCGTCTGCGGGCGGCTCCGCACCGGCGACCACGCCGGCGTCTGGCACGAGATCACCGCCGAGCTCGTGGAGACCCTGGAGGTGGAGATCTCCCACGGGATCTGTCCCGACTGCATACGTACGCTGTACCCCGAATACGCCGAACAGGTCATCGCGGCGGTGGGTGGGGAGAGACCGTCGGGTCCGTGAGTTCCGACGGCCCTGCCCGTCCGGAGGCAGATACGCACCGCCACCTCCACGCGGAGAACTACATCCTCTTCCCGCGTGTCGCCGCCGAGTAGGAGCCGGGGCGAGCAGCTCACCACCAACTATCGCTCTGAGCGGACACGTCCCCGCCGGCGGGGACCGCGCGGTCGTGCCGGGCCGTTCCCTATACGCCCGTTCGTTCCCCGCGAGGCGGGCGGGGTCGGGCCACTGCGGGCTCCGCTTCGCTTCGGTCGACCCCGGGGGTCGACCCGCCCGACCACTCAGTCGAGTGGTCGGGCGGCCCTCCGTGTCCCTCGTGCCCTCGCGGGCGGGGGCGGCGCCGGCCTCCGGAGTTCCCACAAAGCCTGAAGTATCAACAAGCCTGTTGCAGCGCGGCGGCGAGATCCCGCCGCGCATAATCGGG
>JBKHEN010000181.1:0-4088 GCA_046540795.1 Spirochaetaceae bacterium | reverse complement strand
CCCCGGATTTCGACAAGCAGGACGGTCTCATAACGGCTGTGGCACAGGACTACCGGACGCGTGAAGTGCGCATGGTCGGCTTCATGGATCGGGAGGCGTGGCGCCGAACGCTCGAAACCGGATTCGCGCACTATCATTCCCGCTCACGACGTCGGCTTTGGAAAAAGGGAGAGAGCTCGGGAAACGTGCAGGAAGTCCGGGAGATCCGCGTCGACTGCGACCAGGATGCCGTATTACTCCTCATTCGGCAGGTCGGTGAAGTCACGTGCCACACCGGAAATCGCAGCTGCTTCTATCGGCGGCTGGAAAACGGGCGGCTCATCCTCACCGAGGACACGTAGCGCCCCCGAGAGCATGGGTGGACCGGGCCGACTCCGGTCGAATCCCACCTATAGCGTCAGTCCGATTCGAACTCCCGGTAGAGCATGCTCTTCTGAATGTCGGTAGCATTCTGGTACTTGCCGCCCTCGTAGGTGTCGTAGTCACCCTCGATGGTGTGGTAGAAGATCTGGCATATCTGTACGCCGGGATATACGCGGGCAGGTTGGACGCAGAAGATTTCCAGAGTCCAGTAGCCGCGAAACCCCACGTCCCCGAACCCGGCGGTAATGTGCACGAACACCCCGAGGCGTCCAATCGAAGAGCGCCCCTCGAGCATCGGCACGAATCCGTCGGTTGCCGTATATTCGAGTGTCCGGCCGAGATACAACCGATCGGGTTCCAGCTCCAAACCTTGTGGAGGTATCGTCAATCGCGACACCGGGTTTTCGGCGCGCATGTCGAGCACCGGCGTCTCGTACACCAGCAGCTCGTCGTGTAATCGGAGATTGTAGCTATTGGGATTGAGTTGGCCGGGCTCGAAAGGTTCGATAACGATAGCCTTGCCGAGATGCTCCCGAATCTGTCTTCCCGAGAGAATCATGGTATAACCGTCCGGTCAAAAAAATCGCCGGGCGCATCCATCGAGGGACTACCCGGCGTTTCCTGTAGTTACATCCGGTCCTGCCGGCGTTACATGAGGTCCTTGGGACGACGACCCTGATTCCCGGTCTTCTCGCACACGGCATAATGCCGCATCTTGCCGTTACGGAAGACCGACTTCATCACGATTTTGCCGCCCCAGCGGCTTAGCAGCTCATGGGCACCGTCACGACGGGCGTTCTTGGAGATGTTTGCAGCCATTGATCGACTCCTTATTTTCGGTGGTTGGCCTTACGAGGTTTTGCAAAAATAGTACAACACCCCCGCGCTGTCAAGTACGACGCCATTCCGCGCGTGCGTAGGAGAACGCCGCGTCGGCTCTGGCGCCCGGCTTCCGGCATTGCACCTCCAGTCGGCTCACCCGGTCGTCCCGGGCGAGCTCCCGCGCGGCTTCCCGGGCGAGAGTCTCCAACAACACGTAACGACCGTTTTCGGCCAGCCTTTTCAGCCGGTCGGCGACTTCCGAGTAGTCCACCGCGGCGCCGATATCGTCATCGCCGGGCACGTACTCGATCTCAAAGGAAATGTATACCGTCTGTTCCTGCTCCCGCTCCGACGCCCGTGCCCCGATGATGCAGGCAACCTGGAGGTCTGTGAGCCCGACACGGATACGTTCCTCCATCACTCCGTCGAATCCATGAACACGATGTCCTCCGGCCGGGCTACTATCTCGCGAACGCTCGAGCCGAACGCCTCTTCGATTTCCGCGGAGCTCTTGCCGACCACCCGCTCCAGGTCCCGGCTGTTGAGTCCGGAAACGAGCTTTATCTCCCCTTCGATACAACCGGGGCATCGCAGCGCTACCACTTCCCCTGCCTCGAACACACCTTCCACCCCGGTAATACCCGTCGGGAGAAGGCTGTTACGGTTCCGAATGGCCTCGAGAGCCCCGGCATCGACGCTGATCATGCCACGGGGCTCGGCATTCATGATCCACCTCGTACGGTTCTTGAGCTTTGTGCCCGCCTTGAAGAACGTGCCGATTTCCTCTCCGCCGAGCAGCCGTGGCAGCACATCGGGTTCCCGACCGTGCGCAAGGACGACCTCGCAACCGGCCTTTTCCGCCACGGCGCATGCCGCGATCTTCGTCTGCATGCCGCCGGTCGCGAAGCGGCTTCCGGCCTTCCCGGCCATGTTCTGCACGTCCTCGGTAAGCTTCTCCACCGTGCGCACGGGCCGGGCGTCCGGATGTTTGCGAGGATCACGGTCATAAAGGGCGTCGATATCGGTGAGCATGACCAGCAACTCCGCGTCCACCTTGCTCGCCACCAACGCACTCAGTCGGTCGTTGTCGCCGAATGCCGTACCGATCTCCTCCGTGGAAATACTGTCGTTCTCATTGAAGATGGGTACCACGCCGAGGGACAGCAGCGACTCGACGGCGTTGCGCAGGTTGACGTAGCTCTTGCGTCGATCGAGCACCTCCCGGGTCAACAAGACCTGCGCCACCTCGATGCCGCGCTGCCCGAAGGCGTGACGATAGCTGTTCATCAGGATGGGCTGCCCGATTGCCGCGCACGCCTGGCGCATGGTGATGCTCGAAACCCTGTGCTCGATACCGAGCGCGCGCGCTCCCATCCCGATCGCACCGGAGCTCACCACCAGTACACTGCGGTCCCCGGAGACCAATCCGGCAATCTGTTCCGCCATGGTGCCGATGTAGGCCTCGTCCAGGCCGTCCGAGGTAGTGAGCACATTCGTGCCGATCTTGACGACCATTCGGCGCACGCCGCTGAAATCACGCATCATCAACCCGTATCGGCTTGTGGCTAAAGGGGCGGGCGTTCTCCCCGCTGTAATCAGCCACGGCCTGCCCCGAGCCGTAGAGCAGCCATTTATAGGTTACCAGCCCCTCCAGCCCCACGGGGCCGCGAGCATGGAGCTTGCTTGTGGAAATCCCCACCTCGGCGCCGAGTCCATAGCGAAACCCGTCGGCAAATCGGGTCGAGCAGTTCCACATGACGCTGGCGGAATCAACCCGGTCCATAAATGCGGATGCCGCCTGCTTATCCGAGGAAAGGATGACGTCGGTATGGTGAGAGCCGTAGCGGTTGATGTGCTCTATCGCCTCCTCGAGGGAGTCAACGATCCGAACGGCCAAGACATAATCCAGGTACTCGGCACTCCAGTCCGATTCGCTCGCCTCCTCGACATCCGGCAGAATCTCCCGCGTACGGGGACAACCACGCAGCTTCACCCCCTTCTCACCCAACGCCGCCGAGACCGCCGGCAGAGCGTTCCGTGCCGCGTCCGCGTGCACGAGGAGCGTTTCTATCGCGTTACACACGGCAACGTACTGGGTCTTGGCATCCGTTATGACCTCCGTTGCCTGCCGCACGTCCGCAGTGGAGTCGAGGTAGGCGTGGCACACGCCGTCCGCGTGACCGAGCACGGGAATGATCGTGTTCGCCATGATGTGGCGCACGAACTCCTGGGAACCCCGTGGCACCACCAGATCGATGTAGTCCGACAGCGCGAGCATATCCGTGACGTCCTGCCGGGTCTCCAACAGATGGATCCATCCGGCATCCAGCCCGCCGCCGCGCGTCGCCTCACCGATAACCCGCGCGAGAACCCGATTCGTTTCCAGGGCCTCACGCCCTCCCTTGAGCAAAACGGCGTTTCCGCTCTTGAGACACAGCCCCGCCATCTGCACGAGCGCATCGGGCCGGGACTCGAAAACCATCCCGATCACCCCGAGAGGATAACTCTTGCGGTAGAGCTCCAACCCTTTGTCGAGCTCCCGGGCGGACAAGAGCCGGCCCACCGGGTCCGGGAGGGCGGCAATGTCGGCGAGCCCTCGGACCACCTGATCGAGCTTCTTGCGGTCGAAAGCAAGTCGCTTCACAAGCGGTGCCGCGACCCCCTCCGTCCGGGCACGCTCGAGGTCCGTCTCGTTTGCCGCAATAATCTCCGCTGCGGCGTCTTCAAGCGCCTGTGCGACGGCCCCGAGCAGACGGTTCTTGGTCTCCGTCTCCAGAGAGGAAAGTCGGGAAGCCGCCTGCCGAGCGCTGCGCGCCTTCTCGAGCAGCGGTATCGAGTCGGTTGCATGCACTGCCATAACAAAGCAAGCATATCGTGAACTCTCCCGCCGCGGCAACTGGCGG
>JBKHEN010000180.1:0-4117 GCA_046540795.1 Spirochaetaceae bacterium | reverse complement strand
GCGGACACGATGTCGGCGTCCCGCGCGATGACCTCATCGGCGCCGATCGCCCTCACGCGCTCCATCTTCGCCTTCCCGGCGATTGCGACGACGTGGGCGCCTCGCCGCCGGGCGAGCTGCACGGTCGCCGAGCCCACGCCGCCGGAAGCGCCCGCCACGAGCACGCGATCGCCCGTGCCGACCGCGCTTCGGTGGAGCATGTTCTCGCTCGTTCCGTAGGCGCAGGGAATAGTTGCGAGCTCTTCGTCACGCCAGTCGCTCTCAATGCGAAATACCTCGGTCGCGGGGACCTTCACGTATTGCGCGAAGGCGCCGTCGAAATCGGAACCCATCCAGATATTCTCAAGCGAACCAAAGCCGTTTCTGCGGATACACGGCCGGACGAGCACCCGCCGGCCGACCATGCCCCCGTCGACCGCGGCGCCGACCGCTTCCACGCGACCGCAACAGTCGGTGCCCTGGATGAACGGAAACGGGGTAGCCTCGTTCCACCCGCCGTCACCGGGGACTTCCGCCGGCGTCTGTGTGTCGGCAGCGGCGTTCGTCGCGGTCTTCACGCTTGCCGAATACCAGCCGACCCGGGTATTGATCTCGGTGTTGTTCACCCCCGCCGCGAGAACACGCAGCAGAACCTCACCTTCATCGGGGACCGGAATCGGGACGTCCTTGTACTCGAGCTTGTCGTAGCCTCCGTTGCCGGTCGTGACGACGGCCTTCATGCTCCGCATCGGTCCTCCTCCTGCCTGGTACCGCTCAAGCATACCCCGGTGCGAACCGGCATGGCATCCCCCCTGCGGCATCGAGTCGTCGAATCGAAGATTGATTTCACCATTGACCGGATAACGTGATTACAATATAATTACGTACCGAGGTGAAAGCATGGAAATATCCGTCATAAGAATCGGAAACTCGAAAGGAATACGGCTGCCGAAAACAGTGCTGCAGCAGTTTTCGATCGAAGACAAACTCGAAATGGAGGTACACGAGGAGGAGATCGTACTGAGGCCTCTCAAGAAGAACCCTCGTGAGGGCTGGAGGGAGGCGTTTGAAGACATGCACAAGAGCGGAGAAGACTCTGATTTACTCGGAGAGTTCGAGGAGACGGAAGAGCTCGAGTGGGAATGGGATTAAGAAATGCAGATCCGACAATACGACGTATTTCTTGTCGCTCTCGATCCGGTAGTGGGTCACGAAATCCAGAAGACACGCCCTTGCACCGTTATATCACCGAACGAAATGAATGATACTATCTCTACCGTAATCATTGCCCCGATGACCACTCGGTCCCGCTCCTATCCGAGCCGGGTGAACGTTGACTTTCACGGAAAAAACGGATGGATTGTCCTCGACCAGATCCGTACCGTCGATCGAACGAGATTGGTCAAGAAACTGGGAGGCCTCAGGAACAAAGAGATACAAGCCGTGAAAACGGTGCTGCAGGAGATGCTGGTTGATTGGTAATCGTCATAGCCGCGCTCGAACCCCGATCACATGGGAGCTCCGGACGCCGGCGCCGCCCCCGCCCGCGAGGGCACGAGGGACACGCAGGGCCGCCCGACCACTTGACTGAGTGGTCGGGCGGGTCGACCCCCCGGGTCGACCGAAGCGAAGCGAAGCCCGCAGTGGCCCGACCCCGCCCACCTCGCGAAAAACGAACGGGCGCATGGGGGACGGCCTGGCGTGGCGGGGCCTCCGCTGGCGGGGACGTGTCCTCTCAGAGCCATTGTTGGTGATAAGGTGTCCGCCCGTGCTCCTACTCGGCGGCAACCCGTGGGAAGAGGATGTAATTCTCCGCGTGGACGTGGCGGTGCGTATCGGCCTCGAGACAAGCAAGGCCGTCGAGCATGGCCCGGGTCGAGTTGCATGCCCACTCCGCCGGCGTGTAGCCGTCGGTCACGCTGTTCAGCTCCGCAAGGAGGCCGCCCACCCGCTCATGCTCGGTCTCGAGCTCGGAGAGCTCCTGCCGCTCGGGGCCCGGTCCGGTACCCGCCTCGGCCGCAAGAATCGCCGGGAAGGTGCGCTGCTCCTCTTTCTCCTGGTGGGGGGGAGCAGCTCTGAAGCAAGCTCTGCGAACACGCGAGCCGCTTCCGAAAGCCGCGGGTCCTCTTCGCCATGGCCCTCGGCCACTTTCTGAGTGAGCTCAGCCAGGCGCGGGAGCTCCTCTCGGAGGTAGGCATGATGATTGCCGACTATGTAATCGAGGAGGTCTTTCGTCGAGAGGGTGTCGAGGCGCTCGCCCGTTTCGGCGGGCGCCTCGAGCTGGGCGTTGATCATGGTGACCATCGTGGCGGCGTCGAGGCCTTTTTCGGCGCAGGCGTCGGCAATGGGGACGTTTCCGCCGCAGCAGTAGTCCACCCCCACCCGTTCAAAGAGGCGGGAAAGGTTGGGATATCGGCGCACGGCGTCGGAAACCGTGGTGTGTTCTCGTATCACGGGGTAATTCCTTAGCGTTATACTCAGCTCTAATCGCTCGAATCGCGATGATACGTCCGGAGCCCGCGGAAGTCAAGAGCGTCTCCGGCGCGAGCGTGGTGATCACGGGCGTCGGCTCCATGCATCAAACCATCCGGTTGCTTGCCCTCGACGACGAGATCGCGCGTCGGGTGCTTCCACGCAAACCGAGTCCTCGGCCGCTTTTGCCTTTGGGTACTCCGCCGAAACGGTACCCACCGCTACCAGCGCCATCAGCGCTACTGCAAGAACCATGATGCTCCGTTTTGTCTTCATCACGGACCCTCCTACAAAAATGTTTCGTCGGTTGCGGGAGTGCATCTCCCGTATCCGACATGATGAAGTGTAGGAGGGGATGCTGAATTGGGCCTAAAGAGGATGTGAACGCAATCTGGAAATTCACCCGATTGACCGGGTCCCGGGGCCGCCGGCCCACTGGACGCAGCCGCCGCGAGCTCATATCCTTTCGGTGTGTCTACGCGTCGCTACAGCCCGGTGGCTCTGCCCCATATTTCGTTCGATTCCTGCACGCCCGGGCTGCGAAGACGGCTTCTCGCCAAGAGCCCGCTCTTCGGGGACCTCGACGACGCGGCCGTCGGCGACGTAGACCGCCATCTTACCGACACCGGCTACCGGCCCGTCGAGACGATCATCCGCGAGGGCGACGAAGCCGAGCGATTCTTCATCGTTGCCCTCGGCATGGTCAAGCTCTTTCGCTCTACCGAGTCGGGAGACGACGTCCTGCTCGATGTCCTCGGTCCGGGCGATCACTTCGGCTCCCTCGCCGGCTTCGGCCCGTCGCGCTACCCGGAGACCGCCGTGGCGCTGAGCACGGTCTGCGCGCTCAACATGGGTGCCGAGGAGTTTCGCCGAGTCCTCGAAAAACACTCCGATGTCGCCCTTCGCACCGTCGAGGCCCTCTCGGGACGGCTGGGTCTCGCCCATGACTTGGTGGCGCAGCTCGGCCGTCGCCCCGCAAAGGAGCGCATCGCCTACGTCCTCCATCGCCTGGCTGGGAAGTTCGGACGTCGGTGGGAGGGCCGGTTCCTCATCGATGTTCCCTTAGCGCGGGAAGAGCTGGCCTCGATGGCCGGCACGACCACCGAAACCTGTAGCCGAGTTCTCTCACAGCTCCACAAGCAGGGCGTGCTCACCGCCGGACGCGGCTGGGTGGCCCTTTCCTCCTCCGACGCCCTCCGCGACCTCCTGCCCGGATCCGAATAAGACGCAACAATTTAGTTGATATCCGCACGATTCGTGAGGTCCTTTGATCTGCGTCATGGTGCGCGCCTCGCAGGCTCCGCATCCTATGCGTGAAACACGATGAAGAGGAGGTCAAACCATGACCACATTGTTACGAAGTTCCGATCTTTCCTGCCCGTCCTGCATTGCCAAGATCAAGAATCACTTGAACGCAGTAGACGGCGTGGAGGATGCAACGGTGCATTTCAACACCGGCAAGATCGAGGTGGAGCACGATCCCGAACGCGCCCCGGCTGAGCGACTGGTAGAAGCCGTGCGAGCCGCGGGCTACGAGTCCCGCGTGGCCCGCTTCTAAAAGGGAGGCTGTATGAACAAGCACACACTGATTCTCTCCGGTCTGCTTATAGCCGGCTCGCTTCTGCTCGGCGCCCTCTCCGCCTTTCCCGCCGCCGCCCCGCCGCTC
>JBKHEN010000179.1:0-4162 GCA_046540795.1 Spirochaetaceae bacterium | reverse complement strand
TATCAAGGCGAGCACGTTCATCGCAACCGCCGGCGGGGAAAGGTACCGTGCCGTCTCCACGCGCAGAAACAACGGTATGGCCGTATACCGCAGGAGCCCGCCCGCAACGAATAGAAGCTGCAGGCCGAACACCGTTTGACCGCCGAGGGTGATATGCAGAGACTCCAGAGCTCCGGCGGCAAATCCCCCGGCTATCGAGCCGAGGAGCCCGCCTATCCCCCCTGCGGCGAAGTACAGGGCATACTGCGTCGCCGGTGCGACCTTCGATAGCTCGAGAGGAAGGGCAATGAGGACGATGTTCAACGCAGCCCAGCCGAGAGCGGTCATGATCATGTCGACACCGATTGCCACCGGCCACAGTTCCGGGGACATGAAAATCCACAGGATCGGCGTCGTGCCGACGATGAGCACGCCCGTGACGGTGATGCTCTTTACCCCGAGATTGTCACTGACGGCGCCCCACAGCTTATAAAAGCCCAGCGAGAGCACGCCGACTCCCGCGGTCGTCAGGCTGACCAGGGTGATGGGTAATCCGAGGTTGCGCATTTGGTGATAGGAAAAGAACGGAGAGGCAAGCATGACGACGGCATTCCAGTAGAAGAACGCAACGCAGAGCCGGCGAAAATTCGGGTCGGCAAGGGCCGTGGCTAACCGTTCCCGAGGGGCCACGTGAACGGCCGTCGTTTTGAGCGGGCCGAGGAAGGCCATAGATAGAATCGATCCAAACAGCGAGAGACCGATGACGGCGCCGACGCCGAAGTCGATCGGCAATGTATCGAGGATGAAGGAGTAGACGGGAACAAAGAGGATCGTCACCAGGGAGACGAACACGCTGCGGATGCCCATGAACCGCCCGCGTTGGCTCTCGGGAACCAGCTCCCGCACCATCGACAGCCAGGTGTTTCCGGCCAATGCGTTTGCCGCCTGTGAGATGCCGAAGATCAGGAGAAACACCGTGGGCGCCGAGCGTCCCTGAAGCACCGCAATCGGCGCGGCGATCCACACCAGGCGCATAGCGTTGAACGCAAATAGCGCCCGCCGGCGATCACGGAAGAGGGGCAGCAGCCGCGGCGTGAGGAGCTGAAACACCTGGAAGGCCATGGGAAAGGAGGAGGCTACACCGATGGAAACGGCATCGAGCCCGAAGTACAGAGCGAGAGCTGTAAAAATCGGTCCCTGCGTCAAGACGAGATACGTTGCCGAGAGGCTGCCCTCCCAGTGCAGGGCCGTGCGCGTCGTCATATGGTCTCTGCAGCGGTGCTCATGCGCTTTGGGAACCAGCTTCGAAGTCGCGGCCCCTCACCAATTGCACCCATTTCCAGGTATCCCGTCCCGACGGTGAACGGGCCCACCCGCACCAGAACGTACCCGGCACCGGTGCACGCGGCGACGGCGGAGCTCTCAAGCTCGACAGGCTCCCGTGCAAAATACTTCGCCGCCTCGTCGTGGCCGAGGTCGACATAGTTACGCAGCGCTAAGTGACCCACACCCACCGCCGCCTCGGTGGTGAGCTTCGGAATGCGCATTGCAATACGCATGAACTTGATCCCGCTGAAGAGGATCTCCGGGCCCCGCGGAGGCGCGTGGGCGTGGGATAGAATGTAGAGGTATTTCCGTCCACCGACGAAAAACCGGTAGCGATCGGTGAACCACCGTTCACTCATCCCGAAGCGCTCGAAGAGAAGGCTAAGGTACGGCCGGGGATCGACGAATCGGCAACGGGGCCCGAGGCGCGGCTCGACGTCTTGCGGTTCCCCTCGGGGTGCTCCGCCGACGCGTTCTTCGCCGGCCGTGCGGCGGGGATCGCTGTTACTCATCGCCGGCCTTCCGTGTGGAGCGCCCGGTGCCCTTCTCGAGGAGGGCGACGAAGAACCCCCCGGAATCGTTCTGATGCGGCCACACGCGCAGGGTGCCGGCCAGTTCGTCACTCAGGCTGTGTCCATCCCATTCGGTTAACCCCGGAGAGCCCTCGAGGCCCGCTATGCGGGCCGGCACGAGCCGGACGGCGGCCTCCGGCAGTGTCTCGAGCACATCCGCCACCACCTGCTCGTTCTCCTCCGGAGCGTAGGTGCAGGTGGAGTAGACAACGCGGCCGCCCGGACGGCAGAGTTGCAGTGCCCGGGTAAGCAGACGCCGCTGCCGTTCATGAAGCATGCGATAGTAGCCGGGGGGACCGGGGCGCAGCGCCGAGAGGGAGCGTCTGGCCGTTCCCTCTCCGCTGCACGGGGCGTCCACCAGTACTCCGTCGTACTGCTCCGTGGGGCCGGGGAAGGATCCCCCGTCGTGTCGGGTAGCGGCGATGCTTGCGAAGCCGAGGCGCTCGAACGCCGGTCGGCCCGCGCGCAGTCGCGTGCGGTCGGTATCATTATATATGATGGTGCCGCTGTCCTGCATGAGCGACGCGGCGAGGGCGGCTTTATTCCCCGGTGCGCCGCAGAGATCCAGGATGCGCTCTCCCGGCCGGGGCGCGAGGAGCACCGGAGGCAGCATGGACACCTCTTCCTGCAGGTGCATGAAGCCGAGCGCGCGCGCGAGGCGATTGCCGGGCCGCGGGTCCGGAGTCCGCGAGCCGGGCGGCTCCACCCACAGGCGATAGCCCCGGTTGAACCACCTAAGCGGCTCAAGCACGACCCGCGGCTCCATCTCTCGAAACCAGCGCTCGAACGCCTCTCCTCCGATCCGCAGCGGATTCCGCCACGCGGCGACGGGAAGTGGTCGGGCAAGAGCCTCGAGAAAGACCGGCCAGTCTGCTTGAAGCAGCGACCGATACCGTGTGAGCCGATCGATCGCATCTTTCGGCAAGGTAAACTCCGGCTTTGCGGCCATCCTACGGGTCCTCTTATGCGGTAGCTCCGGTGATACCGGTGGTGATGCCTCCGCTATTGAGGCACGCATCCCACTCCATGTTCTCGTAGAGCTTCCTGTTCCGCGCCATGGGAAACCGGTCGGGTACCCGGGTGTTGACGGTAATCCAATATGCAACCGGGCCGTCGACAAGGCTCATGGCTCGAGAATGACCTTGAGGAGACCGTCGCTGCCGTCGTACAGCCGTTGGAACCAGTGGTCCCCTTCGGAAAGCGGCGCAACGGCGCTGATCAACGGGTCCAGGCTCAGCGCCCCGCGACGAATCATTTCGAGACACGCCGGGTATTCCCCTGCCGAAGCGTTGGAGCCCTGGACGCGAATCTCTCGGGTGACGAGGTACTGAAGCGGAGCGTGGATCGTTTCAGCGAGGTTCCCGATGACCGTAACCGTTCCGCCGCGCCGTACGGTGGCCACGCCGGCGTCAAAGGAGGCTCCCACGCCCACCGCGTCGAACGCGCTTCTCGCCCCGCGTCCTTCGGTAAGCTCCGATACGGCCGCTTCGAGCGATGCGGACCGAGTATTCACTACTCGGTCGGCGCCAAGGCTCAGAGCCGTCTCCAGCTTGTGGTCGTCGATATCCGCGGCAATGATTTGCCCGTATCCGGCAGCTCGCAGTACCTGGATGAGAAGGAGTCCGATCATCCCGGTGCCGACGACGACGACCGTGTCTCCGATATCGTGGGGCGTCAAGCGGGCCGCATGCATGGCGATGGCCGCCGGCTCCACCATCGCTGCGTGCTCATAGCTCACCTCGTCGGGTATCGGATAGACTCCTCGCTCGGGAACGGCGACATACTCGGCGAACGCACCGTCACGACGGTACTCGCGGGCACTCACACCCAGCACCCGTCGATTCTCGCAAAAGTTGATCTCTCCCCGTCGGCAGTAGAAGCACTCACCACAATAGATGGTGGAGTCGAACGTGACTCGCACTCCCGGTGCGAGGTGCTTGACCGCGGATCCCACGGCCGCCACATCGCCTGCGGCTTCATGGCCCATGACGACCGGAGGGATACGGCGTCCGGTGCTGCCGTCCATGCCATGGACGTCACTGCCGCAGATACCGACCGCGCGCACCCGGATCAGAACCTCGTCCTCCGCCGGAACAGGGTCGGACACGTCCTTATATTCGAAACGATTGTTGTCGACGAGCTCAAGTGCCTTCATCAGCTATTCCTCCTCCAAGCCGGCTCAGTTTGTCCGCGGCGTCTACCTCGCCTTCTCGATCCTTCGAGCGTGGAATAGCCTAGCGGTTTGCCGGGCAGTTGTCGAGATCTCTTCGAGGTTGCATAACCCC
>JBKHEN010000178.1:0-4325 GCA_046540795.1 Spirochaetaceae bacterium | reverse complement strand
GGCGCAGCACAGACGACCGGCGCGGTCGACGCTACTCCTGTCGCCCGGCGCGTTGCCGAGCAGCATGGGATAAGCCTCGGTTCGATTGCCGGGAGCGGACCGGGCGGTCGAATCACCAAGGAAGACGTGCTCGCGGCAGTCAGGCAGCCGTCAAGCCGACAGCGGAGTACCGAGCAGCCGGCCGGTTCACAGGCAGACCGGTCACGCGCACCCGCCGAGAGCCGGCAAGAGCCCGCCGAAGAGCGGATCAAGCGTTTCTCGAGTATGCGGCGGACGATCGCGCGGAACATGCTTGCCGCCCACCGGAACATCCCGCCGGTCACGCTCAACGGCTACGCCGAGGTGTCACGGTTGCTCGCCCTGCGCGCCGAAGCCAACACGGAGGATCCGGAGAACAAGCTGTCGGTGAACGATTTCGTGCTGAAGGCGACGATTGAGGCCCTGCGGCGGCATCCGGGGCTGAACGCAACGGCGGACATGGAAAAGGAGGAGATCACCGAATACGGGACGGTGAATCTCGGAGTGGCCGTTGCGTTGCCGGACGGGCTCATCGTCCCGGTGATACGCGAGGCCGAGAGACTATCCCTGCGCCGCCTCTCGGCGCGGGTAGCTGAGCTCGCGTCGGCCGCGCGAGATAGGGCGATACCGCCGGAGGAGCTTGCCGGTGCCACCTTTACGGTGACCAACCTCGGCATGTATGGTGTGACGAGCTTCACGCCCATCATCAATCCCCCGCAGGTGGGTATATTGGGCGTAAGCTCGATTGAGGGGCAGCTGGTCCGCGACGACCGCGGGGATATCGTCGATCGGAAGATCATGGGGCTCAGCCTGACGATAGACCACCGTGTCGTTGATGGGGCACAGGGCGCCGGGTTTCTGGCGACGCTCAGAGCGCTCCTCGAGCATCCGATACGGTTTCTCGCCGCCTGAAGCCGGCTAAGACGGAGGGTGTGGGGAAGCCGATTAAGTGAGGTCTTCGTGGACAACCGACGCCTCTTGAAAAAAATAGCTCACATGTATTACGGCGACGAGCTCACCCAGCGTGACATTGCCGAGCGGCTGAACGTAAGCATGGCCACGGTTTCTCGGGCCCTTTCTCGCGCCAAGCAGCAGGGGATCGTGGAGATACGAATCCACGGTGATGAGGAGGGGTATGGCGGGCTCGAGCGGGCAATAGAGAATGCCTACGGCCTGCGGGAGTGTTTGGTCGTTCCCGGCGCGACGCAGGGAGCGGTGCCCGGGACTCGTGGTGGTGGGCACGTCTTCGGCGAGATGGCGAAGGCCGTTTCGGAGTTGGTGCCGCGGCTTCTACGGAGCGGGGAGTATCTCGGGGTGAGCTGGGGTGAGACACTGAAAGCCGTCGCCGATAAGCTGTCCGACTCCGCTGAAAGCAGAGTAGACGTCGTCCCGATCATCGGCGCAATGGGGGAGATCGAAACCGGCATATACCCGAACGCGATTGCCGGGAACTTTGCGCGCAAGCTCGGCGGCTCGAGTTATCTGGTGAACGCCCCGGCGGTTCTCGACACGCCGGAAACCGGCCGATCTATCCGCCGTGACGGGAATTTCGTACGCATCCTCAGACTGTGGAAAGAGATCACCACCGTGCTCGTGGGCGTAAGTGGGCTCGGGGGTGAGGACTCCGTGTCGAAATACGGCATCCTCCGCCCACGGGAGCTCAAGACGCTCCGGGAGGCCGGAGCGGTAGCGGCGGTGAACTTCACGTTCATCGATGCTTCCGGTAGCGTGTTGGAAACGGAGCTGGATGAGCGCATGATCAAAATGGATGCCGAGGGAATGAAGGCGGTTCCGAACGTGGTCGGTGTAGCCGCCGGAAGGCGGAAGGCCGCGCCCCTTCGAGCCGCACTCTCATCGGGGTTGCTCTCGGTGCTCGTTACCGACGTCGACGCCGCGACCGAGTTGGTGCATTCGAAAACCGACGGGAAGGCTGCAGGGTCACATGCTTGATACCGCACTCTTGCCGCTCCGCGGGCGAGAGCCGGCGGGGCGGGTCGATGAGATACTGGATTTTCTCGCGGAGCGGGGAAGCACCTCCGTGGTACTGCTGTCCGTGACGGGAGGAGGAACCTCTCACAGGAAGCGTACCGAGGGGAGGCTGGATGCGGTCGCGGTCAGGGCAAGAGAGCGCGGACTCGAGCCTCGGGTGCTCGTTAGAAGCGGATCGACGGCAACCGAAATCGTCGCGGTGAGCGGCGAAGAGGACGTCGGGGTCATTACAATCATGTGGAAACGCAAGACATGGCTGCAACGCAGCGTGCTCGGAAGCGTTACCGCCGACGTCGTTCGTCTCTCGGATATCCCGGTGCTGGTGCTCAAACACCAATGGGTCGAGCCGGCTGAGCCCCGGGAAATGACTGTACTGTACGCCACCGATTTCCAAGCCACCGACGCGGATATCAGCCCGTATCTGCGTTCTCCGGGCTTGTCGGCGCCGCGGTTGCACCTATTCCACGCGGGACGTCGCGCCCCGGACCCGGAGGCGGAACGGCGCAGGCGTGGGACGGCCCAAGAGGCGCTGTCGCGACTGGCGCGAGAGTTCGCCGGGAACTTCGGTCAGGTCGATGTCTCGCAGGCAGTCGGAAATCCCCGGCGCCGGATCGTGCGGGAAGCGCGTCAGGTGGGTGCGTCTCTCATTGTCGTAGGAAAGGCGGACGCGCCGCGGGGGCTCCAAGCGGTCCTCGGTTCCACTGCCGAGGAGCTGCCGCATTCCGCCGGGTGCTCGGTCCTCATTATACCACGGAGGTGATCATGGGCGAAGGTATCGTACGCCGCAAGCAAGGGGTATTCATCGTCTCTCTGCTGATCGTCGTGGTTCTCGTAGGGTACGGCGTGGCGGCGCCCGACAAGCTCGACAACGTCTCCGAGGCGTTGCACGGCGGCATCATCGAGCACTTCGGGTGGGCGTACCTGCTTGCGGCATTTTTCTTCCTCGTATTCTCCGTGGCAATTGCCGCAAGCAAGTACGGCCGCATCAAGCTGGGAAAGGATCATGAGAAGCCGCAGTACAGCTATTTCGGGTGGTTCAGCATGCTCTTCGCGGCGGGGATGGGGATCGGGCTCATCTTCTGGGGAGTGGCGGAACCCCTCAACCACTATCTCAATCCGCCTGAGTACCTGGCGGGGACGTCCGGGGATGCCGCGCGATTTGCCATGACCCACAGCTTCTTTCACTGGGGGCTGCATCCGTGGGGGATCTACATCGTCATGAGCCTGTGTATTGCTTACTTCTCCTTTCGCCGCGGCATGCCCCCGCTCATCTCGAGCACGTTCTATCCCCTGCTCGGCGAGCGGATCTACCGCTGGCCGGGGTATCTCATCGATATACTTGCCGTGTTCGCCACGGTGTTCGGCATTGCGACCTCTCTCGGGCTCGGCGCGCTGCAGATAACCGGCGGAGTTGCGGAAGTGCTTCCGGTGGCCGGCGGCCGGACCGACACGTTGGTGGTCATCGCGGTGGTGACGGTGCTCTTCATAGTTTCGAGCGCCACGGGGCTGGACAAGGGCGTTCAGATACTGAGTAAGGCGAACGTACTGATCGCGGTGATGCTTCTGGCATTCATGCTGCTCGTCGGGCCGACTTCCTACATTTTCAACGTGTTTACGAGTACTCTCGGGGAGTACATTGCCTCGTTGGTCCCCATGAGCCTCTCGACGAACCCGTTTCGCGGTTATGAATGGACAAAAGCCTGGACGCTCTTCTACTGGGCCTGGTGGATTTCGTGGTCACCCTTTGTGGGGTTGTTCGTTGCAAGCATATCCCGGGGCCGCACGATTCGGGAGTTCATTCTCGGCGCGCTGCTCGTACCGACGTTGCTGACATTTGTATGGTTCGCGGTCTTCGGCGGCGCCGCCTTTCACCTGCAGCTCGCAGAGGGAATCGACCTTGCCGGCTCCGCGGTAAGCGACGTCTCCGCCGTGCTCTTCGAGCTCTTCGGCCATTATCCCTTCTCTGCGGTGCTCAGCCTGCTGACGGTCCTCCTTCTGGGGGTATTCTTCGTGACCTCCGCGGATTCGGCTACTTTCGTGTTGTCCATGATGACCTCGGAGGGTAGCCTCACACCCTCGTTGCGGAAAAAGGTCACCTGGGGGCTGTTGGTATCGGCCGCAGCCGCGGTCTTGTTGGTTTCAGGCGGCCTGGAAGCGCTGCAGCGCATGGCAATCGTCGCCGCGCTGCCGTTCACGATCGTCATGCTCCTCATGACGCGCAGCCTCTACAAGGCGATGCGCTACGAGCTCACCGTAGAGCGTGCCGCCGAAGCCCAGGCGACTCAGGCGGCGACCGGACCGGAAGGGGCGGCGACCGG
>JBKHEN010000177.1:0-4408 GCA_046540795.1 Spirochaetaceae bacterium | reverse complement strand
GGTTGCCGCCGGGGTTGCCGCGGGTTGCCGTGCGAGAGATACTCTAGGGGATATGGAGCCGAGTGAGGTATACGCCCGTCAGCGCCGTGCCTGGTATGAGGAACCGTTTCCCGATATTGCCCGAAGGCGGCGGGCCCTCACCGCGCTTCGTCGATGGGTCCGCCGGCACCGGGAGGACATCCATGCCGCATTGCGCGCGGATCTCGGAAAGCCGGAACCGGAGAGCGATCTGAGCGAAATCCTCCCGGTCACCATGGAAGTCAACCACGCGCTGCGCAGGCTGCGGCGCTGGATGCAACCGCGCCGGGTCGGGACGCCGCCGCCGCTGTTGGGTGCACGAAGCACCGTTGTAGCGGAGCCGAAGGGCGTCGTGCTCATCATCTCGCCGTGGAACTTCCCGTTGAACCTGGCCCTGGTACCGCTGATTTCCGCGCTTGCGGCGGGTAATCGCTGCGTGGTGAAGCCGTCGGAGCTTGCTCCGGCGACCTCCGCGCTTATCGCGCGCATCGCCGCCGACCTCTTTGACCCGTCGGAGGTGGCGGTGGTGGAAGGATCCGCCGAAACGGCACGGGAGCTTCTCGGCCAACCCTTCGATCATGTCTTTTTTACCGGGAGTGGGCGGGTAGGCCGACTGGTCATGGAGGCCGCCGCCGAGCACCTGAGCTCGGTGACCTTGGAGCTCGGGGGTAAGAGCCCCGCCATCGTGGACGGCACGGCCGACATCCCCCGCGCGGCCGACCGGATTGTCTGGGGAAAATGTGTAAATGCAGGGCAGACGTGCATCGCGCCTGACTACGTCCTCGTCGAGAAGAGCCGCCACGACGCCTTCGTGAGCGAGGCTGTGCGGGCGGTGAGGCGGTTGTGTCCCGCGGGAACCGATCGGGAAGAGGGCTCCCCGGACTATGCCCGGATCGTCACATCGCATCACGCGGACCGATTGCGAGGACTCCTCCAGGCCGCACGAGAAGAGGGCGCCGAAATCATCATCCCCGTCGACGGCGCGGCTTTGGGTGACCTCCACATCGCGCCGCACCTGCTTACCGGTGTGAGCGCGGATTCGGCCCTGATGCAGGAGGAGATCTTTGGACCGATTCTGCCGGTGCTCCCCGTGGACGGTCGACAGGAGGCGTTGCGGTTCGTGCGTGAGAGGCCGCGGCCGCTTGCCCTGTATATGTTCACCACCGATCGCGATGCCGTGCGTTCCGCGCGCACTTCCGCCACCGCCGGCGGCATCTGCGTGAACGACGTCCTGCTGCACTACATGAACCCGCGCTTGCCGTTCGGCGGCACCGGAGCGAGCGGCATGGGTAAGGCGCACGGCTACAGCGGTTTTCGGGAGTTCTCCAACGAGAAGCCGGTGCTTACCCAGCGGCGTCGGATGGCAACGAGTCGGTTGGTCTACCCGCCGTATACGAAGGCGAAGCGTCGGCGAATCGAGTGGATGCTCAGGCTCTTCGGTTGAGACTCCTCGGTTGAGACTCTTCGATTGTTGCGGTTCGGTGTCGGCCGGGAGGGCGCGGAAGCTGCGGAAAGGTCTATAGGCTTAGTTCGTGATCTCCGGTTGGTCGGCGGCGTCGGTCTGCACCGCAAGAAACTTGTCCTGGATTTCGAGCACGATATCTACCAGGACCGGATCGAAATGGCGACCTCGCTCGGATTCGATCTCGCGAATGGCTGAACGGTGGGACCACGCCGATTTATACGGACGATCGGATGTGAGAGCGTCGTAGACATCCGCCACCGCGGCGATGCGTGCGCTCAGGGGGATGTCTTCGCCCGAGAGGCCGTGTGGATAACCGGTGCCGTCGTACCGCTCGTGGTGATAGAGGGCAATCCGTGAGGCCAGCGTCAGAAAGGACTGTTCCCCGAGCTCCTGGTCGGCCTCATGGAGGATGCTCCACCCGAACTGGGAGTGCTTCTTCATCATGTCCCATTCCCGACTGTCGAGGGACCCCGGCTTAAGCAGGACGGTGTCGGGAATGGCCACCTTGCCGATGTCATGGAGCATCCCCGAGAGATAGATGTCGTCGGCGTATCCGGGGCCTATGAGAAAGCTATAGGGTTGACGCTTATGAAGCTCGGTAGCGAGGAGCTGCATGTAGGTGCAGATCCGCTGGAGATGGTTTCCCGTCTCCTTATCCCGGAACTCGGCGAGCTTGGCGAGAGATTTCATTGCCGTAGCTTGCGTCTTCTGCAGCGTGTTCGTCGTCGTTTGCAGCTTCTCGTTGAGGGTGCGCTGATCCGCCAGAGCCTTCTCGAGGGACTCATTGACCTCCACGTATTCGGTGAGATCGATGAGTACCCCGAAGGTGTGCTTGCCGATCAGCGTCGAATGGTCCCGAGCCACCCGCACCGACCCGTCCCCGGCACGAACGTTCACCTCGACGGTGGCGATGTGCTCGGTCCGAGCCAGGCGCCTCAGTTGCTGCTCCCAGGACTCGGTTTGAACGAAGAACCCGGAGGCAGCGTTCAGCGCTTCAGTCGAGTCATATCGGAAGCGGCGGAGCAACGCCGAATTGGCCGCGACAAACGTGCCGTCCCCCGCGGCTACGTACATCGGAAGATCGATGAGATCCATGAGCCGCGCGATCGTCTCGGGTGCAAGGACATCACTTTCACCCTCGTGTCGGTCTCTGCAGCGGGAGAGGTGTGATCGGGCTACCGCATGTTCGAGGAGGTCTTTCGTCTTGGAGGAGACGATCGAGAGAAGCTCGGCATTCTTCTTGAGGAACGACCGTGGTGAATCGCACTTGACGAGGAACGCCCCGATGAGAGGAGATGACGCGCCGAATACCGGCACGTGGACCGTCGTATCCTCGTGATTCTCGTGTTCTCCGAACAGACGGAAGGGTATCGGGGTCTTGCCGTTTATGAGCGTGGTACGGGCCGGAAGGCTCGCGAGCTGGTCGGACGGCAGGAAGGAGACGTTCTGCGGGCAGGTAGAGACGCTTGTCTCATCGGCGCAGACGAGGCGCACGGCACGGGCACCGAGAACGCGCTCCGGCCACTCCGCCAGATGCTGCAGTTTGGCATTCAACCCATGCGCTTTGTCGAGCTTCTCGAAGAGCCTGTACAACTCCTGTAGTGAGTCCATTGCGCCCGGCGGTTCCTCCTCCCTCAATGTGAGTATCGGTCTATGGCAAAGAAACATTATTCGACAACGCCGACTGTCGGACGGAAGCGCGCCCGGCGCGGGAGCACCCGGGAGAAGCTCTGGAGGTATCATGATTGAGCTGTTCGGGTACGTGACATGCGACGTTGGTCATCGTGGCGTTACGGCTTGGGATCGTGTCGCTTGCTACTGGTTGTCCAACGGCGCGCGGCGTGCGAAGATGACCATGGAAGACTTCGTGACGAGGAGATTGCCGATGGGATACAACCCTGCGGAGGACCGGTACGACAGGATGAAGTACAACCGGTGCGGCCGAAGCGGCTTGAAGTTGCCGGCGGTGTCGCTCGGACTGTGGCACAATTTCGGCGGTGAGACCAGCCTGGAGAACGCCCGACGGATGATGTACACCGCCTTCGATCTCGGTATCACGCACTTCGATCTGGCGAACAACTACGGTCCGCCGGCGGGGTCGGCGGAAAAGAATTTCGGCCGTATCCTGCGGGAGGACTTTGCCGGTTATCGTGATGAACTTCTCATCTCCACCAAGGCCGGTTACGACATGTGGCCGGGCCCCTACGGGAACTGGGGCTCACGCAAGTACCTCCTTGCCAGCCTCGACCAGAGCTTGCAACGGATGGGCCTGGACTACGTGGACATTTTCTACTCCCACCGCTTCGATCCGGATACACCGTTGGAGGAGACGATGGGAGCCCTGGCGAGCGCGGTGAAGCAGGGCAAAGCGCTGTACGTCGGTATATCCTCCTACTCGGCGCGAAAGACAGCCGAGGCGGCCGAAATCCTCAACGGCATGGGGGTGAAGCTGTTGATCCACCAACCCTCGTACTCCATGCTGAATCGATGGGTGGAGCAGGGGCTGCTCGATGAGCTCGAGCGTCGCGGTGTCGGGGCCATTGCCTTCTCTCCGCTGGCGCAGGGGCTTCTCACGGGGAAGTACCTCGGCGATATCCCCGAGGATTCACGGGCCAAAAAGTCTCCGCAGTTCTTCCAGCGGGACCGCTACCTCTCGGAGGAGAACATCGAGCGCATTCGCGCGCTCAACCGTATTGCAGAGAACCGCGGTCAGTCGCTTGCACAGATGGCCCTTGCCTGGGTGCTCCATGAGTCGCGGATTACGTCGGTTCTTATCGGGGCGAGCCGTCCGGAGCAGATAAAGGAAAACGTAGCGGCGCTCGATAATCTCGAGTTCTCCAAGGACGAGCTCTCGGAGATCGACCGTTACGCCCAGGAGGGCGACATAAACCTCTGGGCTCCCTCGAGTAACGCCGGGTAGCGGGC
>JBKHEN010000176.1:0-4421 GCA_046540795.1 Spirochaetaceae bacterium | reverse complement strand
GACAAAGACGGTGACACGGATGCGGGCGCGGCGCCTGCGTCAAGGGAGTCGGCGGAGCCTCACCGAGTGATCGTTTTCCACGGCAACGGCGGACAGAGCGTTGCCCGTGGGCATTTCGTTCGGGGATTTCAATCGGACGGGGCCCGGGGACGATGGGAGGTGTACCTCCTCGAGTACCCCGGCTTCGGCTCTCGGCCGGGGGATCCGAGCGAGGAGGCTCTGGTCTCGGCGGCGGAGGAGGCGGTGACGTATCTCCTTAAGGCGGACCCTGATCGCCCGGTCTACGTGGTTGGTGAGTCGCTGGGGACGGGAGTGGCCTCGCAGGTGGCCGCCGCGTACCCGGACGACGTTCCGGCGGTGCTTCTGATCACGCCGTTTACCGACATCGTGGACGTGGGGGCGAAATCCGCGCCCCGTTTTCTCGTACGCGCGATCTTGCGCGACCGCTATGACAGCGTGGAGGCCCTCTCGCGATACGACGGGCGGGTGGGCGTTCTGCTTGCCGGGCAGGACGACGTGGTGCCCACCGATCTCGGTCGCCGTCTCTACGAGGGCTACGAGGGGCCGAAGCATTTGTGGATACAGGAGGAGGCCGGGCACAATGATCTCGACTATGACCCGGAGTCGCCGTTCTGGGCGGAGGTTACGGAGTTTCTTCTCGGACCGCTTCCTGGGTGAGGGTGTGCGCGGGGCTCGGCTTGAGAATGACCCCCTGCGATGACCGGCCGTCGACCTTAGCGGAGAAGGGCTGCTCAGTGCGCACATGGCGCACGTAGTCCAGTTCCTCGACCACCGGAAGCGAGCGAACCCAATCCCACAGGATGTACTCATCCCGCCGGTTGCTGCGCACGTGAAAGTAGCCGAGACGCAGCGATATGAGATTGTGGAAGAAGTGGCTGCCCTGCGAGGGG
Source organism: Spirochaetaceae bacterium (assembly GCA_046540795.1). Classification (GTDB taxonomy): domain Bacteria; phylum Spirochaetota; class Spirochaetia; order DSM-27196; family PWMO01; genus JAAAOH01. The sequence continues at coordinate 3,510 of JBKHEN010000176.1, read as the reverse complement.
TCCACGTAGAAGTCCCCTAAGTCCGACTCCACGATGACCTGTGCGGCGGAGATGTGGCTCCAATCCACCGGGATGCCCAGCCACCGGTCGGTGGTGCCCCAGCGGCCGAATCCGATGAGGATGCAGCGACGGTTCTCGGCGACGAGCTTCTTATTGATCTGTCCTACTTCCCTTGCCACTTCCATGCTCTTGGCAACGTTGAACCGGTCGGGGTCAACGTAGACGAGGTCATACAAGCCTTCGAATACACCGTTGCCCATTGCCTGGTCCGAGACACAAACGACGTTCTCCGGCTCTACGTCCTCGGTAGACACCTCCACGGTTTCCCGTCCCACGACCATGGGCCGGATCTGGAGAAAGTAGAACTCCGCCGAGCGGTCCTCCATGCCCCCGTTGATGTTCATGGCAAACTCGATTTCCACTTCGGTGCCGAAACTGTCCTTCCCCATCTCGAGCAGGTCGATAAGAATATCCGGCAGCGGCACGAGCCGATGCTTGAGGATGTTGGCGAAGGTGACCACCCGCGGGCCTTCCGCGGCAAGGGTGTTTCGGATGCGCCCGTCGTCGCGGGAGAAGGTGCTTCCCACGTAGAACAGCGTACCGTCGCTCTCCGCGCGGTCGAGCTCGAGCCGGCGCAGCGTGCATCCGTCGTCGGAACGTACCTCCATGTCGGGACGAGAGAGGTCGAGGGCATAGAAGTGCTTCTGCGACAATTTCAGAAACTCGCCCGTAGAGGAGTACGGGGGATTACGCTTGGGATGCTTCGGAGAGAAGCGGTAGATGTTCTCCCCGTCGACGATAGTCTTCCCGAGGCCGAGAGCCACGTGCGTAAGCCCGTCGGTGGGCTTTATGGGCTCGGTCGGATAGAAGTTGTGCGATTGGGCGACGCCGGATACGAGCGGGTAGAAAATGTCCTCATGGCGCTCTCCTGCCAATTCCTGGATGATGACGGCCATCTTCTCTTCTTCGATGCGGTAGTATGTGTTACGCACATACTCCTTGGGTGCCCGGTAGAAGACCGATGCGTAGACGAGCTTGACCGCATTGGAGAGCTGGCGCAGGCGTGCTTCGATGTCCCGGTGGTTGTTCGGGAGCATGTAGGTGGCGTACAGCCCCGCAAAGGGCAGGGTCTGAGAGTCCTCGAGAACGCTCGATGAGCGCACCGCAAAGGGGACGTCCACCCGCTCGACCACCTTTCTCAGATACAGCTCGATGTCTTCAGGAAGGTCCCCGGCGATGAACCGACGCGCGATCTCCTCCTCATCGTCCGTATCGATGGCGAAGCGCTGCAACTCGTTTTCCGCGAGAAACTGCTCGTAGGCATCGGTGCAGACCACGAAGGTCATCGGCGTGCGGATCTGAATGCCCTCGTACTTGGAGCGAACCTCCGACTGGCTGAGCAACGCGTTGACGAAGGCAATGCCCCGGGCCTTTCCGCCGAGAGAGCCCCCGCCGATGCGGATGAAGGCCATCTCGGTGCCCTCGGTGTAGGAGCTGAGATCCGTGATGTTCGCCGCTCGGTTGTGGTCGAGGAGCCCTCGGACCGCCCGGGACAGATAGTCGACCAGGTCCTCGATGCTCGCGAAGTCCGATACCTTCTTCGGCCGCAGCTCTTCGGCAAGCTCGAATTCCGTGCGCGCCCGTAGCCAAATCGAGATATGGTTGCGCCGGGCGTGATACTCGATGCTTTCGGGGGGCACGTCGTACAGCAGCTTCTCGAATTCCTGCAGGTTTCGTGCCCGTGTGATCTCCGTCCCGTCGGAGCGACGGAACACGAAATCTCCGAAGCCGAGGTTGAAGGTGATAAAATCCCGCAGGTCCTGCAGGAGGTTGGGCGAGTTCTTGTCGAGAAAATGCGCGTGATGCCGGAGCGCTGCGTCGCGGTCATCGGGGTGATCCGACTGCAACAGCACCGGCAGATCCGGAACTTCGGTTTTGGTTACTCCGAGCAGCCGGAAACCGGCCTGATCGTCCATCCGACCCTCCCGGGGAAAGGCGATGTCGGAGACGATGCCGAGGACGTTCTGCTTGTACGCCTCGAACACCTCGATGGCCTCCTCATAGGTCTCCGCCATCAGAACCTTCGGGCGGGCGCGCATGCGTAGCAGCCGCTGGTAATCGTTGATGCTCTCCGAGATCAGCATTTGCGTCTGCATCATGACCTCGGTGTACATCATGGGCAGGAACAAAGAGTAGAACTTGGGGTTGTCCTCCACCAGGAGAATCACCTGTACCCCGGCGGCGGAGTCCTGCGCGACGTTGCCGTAGTCCTCCACGTACTTAATGATCGCAAGGAGAATCTTGCTATCCCCGAGCCAGTAGAAAATCTTGTCGATGGAGTGGGCCCTTCGGAAACGGCCGAGCAGATCCGGACTCAACGCTTCGGTGGTGAGGAGGATCACGGGTTTCTCCGGATGCCGCTCCTTTACTCGGCTGCCGAACTCCTCGGGATCCATGTCGGTGAGGCGTGCCATAGTGAGGACAACGTCGAAGGTGCGCTGCTGTAGGGCCTGCAGGGCCTCCTCCGCGGTGGAGACGTGGGTGATCCGCGGGACGAAACGCAGGTTGAGGTCGATGTACTGGTTGAAGATGAGCTCGGAGAGTCCACGGTCTTCCTCCAGAACGAAGGCGTCGTACAGACTCGAGACGAGAAGGATCTCCCTGACGCGGTAGCGCATCAGGTTATGGAAGCCGCTGAAATTACGTTGAAATGCAGTATAGAGGGCCATGGTCCGTTTCGAGTGTATTCACTCCGGGCCGGCACGGCAAGTGAACCGCCGGCGGGCCCGGAAGCCGACCCTGTGCTACTTCTCCACCCGTACGCGCGCGTCCACGACGATTACCTCTTTCGGGGTACCCATGAGCGGGTTCAAATCCATCTCGGCAATCTCCGGGGCGGCAACGGTGAGCTCGCCCAGGCGGACGAGCACCTCCGCGTACGCCTCGCGGTCTATGCCCGTTCCGCCGCGAGTGCCTTCCAGAAGCGGACGACTCTTGAGCCCGGAGATCATGCGGTGGGCCTCCTCCCGGTCGAGGGGTGCGAGAGCGGAGGCGGTGTCGCGAAACACTTCGACGAACACCCCGCCGAGGCCGCAGAAGATGAGATGCCCGAATCCCGGCTCCGCGACGGCTCCGGCAAAGAGCTCGGAGCCCGAGCGCACCGGTTGGAGCATCACGCCGGTTGCTTCGGCGAGGGCGAGCATCCGAGAGGCCTCCGCTCGCACGGTTCCCTCGTCCTTGATACCCACCGTAACGCCGCCGACATCGGATTTGTGGAGGGGCCCCACCACCTTCATGACCAGCGGGAAGCCGATCTCCCCGGCCGCCCGGACGGCCCTTTCGACGTCGGTGGCCACGCGCTCGGGTACCCGAGGGATACCGGCGGCGTCGAGAAGCTGTGCCACGGCCTCCGGAGGGAGGTAGCCGGCCTCGCATTCCTCAATGACCCGTCGTATTGCGGCATAATCGACGGCGCCGCCGGCGGACGTGCCCTCGGGGGTCCGGGTGCGG
>JBKHEN010000175.1:0-4506 GCA_046540795.1 Spirochaetaceae bacterium | reverse complement strand
GGTGCCGGGCGCCGCACCGGCCCTTTCTCTTCCCTGCTTCAAACGGCCTATTCGGCGGCAAGCATCTCGTTGATCGAGGCCGCGGCTTTCCGTCCCTCTCCCATGGCGAGAATCACGGTGGCAGCGCCGAGCACAATGTCCCCACCGGCATAGACCCGGTCCATGGAAGTCTTTCCGTTCTCGTCGGTGACGATGTTGCCCCACTTGTTGGTCTCGAGCTCACCGGTCGAACGGGTGAGCAGGGGGTTGGAGTCATTGCCGATGGAAACCACCACGGTGTCGACTTCCATCTCGTGCTCGCTACCTTCGATGGGCACCGGCCTGCGTCTGCCCGACTCGTCGGGCTCGCCGAGCTCGTACTCGAGCAGCTCGAGCCCGCGGACCCGGCCGTTCTCATCGCCGAGGATGCGCTTGGGATTGCGCAACGTGCGCAGGATCACCCCCTCCTCCTTGGCGTGCTCCACTTCCTCGACCCGTGCCGGCATCTCCCGCTCCGTACGGCGGTAGACGATGGAGACCTCCTCGGCACCGAGTCGCACCGCCGTCCGTGCCGCATCCATGGCGACGTTTCCGCCTCCGAAGACGGCCACCTTGCGGGAGTGGAAGATCGGCGTATCGGCCTTTTCGCGATCGTAGGCCTTCATCAGGTTAGAGCGGGTGAGGTACTCGTTCGCCGAGAACACCCCGACGAGGTTCTCCCCGGGAATGTGCATGAACTTCGGCAAGCCCGCCCCGCTGCCGATGAACACCGCGTCGAAACCGTCCTTCTGCAGGAGCTCACGGAGCGTACGCGTGCGGCCTACGAGGAAATTGGTCCGGATCTCCACGCCCATCTCCTCGAGCAGATGTATCTCGTCCTCGACGATCTTCTTCGGCAGGCGGAACTCCGGGATCCCGTAGACCATGACACCACCGGGTTTGTGAAAGGCCTCGAAGATGGTAACCCCGTGGCCTTCCTTGCGCAGATCGGCCGCGGCGGTAATACCCGCGGGCCCGCTCCCGATCACGGCGACCTTCTTGCCGGTATCAGGCTTCACCGGCGGTACGGTCCGTTCGCCGTGCTCGCGCTCCCAGTCGGCCACGTATCGCTCGATCCGGCCGATGGACACCGCCTTCATCGGATCCTTCAATGACTTCCCGACGGTGCAGTAGGCCTGGCACTGCGCCTCCTGCGGACAAACCCGCCCGCAGATCGACGGCAGGAGACTGTTCTCCCGAATCACCGCGAGGGCACCGGCAAAGTCGCCCTCCTCAGCCTTCTCGATGAACCGCGGGATGTCGATCGCCACGGGACAGCCTTCAATGCAGGGCTTGTTCTTGCATTGCAGGCATCGCTTGGCTTCGAGCTTCACCTGTTCCTCGGTATACCCGAGGGGCACTTCCTGCATGTTGCGCCGCCGCTGGACCGGATCCTGCTGCGGCATCGGCTGTGGCGGAATGGAGAGACGTTCCTTGGGCTTGAGCGCTCGTCCGTCGAGCTCGGCAAGGAGCCTCACCGCCTCACGTTTCGCTTCCTCGGTGTGCATCATCGGGCCTCCTGCCGCTGTTGTTCTTCGATCTGCAGCTCGAGGCGGCACTGCTCGTGCGCCTCCTTCTCATACGGGCGATATGCGTTCAGCCGGGCCATCATGTTGTCGAAATCGACCTGGTGCCCGTCGAACTCCGGTCCGTCCACGCACACAAAGCGCGTCTCCCCGCCGACGGTAACGCGGCAGCCACCGCACATCCCCGTGCCGTCCACCATGATGGTGTTCAGCGACACCATCGTCGGGACTTCGTAGGGACGGGTGGTCGCGGCGGCGAACTTCATCATGATCGGTGGGCCGATGGCTACGACCATGTCCGGCCGAGGCTCCGCCTTGCACATCTCCTCGAGAGGTTCGGTAACGAGCGCTTTGCGCCCGTAGGAGCCGTCGTCGGTGCACACAACGAGCTCATCGGCTATGGAGCGCATCTCGTCTTCGAGAATCACCAACTCCTTGGTGCGCGCGCCCATAATGACGATGACCTCGTTTCCCGCCTCCTTCATACCCTTGGCTATCGGGTGCAGCGGTGCCACACCGATCCCGCCGCCGACACAGACGACGCGACCGAAGTTCTCTATATGCGTGGGGTTGCCCAGAGGTCCGAGCACGTTGGCAATTTCCTCTCCCGCCTCCCGCGCGGCAAGAAGATGGGTGGTTTTCCCCACGGTCTGAAAGATGAGGGTAATCGAGCCCTCTTTTTCGTCTGCGTCCGCTATCGTCAACGGCACCCGCTCGCCGTAGTCCTCATCGAGTTGAATAATGACGAACTGCCCGGGCTTGCGGGCCTCCGCGATGAGCGGTGCCTTCAGTCGCATCCTGAACACTTCGTCGGCTAATTGCGTCTTCTCGAGAATCCGATTCATATTTCACCCCTGCTCGTTGGTCTCGTGGGCACGTTCGGTCTGTCCGCCGGGGGACGTTTAGAGAATATACGGTACGAGGTGATTGAAGCTCTTGAATACCACGAAGGTTTCGGCTGTCTGCACCTCGCTCATCTTGACAAACTCTTGCTCGTAGAACTCCAACAACCCGAAGTCTTCCGTGAGCAGCACCTCGAGGATCAGATCGTATTTTCCCGTGACGAGCAGCACCTTCGTTACGCCGTGTAACCGGCTGAACTCTTCGCCCTTCTGAAACAGTCGCGGCGTAGTGAGCTTGACTCCGATGACCACGGTACGGTGGCCCGCCAAACGCTCCGGATCGACCAGACCGACGATTCGGAGAATCCCTTCGTCGGTCATTTTGGTGACGCGGGAGCGTACCGTGTTCTCGGTGATCTCGAGATCCTGCGCGATGGCGTTGAAGCTCTTACGCCCGTCGCGGAGGTGCCGGATGATCGAGAGATTGGTGTTGTCCAGCTTCATGCCCAGCTACCGTCTTCGTTTCTTTTGATTGCGTTAATCCTACATTACGACGGTCTAAAATACAAGAAATAAAAATCATGCAATGCAAGTTCGAGTTTTTCCTTTTCCTCCGGCCGAGGTCATGTAACAATGGCGGCAACGGGAGCCCGGAGGAATCGGGTTCTGCAAGGAGGTAGTGCTCATGCTCACCCAGGAGCTTCTCGAACCCCGCAGCATCGCCGTCGTCGGCGGGTCCAACAACATACATAAACCCGGCGGAAAGGTGCTCCGAAATCTCATAGAGGCATCCTTCCCGGGCGATCTCTACGTGGTCAATCCCAAGGAACAGCAAGTGCAAGGCGTCGCCTCATACCCCAGTGTTGCCGAGCTGCCACCGACCGACTGCGCCATCCTCGCAATTGCGGCAAAACACTGTCCCGATGCCGTGGAGCAGCTCGCCGCGCAAAAGGGTACCCGGGGGTTCGTCGTCCTCTCGGCCGGCTTCAGTGAAGAGAGCGAGGCCGGCGCCGAGCTCGAGCGGCGGATGGTGGAATCGGTGGAAGGCGTCGGCGGGTCCCTCATCGGCCCGAACTGTATCGGTCTGCTCAACCGGCACTACGCCGGCGTGTTCACCACACCGATCCCCAAGCTCGACCCCGCCGGCTGCGATTTCGTCTCCGGCTCCGGCGCCACGGCGGTGTTTATCATGGAGGCGGGAATACCCAAGGGGCTCACGTTCTCCGGCGTGTACTCGGTGGGAAACAGCGCGCAGATAGGCGTAGAAGACGTCCTTGCCCATCTCGACGAGTCCTTCGATCCCGCCACAAGCTCCCGGGTGAAGCTACTCTACATCGAGAGCATCGAAAAACCAGAGATGCTCCTGCGCCACGCCTCTTCCCTCGTTCGCAAGGGCTGTCGCATTGCCGCAATCAAAGCCGGCACCTCCGAGGCCGGCAGTCGGGCGGCGTCGTCTCACACCGGAGCCCTCGCCGGTTCGGATGCCGCGGTGGACGCCCTCCTGCGGAAGGCCGGCATCGTGCGCTGCTACGGACGGGAGGAGCTGACCGTAGCGGCATCCATCTTCATGCACCCGCGCCTCCCGGGGCCGAACGTCGCCGTTATCACCCACGCCGGCGGCCCGGCGGTGATGCTGACCGACGCCCTGAGCGAGGCCGGCCTCTCGGTCCCGCCCATCGAAGGACCGGCGGCGGAGGCGCTGCGGGAGAAGCTGCACTTCGGCTCGGCAGTGGGCAACCCCATCGATTTTCTCGCCACCGGCACCGCCGAACAGCTCGGCACCATCATCGACGCGTGTGAGCGGGATTTCGAGCACATCGATGCCATGACCGTCATTTTCGGCAGCCCCGGCCTCTTCGACGTGACGGAGGTGTATGAGGTGCTCGACGAGAAGATGCGCACCTCTTCGAAGCCGATCTTCCCCATTCTCCCTTCAATCATCAACGCGCGCCGGGAAATCGATCACTTCCTCGCCAAAGGCAGACGCGCGTTCTTCGATGAGGTCGATTTCGCCCGGGTGCTCGGCCGGATCATGCGCACCCCTGCGCCCGCCGCCACGGCCGGAGCCGCCACGGCCGGAGCCGCCACGGCCGGAGCCGCCACGGCCGGAGCCGCCACGG
>JBKHEN010000174.1:0-4650 GCA_046540795.1 Spirochaetaceae bacterium | reverse complement strand
CGTGGCCGTGCGGCCGCCTCGTGCCCGCCTCGCATCCTTCTCATACGCGCGGCTCCATACGCGCGGCTGCTTTTCAGGCCGTGCCCCTACGCCTACGCCCTTCTCGCGGGAGACCGGTTCGGAGGAGTTCAATTGATTTCTGCTTTCCCTGTCGCCATATTTGACGCCTATGAACGGTAATCCGCTGCACCTCGGGCTTCAGGCTCGCAGAGCACCGCAGCCCTTTGTAATAGTGATCTTCGGTGTTACCGGAGACCTCACCGCCCGAAAGCTCATGCCGGCGCTCTTCTCGTTGTTTCTCAAAGGCGTCACGCGATTCCGGGTGATCGGGTTTGCACGCCGGGACTGGGGAACCGAGGGGCTGCGCTCACGGGCCCGTGATATGATAGCAGAGGTCCCCGGAGGATCGCAGGAGCAACGGGAGCGTTTTCTCGAGCGCTTGGTGTATCTCCAATCGACCTTCGAAGACCCTGCCGGCTACGCTCGGCTCGAAGAGCTCTCCGGCGACTACGCGGATCGACTCTACTACTTGTCCACGCCCCCAAGCGCCTACGAAGACATCATTGAGCAACTCGGCGCTCACGGGCTCGCCCGGCAGCGAGGCGGCTTTACCAGGATTCTCATCGAAAAACCCTTCGGGCGGGACTTTGCGTCCGCTCAGGAGCTGAACCGGTTGCTCGCTCGATACTTCTCCGAGGAGCAGATCTTCCGGATCGATCACTACCTCGGCAAGGAGACCGTCCAGAACATCATGCTGTTGCGCTTCGGCAACGGCATATTCGAGCCCGTGTGGAACTCAAATTACGTCGATCATATACAGATCACCGTGGCGGAAAAGATCGGCGTCGGTACCCGCGGCGGATACTTCGAAAGCGCCGGAACGCTCAGGGACATGGTACAGAACCACATGTTTCAGCTGCTGAGCCTTACGACCATGGAGCCGCCGAACAACCTCTCCCCGGACAGTATACGGAATGAGAAGGTCAAAGTGATGCAAGCGCTACGGCCGATTACTTTTCGTGACATCGGCAGCGAGACCGTCCGGGCGCAGTACGGACAGGGAATAGTGGACGGCAGTCGGGTGCCCGCCTACCGGAACGAAGAGCGTGTTGCCCACGATTCCCGGATCGAGACCTATGTTGCTCTCCGCGTATTCCTCGACACCTGGCGGTGGAGCGGCGTGCCGATCTTCATGCGCTCGGGCAAGCGCTTGCAGCGCAAAGTGAGCGAAATCTCGGTTCATTTCAAGGAACCGCCGCGGCAGCTGTTCACAAACCGTCATCCCTCGATGAATCGAAATACGTTAATCATTCGCATTCAACCGGAGGAAGGGATCACGCTCAATATGAACGCCAAGATCCCGGGACACACCACCGACATGCGCCCGGTAAACATGGATTTCGCCTACGGCTCCACCTTCGGAGAAGCAACCCTCGAGGCCTACGAGCGTCTGCTTTTCGACGCCGTGCTCGGCGATGCGACGTTGTATCCACGTCGCGATGAAATAGAGAGCTCTTGGGCCTTCATAACTCGCATCCTCGAGGGATGGAAGCGAGATCCATCGCCGATTCCGACGTACATGCCCGGCAGCTCCGGCCCCGAAGAAGCGCGGCGGCTCGTCGCACAGTCCGGTCGGACGTGGAGGAAGCTATGAATTTCGATCCCGGGCACATCGAACGCGAGCTCGCCGAGATCCAGAAACGAAGCTCACCGACCGAGGCGCGGACCGCAATTCTGAACCTCCTCGTAGTCACCGACGAGCAGAGCCGCTCCCGCGCCGAGCAGGCCCTCGGTGCGGTACTCGGCAAGCGCGCCGCCCGTGTCCTACATATTACGGATTCGCCGGGGCAAACGAGCGACATATCGCTTTCGGCACGCTGTTACCTGGACCACGAGCACAAGAGTGTGTGTTTCCAAGAAGTACTGGTCGAAAACGGCGATGACGGCGTGGGAGCGGCACCCGGGAGCTGGACGCCGCTCTTGATTCGCGACATACCGGTGTATGTGCTCTGGCTTGCGGATTTCACCTCTCGCTCCGTCCTCCTCGCGCACGTGCGAGAGCAGGCGGACAAGCTTATTTTTGATACCGAGCGTGCTCTGGCGGCGGGTGACCCACCACACGCCGTGCGTGAAGCGGTGGTCACCCCGACATTCGCCGGGGAGTACGCCGTCTCGGACTTCAGCTGGCGCCGCAGTCTTCCGCTGCGTCGCGCGACGGCTCACTCATTTGACCCGGCCGAGCGAACGGAAGCGTTGTCGCAGCTCCGGCGAGTCGAGCTGCACGGAGGCCCGAGGGCGTACGGAGGTCTCTATCTGGCGTGGATCGCAAGCCGCCTCGGCTGGCAACCCGCCTCCGGCAGGGACGCCAACAGCGACACCGACAGGGACGGAGGTCACCAGGGAGGTGACCGGGAGAACCTCGAAGGACCGGTAACGGGCCGCTACAGCGACCGCGAAGGACGAATCGCAGAGACCGTGCACCAACCCCATGAGGCCGCGGAACAAGGTCTCACCGTGAGTTTCGCGTTTTTCGACCGCCCTGTGTTCGAATTGAAAGCTCGCTCGGATGGGTGCATCATCGAACCCGACGCACAGGAAGAAACCGCATCCGAACACCGCGCCGCCGAGGCTTTCAACGTGCCCGCCGACGGGCAGATTCTGCTCCAAGAAATCGACGCCGCAGGCAATGACCCGCTGTATCTCTCCGCCTTAGAACTTTTCGCCGGTTCGTAAACGAAGGAGGATAACTTTCGGATTTCCGCAACATTATCTCAATTCATCTCGGTGAAAGAAAAGTTTTGACAAAAACGGCAGGGTGGATGCATAATGGTGTATAAATATCCGCACATACCCTACGGCAAGGCAAAGGAACGTTGAGATGAGAGAAAGACCGGCACGCCTACAGGCCATCAAGAAGATCATTCGCAGTGAACGTATCAACAGCCAGGAACAGCTGCTTCGCCACCTCGAGCAGGAAGGGTTTTCCGTCACTCAGGCAACCCTTTCACGGGATCTCAAATTGCTCCGGGTGGGTAAGATGTCGGACGGAATCGACGGGTACTTCTACCGTCTGCCACGGGATGAGGAGCGACGGGAATCGGAACGCAGTTACGTGCAGGATTTCCGTCGTGGCTACGTGTCCCTCGATTTCTCCGGTACCATCGCCGTGGTGCATACTCTCGAGGGTCACGCCGACAGCGTTGCAATCGCCCTCGATAACCTAAACATTCCTGAAGTGCTCGGCACCATCGCAGGCAATGACACCGTCTTCGTGGTGCTCAGAGAGGACGCTGAGCGGGCCGAGGTGCTTTCCAAACTCCGCGCGAAGGTACCTGATCTGGAGGAATAGGCGGAGTGAAAGCTGCAGTTCTCGGTGCCACGGGATACGGCGGGCTAGGAGTCCTTGCCCTACTCGCCGAGCATCCCGACGTCGACCAGGTTCTACCGGTCTCTTCCTCTCAACCGGGAACGGCGCTCGGCTCCGTGTATCCCGGACTCTCGCCGACGCTTCTTGAGAAAACCCGGGAGGCTCGCCTTCTCGATATGGAGGAAGCGCGTCGTCGGAAGCCCGACGTGGTGTTCTCCGCGCTGCCGCACTTGAAGTCGGCCGAGGTGTGTGCCCCGTTTTTCGAATCCACGGTGGTCATCGATCTCTCGGCGGACTTTCGCATTCCGGACCCTGCTTTGTTCGAACGCGCCTACGGCGTCGAACCGCCCCGGGAGGATCTCCTCGAACGCAGCACCTACGGACTCACCGAGTGGTTTCGCGCTCGGCTACGCAACACCGACCTCATCGCCAATCCCGGTTGCTACCCCACTGCAACGTTGTTACCACTGCTGCCGCTATTGCATGACGGTCTCGTTTCCGGTCCGATCACCGTAAACGCGATGTCGGGGATATCAGGAGCCGGACGAAAGGCGGCGGTGAACCTTCTGTTCACCGAGCGCAGCGAAAACGTGAACGCATACGCTCCCGGCACCTCGCACCGGCATTGGGCCGAGATATATCACTATGCCGTCGAGGCGGCAGCTGCCGGACGCGAGAAGCGGGCACGCTCTCGCCCCTCGCCGACAAACGACAGGCCGTCTTCCACCAAAGAGAGCACGATGCCGGCCGGCGGCGGTCACCAAGAGGCCGGCCCTGAGACCGGCCCCGAGCCCGCCTCGAAGGACCTGGACGTGCTCTTCACCCCACATCTAGTCCCGATCAAGAGGGGCATTGCCGTGACGAGTACGTGTCGGCTTACTGCCGAGGCCGACGCGGATACCGTAGCACGAAGCCTGCGGCAGGCGTACGACGCAGAGCCTTTCGTGGGGCTGTCACGGCGGCCTATCCCCGAAACCCGTGATGTCCGGGCATCGAACCGCTGTGACATCGGGTATCACGTCGAAGGCGCTATGCTGCTCTTATTCAGCGTCATCGATAACCTGGAAAAGGGCGCGGCGGGGCAAGCCGTTCAGAACATGAACGTCCGCTTCGGATTCCAAGAAACCGCCGGCTTGCCGCTGCGCGGGGAATACTAGCCTTCTCGGGACGCCCCTTGGGCACGCGCTGCCGGAATCGATCATTGGACACTGAACATTGGACAGCGGTCGGGACGTCACCCTTGCGTGTTCTCTCGTCGTTCTCTCGGTTTTCTCTACGCCCGT
>JBKHEN010000173.1:0-4654 GCA_046540795.1 Spirochaetaceae bacterium | reverse complement strand
AGCTCATCGGCGTCCTCCTCGAGTCGTTGAAGCGCACGAAGGCGGCGACGAAGCTCTTCGCGCGAGGTAAAGGCGAACTCCACGGCGTAGCCGCCACCCTCGAAATTGGGAGGCGGACTCAGTCGGACGCCCGATCCGCCGAGGGCACGCTCGCGTACCGCGTGGAATCGGTCCTCCAGGCTGCTGAGCGTCGGATACCGCCGTAGGCGAAGCGCGGCGACCGGGTCGGTCTGCTTCGCGACCTCCCGCGCTACCGCTGCGGTTTCCTCATCGTCGAGGCCGTCCCGCTGAGCAAGCTCCCACAGCATCGTGGTCAAACGGCGACGATTGCTGAACGACAGCGCGGCGGTCACCTCGCGCAGCACCGAGGCCGTGGTAGGATAACGGCTGAGGCGCTCAGCGGTCTTCAGATCGAGCCGGCCGCCGTTCGTCATGTCGCGCAGCAACGGCGGGAGCTGCGCGTAGCGCCGCGTCGTCTGGGTGAACGAGCCCTCCGCGCCGAGAACGAGGCGGCCCAGCTCCGAGTCTTCCGCGTCGAGACCGCTCGCCGGCGCCGCCTGACCGGCGCCGCTCACCGAGGCCACCTGACCCTCCCCGCCCGCCGTCCCGGCGGCCCGGGACGAGGCCGCATCCGCAACGACCTCGTCGAGAAGCACAAGCAGGCGGCGACGTTCTTCGAAGTTGTAGGAACCGGCGCGGTTTTCCAGGGAGAGCATGAGATATACCGCCTCCCGGGCGTCGCCGTCGAAGGGCCGCGTACGCACCTCCTCGGCCCCACGTGCGGCCAGGTGGTCGACCACGGGCCAGCCCCACAGAAGGGTCCGCAATACCCGTGGAAGATCCGTGCGGTCTGCGGCCACGGGCAGGGGTGGGTAATAGCCCGAGGCAACGGCGCCGGTCTGCGCCGGGCGAATTCCGGAATCGAAGATATCGGTGCCGCGGGGTAGGCGCTCCAGCGCCGTGCGCTGCATGGAAGAGAGAATACCAGACTCGAGGGCCTCCTTGAAAGTACGGGCCCTCCAAGGGAAACCGTGGACCACCCTTCAACAAGCTTCCGGACACCTCGCGATGCCCCTGTCGTCACGCGTCGTCACCCGTCGTCACCCGTCGAGCCTTCAGTTGACATGCTAGAAGCGAGTATTTATCGTGTAAGACCACATCATCGCCTGAGAGAGGTCACCCCGGATATGCGAATCGTCCCTTATACAGTGAATCCGAATCTACCCGACCCCCTAAAACCACTGTCGGAGATCGCCCGAAATCTCTGGCTCAGCTGGAATTTCGACGCGGTTTCGCTGTTCATCCGGCTCGACTATGACGCATGGCTCGCCTCCCGGCAGAATCCCGTGCGGACGCTGGGGATGGTCTCACAACAGCGTCTCGAAGAGCTTGCCGAGGACGACTCCTACCTCTCGGCCCTCGAGCGGGTGTATGAGAAGTTCCGGCGCTATCTCTCGGGAGAGACGTGGTACACCGGCTCCCGGGAAAAGATCGTCGCCTATTTTTCCATGGAATATGGCCTCGACGTGAGCCTTCCGATCTACTCCGGCGGACTCGGCGTGCTCTCGGGGGACCATCTGAAGACAGCCTCTGATCTCGGACTGCCTCTCGTCGCGGTGGGATTGCTCTACCGCCAGGGGTACTTCCAGCAGTACCTCAACGCCGACGGCTACCAGCAGGAATCTTATCCGGAGAACGATTGGTACAACATGCCCGTTCATCGCTGTCGCGATGCCGACGGAAACGACGTGAAAATCACCGTGCGCATGGCCGACGCGCTGGTGACTGCGCGGGTGTGGGAAGTGCGCGTGGGTCGCGTTTCGCTGTATTTGCTCGATACCAACATCGACGAGAACGACGACGAGCACAAGGAGATAACCGGAGCCCTCTACGGGGGAAACCGGGAGACCCGGATCCGTCAGGAAATCCTCCTCGGCATAGGCGGTATTCGGGCTCTGCGAGCCTGCGGCTATGAACCGGCGGTGGCTCATATGAATGAGGGCCACTCCGCCTTTCTCGGCCTCGAGCGTATCCGCGAGTACGTGCAGAACGACGGGCTTTCCACCAAGGAGGCGATTCAGGCGGTATGGCCCACCACCGTCTTCACGACCCACACCCCGGTACCCGCCGGCAACGAGCGGTTCGACGTGCACTTGATGGAGAAGTATTACGAGAGCCTCACCGAGGGCACCGGTCTCGGGTGGGATGAGTTCATGAGTCTCGGCCGGGAGCACCCCCGCGATCCGGAGGAGCACTTCTGCATGACCGTCCTGGCGCTCAAGCTGTCGGCGTACAACAACGGGGTGAGCGAGCTTCACGGCCGAATCTCACGGGAGATGTGGAACGATATCTGGCCGGGCCTTCCGCAGGAGGAAGTACCGATCGGAAGTATCACGAACGGTGTCCACGTGCGCACCTTTGCCTCTCACGATATGGTCGATCTCCTCGACCGCTATTTCGGCCCACGTTTCTACGACGAGCCCACGCAGCTCGATATCTGGAAGCGGATCGACCGGGTCTCCGACGAGGAGCTGTGGCGCGTACACGAGCGACGAAAGAGCCGGTTGGTGGCGTTCGTCCGCGATCGACTGCGACAGCAACTGGCCGCGCGCGGTATTACCGGCAACCAGCTGGCCCAGGCCGGAGAGGTCCTGAATCCGACCGCGCTCACCATCAGCTTCGCCCGGCGGTTCGCCACCTACAAGCGGGCAACGCTGCTCTTCCGCGATCCCGATCGGCTCTATCGCCTGCTCACCGATCGGGAACGCCCCGTGCAGATCATCTTCTCAGGCAAGGCTCATCCCCACGACGTGCCGGGGAAGAACCTCATCCGGGACATCGTGAAGTTCGCAAGCCGTCCCGAGCTTCGCAGCAAGATCGTGTTTCTCGAGAACTACGACCTCACCATCGCCAAGTATCTCGTCTCGGGCAGCGATCTATGGTTGAACACCCCGCGACGCCCCTTGGAGGCAAGCGGGACCAGCGGTATGAAGGCGGCGATAAACGGGGTGCTCAACTGCTCCACCCTCGACGGATGGTGGGCGGAGGCCTACGATTCCGCCATCGGCTGGTCCGTCGGCAACGGCGAGGAGTACGAGGATCCGGAACTCCAGGACGAGATCGAGAGCAAGGCGCTCTATGACCTGCTCGAGCGGGAGATCGTCCCGACCTTCTACGACCGCGGACAGGACGGGCTGCCACGGGAGTGGATTCGCACCATGAAGCGCTCGATGCAAAACATCGGCACCCGTTTCGCGAGCCATCGAATGCTCATGGAGTATCACGAGCGATTCTACGGCCCCGCCCTGGCCAACTACGATGCGGTCACCGCCGACAACGACACGCGCCCGAAGGAGGCGGCACGGTATCTCAAGCGCCTGGATGAAGCATGGGAGCAGGTCGCCGTGGCGGACCTTACGGATCCGGGACACCCGGAGCTCCACGTCGGGGAGGACCTCGAGGTCGCAGCCGACGTCCACCTCGGCGCGCTGTCCCCCGAAGACATCCGGGTGGAGGTGTGCTACGGTCGGATCAACTCCCACGGCGGCATCGATGATCCCGATCGCACGGTCATGCAGCCGGTCGGCGGCGCGAACGCGGGTAAGAGCGGCGGCCCCGCCGCCGGCAAGAAGTCTGTAGATGCCGGACAACGAACGTCAGACGTCCGGACGGTGCGGTTTTTTGCCCGTATTCCCTGTGACAGCGCCGGCCGGCGGGGATACTCCGTCCGAATCCTCCCCAATCACCGGGCTTTTCCCCACAACCTCCTACCGGGCTATGTGAAGTGGGCATGAGCAACGAGCCTATGCTTGACCGCCCCTCGGGCCCGTGGTACCATTTTTCCTACAACGTGGGGGGCAGACGGACGTGGCTTCGGGCAACGGAACCCAGCCGGACCCGTCGGACGACGGCACCGGAAGAAACGGCAAGATCTACTGCGCCAACTGTTATCACTGTAAGCTGTCGGCAGAAAGGATTTCCGATGACGGTGAGTATCTTCTCCGGGTCCGCTGTGACGCGGGGCAGTGGAAGAAGAAACAGGGCAAGGATAAGCTCTACAAGTACTCCACGGTCATCCGCCGCAGCCCGGAACACTGCGAGTACTATGAACCCATGGGAAGTCTCAAGGATTTTCTGCGAGAGCTCAAGAAGACTCTACCCGTCAAAGACGAAATCTACGCAAACGAGTAAGGACCATGCATACAACTAAGCTCACCCTCGCCGCCGTGGCGGCGCTCGCGCTGTTCGGGGCCTGCGAAACCGTGCCCGAGCGCACGGAGATCCCCGAGGACATCACGGTGCAGGAGTATTTCCAGGAAGCGCAGGAAGCCGCCGATCGGCGCCACTTCCAGACCGCCCTCGTTTACTACGAAACCTTCATCGAGCGGCATCCCGACGATCTCGAGAATCGCGTGGCCGCGGAGTATGAGATCGCCTACCTGCATTACAAGATGGAGGAGTACGACACCGCGGAGGAGGAGTTCGAAGACATCCTCGCGCGCTACGAAAGTGACGAGGCCGACCAGCTTCCCGCATGGCCGCAAATCCTCGCGGAGAAGCTCCTCGAACGAGTCAGGGAAGAGCGCCCGCCGAAGGACACCGCCATTCCCGAGACCGAGTCCGAGCCGGCCATGCCCGCCCCGGGAGGTGAAGG
>JBKHEN010000172.1:0-4717 GCA_046540795.1 Spirochaetaceae bacterium | reverse complement strand
CCGCCGACCGCTGTCGGTGAGCTACATGAGCAATGCCGTAAGCGAGGATATTCAGGCAACGGCGCTTTCGGTAGAATCGAAGGTCCAGAGCCTCTTCGGGGCGGTGTTCGCCCTGGCTATCGGTGCCGTCGCCGAAGTCGCGGGCGGTATGATCGATGTGGGCGTCGCGGTGACGGCGGGAGCCGTCCTGCCGGCGCTTGCGTTTTGCCGGCTGCCTTCCGCCGACCCGGCGGCGCGGGGGAAATCATCGGAGGATGCGTAACGCGAAGGAGGATAGCGTCATGACCGTACTAGTTGCCGATTCGCTGCCGGAGTACGCCCACGGCAGGCTGGAGGAGACCGGCTGCAGCCTGGTCTATGACCCGGGTCTGAAGGATGCCGCGCTCGTCGACGCAATCAGAGCCCACACCCCCGAGGTCGTCGTGGTGCGATCGACGAAAGTACCGGCGGCGGCCATCGAGGCTCACGGCGGACTGAACCTCGTCGTCCGTGCCGGCGCCGGCTACAACAACATCGACGTGGACACCGCCTCGGCCCGCAGCGTGTACGTGGCCAATTGTCCGGGAAAGAACTCCATCGCCGTCGCGGAGCTTGCCGTGGGGCTCCTACTCAGCCTCGATCGTCGCATACCCGACAACGTGGCCGACCTCAGGGAGCACCGCTGGAACAAACAGGAGTACGCCACGGCCGCCGGCCTCTACGGACGCACGTTGGGCGTCATCGGCCTCGGACGCATCGGCCGCGAGGTAGCCTCGCGGGCCCGGGCCTTCGGCATGTCGGTTGTCGCGTGGAGCCGCTCGCTCACTCCGGAAGCCGCACAGGAGATCGGAATCCGGCGCCTCGACTCCCCCGTCGACGTTGCCCGGGCAGCCGACGCGGTGAGCGTGCACTTGGCGGCAACCGAGGAGACTCGGGGCCTCCTCGGCAAGGCCTTCTTCGACGCGCTGAAGCCGGGCGCCTACTTCATTAACACCGCGCGGGCGGAAGTCCTCGACGAGCAGGCCCTCTCCCAGGCAGTGAGGGAGAAGGGCGTACGTGCCGCCCTCGACGTCTTCGCCGGGGAGCCCTCGGCCAAGCAAGGCGCCGTGGAGGCGGAGATCTTCGATCTTCCCTTAGTCTACGGGACCCATCATATCGGCGCGTCCACCGAGCAGGCTCAGAATGCCGTGGCCGACGAGGTGGTGCGCATCGTGTCGACCTACATGCAGTCGGGCCGGGTCCTCAACTGCGTGAACACCGCCCGGCGCACTCCGGCGCGGTATATCGTCTCGATTCACCACCGCAACCGGGTGGGGGTGCTCGCGGCGGTCCTCGGGGTGATCCGCGAGCACGGCATCAACGTCGACGCCATGGAAAACGTGCTCTTCGAAGGTGGCGAAGGGGCCTGCGCAAACATCCAGATCGAGGCGGAGCTCCCCGCAGACGCCCTCGAGCAGATGAAGACCGCACACGGGGACGTGCTCTCGGTCAACGCTCACGAGATAACCCGGGATCAACCCGAAAGATGAGCCCGGCGGTGAGGAGCCAGGAGGTGCCGTCGACGGAGTAATCCGTCGCCCCCGCCTCCGCGACGTCCTCGGAGGAGCTCCAATGCACCGTATTCCGGGTAAACCCGGCGGTGAGCTTCACGGCATCCGTTGCGTGATAGAGGACCTCGAGGTACGGACTGTGGCGGTAGAGCGCCTGGTCGGAGAAGTCGAGCGCCCAGTACAACCCGTAGGCGACGGAGACGTTCACCACCGGCTCACGGGCACGCAAGAGGAAGTACGTGAGCTGCGGGCGCGTGAGTAGAGTCTGGTGCGCGTTGAAGGTATTGAGGAAGTAGCGGTTCTTGAGGGCGAAAACCCAGCTCTCCCCGGGCAGAAAATCGAGAAGTAACCGCGGGGTCACGTCACCAAGGAGCACATGCTCGGCCCGGGAGCTCGTCTCGCGCCACTCCCAGTCCCCGTCGCGCAGAACCCAGTCGTCGTCGTGTCGTGCGCCGGCCTGGAGGCGATAGAAGGCACCGACCTTCACGTTTCGGTGCACCCGGTAGTAGCCGCCGGCGGTGACCGCTCGATAGCGAAAATCTAGGTCCTCCCCCTCGAACCGTCCCACCGCTTCGAGCATGGGCTCGAGCCGGTCGAGCTTCACGAACACCCGTGAGACCGCCTCTACCTCGAGCTCCCCGTCGGGAGTCGAGGGAACGTGTTCCGCCGACAGCTCGCCGGCCACCGGTAGGAGCGTGGCCGCCGCAAGAGCCAGGAATGTCGCCGCCCGTTTGTGCATGTTAATCATAGTCCTGATCCAGGAGGTCGGCGTAGGCCTCGTCGAGATCGGTGTCGTCTGAGACCTCGCCCCGGTCGGAGTCCATGTTCCAGTTCAGCTTCCGGGTCCAGTCGTAGGGCCGCGCATCGGTGAGTTGCACGCCGTCAAGAATGTTTATGCCTTCACCCGCGCGGACGGTCTCCGCTTCCCCATGCTCCGGCACCTCGACCTGCACTTCCCCTTCGTTGACGCAGAGCCAGACATCGGGCCGTTGCTCCACGGTTCTGCCGAAGGCAAGGAAGAACTCGGTTCCTCGCACGCCGGCTACGACGGTCTCGGTGTTCGCCGAGAAGCCGCCCCGCATGGAGCGACGGACCCGTACGAACAGCCCGCCGCGCTCGAGCTCCGCATCGGCGTCGCTGCCCTCATCGCCGATCCGCGTGCGAGTATCCTGCCGCAGCTTCAAGTCGGCGCCGCGGTCGAGCTCGATCACGGCGGTGGCTCTCGGCCCGGTCTCCACCACATCTCCGGCGGCAACCGAGGTGCCGATGTCCGCCGGCTGCGTGTTGCCGGTGCTCTCGACGATGACGGTCCCTTCGGCGTATACGATGCGGCCCTCGCCCGCCGGCGCCGGCACCGCCGCAAGCAGCCCCAACGCAGCCGGCAGGAGCGCCGTTTTCCAAATCCCTCTCATGACCACCTCCCTGCACCCCGATGCACGGGTCTCGGGGCAACGGTTACCCGCATATAATTGTAACCGATATACTCAGGTATTTCAGCGGTTCCCGAGGGATTTTCGATCCGAGAAGGGGGGTATCGAGAAGCTTGTTGCAAAACTAAAACGTCACCACCTGATACCCGTCCGCCACCAGTCGACGCAGGCTCGGGATGCCCTTCGTACTCCGAGAGAAGCTTCACATCGGTCTTCTTGATCGCCTCTTTCACGCCGAACGCCGCTGCGCAGAAGGAGCAGGCGCCGAGCACGTTCTCCTCTACCGCGGCAAATGCACGGTGCATCCGGTTCTCGGGATCGGCAAGCTCCGACACCCACCGCGTACCCGCGCCGTCGAAGACGATTGCCACCTCGTCACCGGCCTCTCGGGCCTCTTTAGCAAGCCCGAGGGCGTTCGTACCGCCTCCCATGTGCGCGTGCGCCTCGATATGTGCAAGCACCACCACTGCTATCTTCTCACGGGGAAGGAGGCGCGGGGCACGCTTGCGGTCACGAATTACCTCCACGTCGACCCTGCCGGGAGGGGCCTCCACGCCGAACTCGCGCGCCCTGCCGAGGACGTGAGCCGTCCGGGCGCTTGCCACCATGGTCTTTGTCGGAGTGCACCCGTAGTTGACGCAGGTGCCGCCTACGTGCCGCGCCTCAACGAGGGCTGCCCGCGTCCCACAGCCCGCGAGAGCCATTGCAAGGGGCGAGCCTCCCTGTCCCGAGCCGATCACCATTGCGTCCTACACTTCCCGGTTTTCCGTTGCCGTTTCAACCACTCCTTCTTCCCGTGTCTCGAGTCACGCCGCTCGAGGCGAGATGACAAACCGCGCCGGCGGTCACCCGGAGAATATACTTACTTGCATACACAACAGAAAAGATGAAGGTGAGTCGATTCCGGGGCGTTCGCCACAACACTACCCCGCAACCGTGGGGCGGTCCTGCATTTCCCGGCTACTGGGGAAGCGACGACAGGCGCTGCAGCGTTGTGATGGTCTCATACCAGGTCGTCGTGTCTATTTCGGAAAGCACCCGGTGCTTGGCACGTTTCCACCTCACCAGCGCCTCGTCGAGCAACGCCCGGCCTTCCGGGGTGAGAGAGTAGACCCGCACGCGCCGGTCCTGCGCACGCTCGAGGCCGACCAGCCCGCGGCGGGTAAGGTTCTCCATGGTCCGCGAAATCGTGCTCAGATCCGACCCGAGGCGCTCGGCTACCTCGCTGCCGGTGGCCGTTTCGGTAATACCGATGTTGACCAGCACGGCGAACTGCGGGAGCGTCAGATCGGCGGTCCTGAACTCCTCCTCGAATATGCGCGTGACCTTCTTGTATGCCTTTCCCAGATGATATCCCGGACAGGTGTCGACCACCCGTTGCAGCTCCGGATCGTATGGCCGCTGCCGTGAGCGCCGGGACATCGCCCGGCGTGCTTCCCAGCGCCTGGGGCTGCGCCTGCGCGAGCCGACATGCGAATACGTGCCCCTGTATCTTGGTCGAATACTCGTCGTGTTTGTAGTCTCCATACTCCGCAATGTATGCATAAATCGACCGCTTGACTATCCCATGACCCTACAACTATCCTCCCAGAAACTTGCATAAGAAACTAATGGGAGGCGGACAGGTCGGGCCGAAGCTGTCGGTGAAGATGCTCGAGTAACGCGAGGCCGGAAAGAGCATCCTTTGATCGTTTCGACCGGGAGTGGCTCCAACCGGCGTTTCGTGGTAGACTGGCGCGATAGCTCGACAGCAGGGAC
>JBKHEN010000171.1:0-4836 GCA_046540795.1 Spirochaetaceae bacterium | reverse complement strand
CGACTGCCGGCCGCCTCGTTCTTTCCCGGAGCTTTCTGAGCCGCTCACGGCTCAAGCACCTCTCGCGCTTTTTCCACCAACGTCCGGTTACGTGCGCTCATTCGGATCTCCTCCACCAGCGCCCGGACCGTCGGGTCCGCGACGACCGCGGCATAGCTCATGAAAGCCGACGCCTCGGCGACGAGCTCCGGGTGAAGACGCGTTTCGGGACCGCCGGCTCGCCGAGCCTCTTCGATGCGCCGCGAGAGCTCGAACGCCGCGGCCCGAGCGTCCCCAAGGAGCTCCCGCCGCATTTCGGGCGGCGCGGCCGCTGCCGCTCGCCACACCGCTGCACGCAGCATCGGCGCCTCGAAACGCGTCAAGTGCTCGAAAAGGGTGGTGACCGTCCGGCCGTTCGCCTCGAAGAAGCGCTCCCGCGCCCCCTCGGGAAGCGCACCCGCGGCATCCAACATGATTCGCAGCAGGAGCTCCGTCCGTCGGCCCTTCGTGCCCATCGCCCCTGTTGAGCCGGCGGTACCGCCGTGTCGCAGGAGCTTCCGAACAACTCCCGCAAGCGTGGGGTCCTCGCGCCGGGGAAGCGCCCCCGCAACGGCCATGGCGTCGGTGAGGGAACCGCCGTAGAGCACCTCGAGAACAACCTCATCCGTTTCGGGAGTGCCGACGCGCGCCACCTCGGCCCAGTCGATTTTGCCTGGCTCCGCGTGAGCCGGTCCCGAGAGCGAGAGAGAAACCCCGAACACCGAGAGCAGCAAACAGATGCGATTTACCGGCTTTCGTACCATCTGTGCACAGTATCGACGCTCGTGTTGACCGACTATCGGGTGCAGGGTAATATTTTTGGCGTATTGTTGAAGTATCGCGTCCGTTCACCCAGTATCCTGCAGTGAGTCCCACTCCCACTCCCGCTTGCGGAAAGGAACGTTATGGCAAAGAAAGAAACCGACACAGCGCACCCGGCCAACTCGGAAGAGAAACTCCGGGCGATCGAGGCGGCTCGCCTGCAGATCGAGAAACAGTTCGGAAAAGGCTCGCTCATGAAAATGGGGGAGGGTATCGATACCAGCGGTATCAGAGTCATTCCCAGCGGCTCCCTCATGATCGACGAGGCCCTTGGACTCGGTGGCTACCCGAAAGGCCGTGTGGTGGAAATTTTCGGACCCGAATCCTCCGGAAAGACGACCTTAGCCCTCCATGCAATTGCGGAGGCGCAGAAGATCGGAGGAATCGCTGCGTTCGTGGACGCGGAGCATGCTCTTGACCCTACCTACGCCCGCGCCCTCGGGGTAAACGTCGATGAGCTATGGGTGTCCCAGCCCGACACGGGGGAGCAGGCGCTGGAAATTGCGGAGTCCCTGGTGCGCTCCGGAGCCGTAGATGTCATCGTCGTCGACTCTGTTGCCGCCCTCACGCCGCAGGCGGAGATAGAGGGTGACATGGGAGATTCCCACGTGGGCCTCCAGGCGCGGCTCATGAGCCAGGCGTTGCGCAAGCTCACCGGCACCATCTCCAAATCCGGCACCTGCCTGATCTTCATAAACCAGATTCGTATGAAGATCGGTGTCATGTTCGGCAACCCCGAAACCACCACCGGCGGAAATGCACTCAAGTTCTATTCCTCCGTGCGGGTGGAGGTGCGTCGTATCGAAACCATAACCAAGGGCTCAGACGACGCCATCGGCAACCGCGTGCGGGTGAAAGTCGTCAAGAATAAGATCGCCCCTCCCTTCCGCAAGGCGGAGGTGGAGATCATGTTCGGCAAGGGGATCTCCGCCTCCGGGAGCCTCCTCGACGCGGGCCTGAAGTACGACATCATCTCGAAGAGCGGGAGTTGGTACTCCTACGGTGAAGAACGCATCGGCCAGGGGCGCGAAAATGTGAAGGACTTCCTGGAGAAGAACCCGGAGATTGCCGCCGAGATAGAGGACAAAGCTCGCAGAGCGATCTTCCCCGAACACTATACCGCGGAGTCGGGAAGCGCAGCCGGCTCATCCGGCGGCAGCAGCAGCAGCGGCAGCGACACCGGCAGCGCCGGCAGCGGCAGCGCAACGGGTAATCAAGGCGGCACCCGCTCCTCCGCCGGGGCCTCCTCCGGTGCCAAGAAACAGGCCCGGGCGACGGCGGGAGGATCCACCGAGACCCCCGGGTCCGACTCCGGCGACTCGAGCAGCTCCGGTGGCGAGGATGAGCTCTTCTGAAGAGTTTCCGGACGTATCCGGATCACCGGAGACCGTTTTTCTCGGTGTGGGTACGAACCTCGGGGACCGCATGGCGATGATCGAGCTTGCCCTGGCGCGCCTGGGCGAACTCCTCTCGGACCTTCGCGTCTCGCCGATCTACGAAACGGAGCCTCTTCACTACCGTGACCAACCGTCCTTCCTCAATGCCTGCGTCGGCGGTATCTGTCGCCTCGCGCCGCGAGCGCTTCTCGCCGCCGCTTTCGAGATCGAGCGGGCGGCAGGGCGGGACCGCACCCGTGAGATCCCAAAGGGGCCACGTCCCCTCGACCTCGACCTCCTGTTGTTCGGATCCCGCGTCATCGATGAGGTTGACCTCCAGGTCCCTCATCCCCGCCTCAACCAGCGGGCGTTCGTCCTTCGTCCCTTACTAGACCTCGCCCCGGACGTGGTCCATCCGGCCACCGGAGAGCGGCTCTCGGAGGCGCATGAACGTCTGCCTCACCAAGGTATTTACCTCCGCTACGAGCATCCGTATACTCCTCACCACGGAGGACAATCCTAAAGGCCGAATGCCGGAGCAAGAACAGGAACAGGAACAGGCGAAGGAGCGGGCGCCGGAGCAAGAGCAGCAGGGCCGCCGGTTTCGCCTCAGTCGGTTCGAGGGGCCCCTGGACCTTCTTCTGTTCCTCATCAAGCGCTCGGAGATCGACATCCATGACATCCCGATAGCGGAGATCACTCGGCAGTACCTCGAGTATCTCGAATGGGCTGCTTCCACCGATCTCGACAACATGACCGATTTCTATCTCATGGCCTCGTCGCTGTTGTACATCAAATCCCGAATGCTCCTGCCCGGCGAGGAATCGATCGAGGACGAGGACGATCCCCGGCAAGAGCTGGTCGAGAAGCTCATCGAGTACCAGCGCTACAAGAAGCTCTCTCACCTGATGGACGAGAAACAGGAAGAGGCGGAGTGGGTGATCGAACGCAAGAAGAAGCAGCCGATTCTCCCGTTCGACGACGATGATGAGCTGTGGATCCGGATCGACGTCTGGGACCTCCTGAAGTCGTTCGCGAGTATCATGGAAGGGTTCTCCGACGAACGCGTGTTCGACTTGAATGAAGAGGTGACCATCAACGAGAAACTCAGCCTCCTCGATGAGCTGCTCGAGCAACGGGGAGAGTTCCTGTTTACCGATCTGATTCAACGCAGGCAGTCCGTCATGGAGCTGGTCTGCGCCTTTCTTGCCCTGCTCGAGGCGGTAAAGGTGCGTAAGATTCGGCTGTTTCAGAACAGAATGTTTGGGGACATACGTATTCGATCATGGAACTGACACGGGAGAAAGCCCTTATAGAGGCGATTTTGTACCTCGAATCGGAGCCGGTGGAGGAACGACGTCTTGCCACGGTGAGCGGACTCTCTCGCGAGATCGTGCGGAGAGTGCTTGCTGCTCTGGAACAGGACTACGAGGACGAAGGCAGGGGGCTCATGATTAGCCGCCTCGAGGACGGCGTGGGATTGGCCCCGAAGCGCTCGCTCTGGGAGCACCTGAAGGACCACTACGGAAAGCGGCGGGAGGCCAGACTCTCCAAAGCGGCTCTCGAAACCCTTTCCATTATTGCATACGCGCAGCCGGTTACGCGGGCGGAAATCGAGAATCTCAGAGGAGTCTCGGCGGACAATATGATTCGACTATTACTCTCCCGGGATCTCATCAAGGAGACCGGCCGCAAGGACGCTCCCGGCAGACCTGTGCAATACGGCACGACCCGGGAGTTTCTGAAACAGTTTGGGCTCGAGAGCATCTCCGATCTGCCGAAGCTCGACGAGGTCGAAGAGGACAGGTTCAAACTCGATGGATAAGCGTGCCGCAGGAAAACGTAGCTACAACTGGCCGATGCGCCTCCACGTCTATCTCGCCCGAAGCGGCGTAGCCTCACGACGAAAGTGCGAGGGGCTGATCGCTGCGGGCCGAGTTCGCGTCAACGACACGGTCGTGACCGAACAGGGAAGCAAAGTGGGCCCCGATGATCGAATATATCTCGACGGACGGGAAGTTCACATCACCCGGCAGAAATACTACGTCGCTCTGAACAAGCCGCCCCGGGTGCTCTGCTCCAATCATGATCCCGCGGGACGGCCCCTGGCGATAGACTATGTGCGCGGCTACATTCCGGTGCGGATGTTCACCGTCGGGCGTCTTGATTTTCTCTCCGAGGGATTGATCTTTCTCACCAATGACGGCGAGTTCGCCGACGCGGTGATGCACCCTTCCGCGGGCGTAGAAAAGGAGTACGTCGTAGAGACCAAGCAGCCCGTACCGCGGGAGCTTCTCGAGGAGTACAAAGCCGGAATCCGACTCGAAGGGACGGTTTACCGGTTGAAGGACTTTCAATACCGTAACGCCCGGAAGGTGCATGTGATTCTCATGGAAGGGAAGAACCGCGAGATACGCGAGGTTTTCACCTCGCGCCGCATTAAGCTGAAACGGCTGAAACGCGTCCGTATCGGAAGCGTACAGCTCGGAAATCTCAACTCCGGCGCCCATAGAGATCTGACCGAGAACGAAGTAAGTGGGTTTTTCGCCCGGGCACGGGAAGATCACCGCAAACCAGGCCGGGTTAAGAGCTCCCGAGAGGGGCGGAAAGAGGGGCGGAA
>JBKHEN010000170.1:0-4869 GCA_046540795.1 Spirochaetaceae bacterium | reverse complement strand
CGGGGAGGAATTGGAGCGGAGAGCCCGACCCCGCCCGCCTCTGCGCGCGGTGCCGCCGGACGGTGGGGTAGCGCCGGGACGATGAGCTCGCCGGCGGGGACGTGCGCCGCGGGGATGCGCGGGACGCTCACTCACCGGGAAGAGTTGCCCCCGCTTGCCGCGCGAGCACCCGGTGGATCGTGAGCCAGGCGAGGCCGCCGGTGGCGAGGTAGCTGATATTGACCGCGCCGAACACACCGACGATGCCGAACAGATGTGATCCCAGAAGTGCCAGGGGGATGGCCAGGCCGAAGAGTTCGAGGACCCCGAGGCCGGCGGCTTCGAGGGGGCGCCTAAGGACGTTGAGGCCGGCGCTTACCACGAGGTAGAAGCCCTGGGCGGCGTAGGCGGCCGAGGCGATGCGGATGTAGAGGGCGGTAGTCCTGACCACGGTGGGGTCGTCGTTGAAGATGGCCGCGATTCTCCCGGCGAGAAACAGATAGACGACGAAGAGCCCCAGGCCGACTGCGAGGGAGAAGTGCCTGCTGACGGTGAAGCCTCTTCGCACCCGCTCGATCCGGCCCGCGCCGATGTTCTGTCCGACGAAGGGTCCGATGACCGAGGAGAGGGCGTTGAGCGTAGCGAGGGAGAAGAACTCGATGCGGGTGCCCGCTCCGTAGCCGGCGACGGCGGCTGCGCCGAAGGCGGCGACGATGCGGGTTATAATCCCCTGTCCGACGGGGACGATCATTCTGGCGCCGGCGTTCGGAATGCCGACGTGCAGGATCTCTCGCCAGGAGCGCCACACCTCCCGCGGGCGGGGGATCTCCGCGGTGAGGAGCTTCTCCCGTACCACAAGCACGTACATGGCGATGGCAAAGGTGGTACTCCTCCCGAAGAGGGTCGCGAGGGCGGCGCCGCGGATGCCGAAGGCGGGAACCGGCCCGAGGCCGAAGATGAGCACGGGGTCGAGCACGAAGTTTGCCAGTGCGCCGAGCACCATGATGAGCCCCGGGGTTCTGGTGTTTCCGGTGGCCCGGATGATGTTGTTCCCGATCATCGGGACGACGACGAATATCATGCCGATGTACCAGACGCGCATGTAGTCGCCGATGTACTCGAGGACGATGCCGCGGGCGCCAAGGAGGGTGAAGAGCGGGCCTATGGTCAGAAGTCCGAGGAGAGAGCCGGTGATGATTATGAGGAGACCGAGGACGAGGCTGTCCGTTGCAAGCCGCCGTACCCGGTGATAGTCCCGCGCGCCGACAGCCCGGGAGACGGCGGCCGAGGTGCCCATGCCGATGCCTTGCGAAAGGCTTCCGATGGTGAGCACCACCGGAAAGGTAAAGCTGAGCGCGGCGAGTTGCTCCGTCCCCAGCCGGCCGACGAAGAAGGTGTCTGCGAGGTTGTAGAGCACCATGCTGAGTATGCCGAATATCATGGGAATGGTGAGCCGCGCGAGGGTCGGGCCGACCGGCCCCTCGAGCACGCGCGCCCGGTTCCGTTCGGTGGTGCTCATGTCGCGATCCTCATGCCTCGCCCTGTCCCTGCTTCGCCCGGGCGATGTGGGCGGAGGCGGCGGCCTCGACCCGATCGAGGAGGGTGAAGAGCTCGTCGAGCTCCTGCCGGCTGAGATCGGCGGCGCAAATGTCTGTGACGTGGCGGAGGGATGCGTAGACTGTGGGAATGAGGCGCTCGCCGGCACGGGTGAGATAGAGGCGCCGGGCCCGGCGGTCTCCGGCATCGGGCTCGCGCCGGACGTATCCGGCCGATTCGAGCTCCGCCACACCCCGCGCGGCGGTGCCCTTGTCGATCTGCGTGCGGCGGCTGAGCTCCTTCTGTGTGATGCCGGGGCTCAGGTGAATGTGGCGAAGCAGGTGGTGCGTGCCACTTCCCACGCCGAGCCGCCCGAGTTCGTGCTCCACGATCCAGCGCACGCAGCGGGCGATGTAGCTGATCTGCCTGCCGAGGGAGCGGTCGGCGGAGGTGCGGTGATCGTCGCCCCGGGAGGCGCGGGCACGCCGAGCGCTGTGACTGCTGTCTTCAGTGTCGCCCTGGGGGTTGTAGATAGTTGTCATCGCAACTAAAGTACCGGAGGGGCAACGGGTGGTCAAGGGCGGAGGCGCGAACGCAAGAGGCGGACCGCGACGGGAGCTTTGATGACGGCGAGCATATGGAGTAGAATGCCGGTGTGCCCCGAATAAGTGAGTTTTTGGGAATACATTTACATGTACTTTTCCGATCACAACCCACCACACTTTCACGCGATCTACGGGCAGTTCGACGCGGAGTTCGCGATCGAAGACGGAAAACGATTAAAAGGCGACTTCCCTCCCCGCGCAGAGAAGCTGGTACGGGAGTGGGCGGCGATTTAGAAGGAACAATTGCAGGAAGACTGGGAGCGGGCTATCAGCCACACGCCGCTCAAAGAAATCCCACCGTTGGAGTAGCACGGATGAAAGAAACCATACTTCACGTTGACAGTGCTCGATATGTTCGTGATTATCTGGTGGAAATCGTCTTTGACGATGGAACGAAAAAGACAGTTGACGTATCGCCTCTGTTGAGGGGTCCGATGTTTGAGCCACTTCTCGATCGCCGGATGTTCGCAAAACTGACCATTGATCCAGTGTCAAAGACAGTCGTTTGGCCAAATGGCGCAGACCTGGCGCCGGAAGCGCTGTACGACTTACCGCCGGTTAACCAAGTTGCGTAGTGGGACCTCTACGCGAGGTGCAGGCGTCGGGGGCGCGGGCGCGGAGTGCCATCCGAGGTGCAGAGCGGGCGAGGGCGGAGGCGCTAACGCTCGAGCCGAGACACCACGCAGACATCGTGTTATCCTCAGCACGCGATGAGAGTCGGACGAAACGATCCGTGTCCCTGCGGGAGCGGACGGAAGTACAAACACTGTTGCCTGCGGGCGGATGAGGAGCGCGCCCGCGCCCGGTCCGGGCCCGGAGCCGGCTCAGGGCCGTCCGCCCGGCCGGGGGTCGGGCCGGAAGGTGGGACGACCCGGGCGGGCCCGAGCGGGGACGCCCTGGATCCGGAGGCGATGCTCATGGCCCAGGCCGGAGTGAGCTCCCGCGAAGAGCTTCACCGACTCATGCGGGAGTTCGAGGCGCATTGCGAGAGCCTTCCCGACGGCGCCTCCGCGCCGACGTTCATGCAGTATCTCGGCCGAGCAAACCAGGCAACCGACATGCAGCAGCGCATTGCCGAGGACGTTCGCGGGCGACAGTTCGAGAATGCCGAGGAGCTCGGGAACTACCTGTCGGCGTTCACCGCGGCGGAGAGATCGGCTGCACTCGACGAATTCGAGGGGCTCTCGCCCGGGGAAATGCATACCCTGCTCTACGGCCGCCTCGCCGACAACGACGCGCTCGTCGCCTTCTCCGACGCCCTCTCCGACGAGGATGCGCTGTCGGTGGCCCTCGTGCGTGTTGTACGGTGGGTGCTTCAATACCACGTCGACCACGAAGGCGAGATCAAGCTCACAGACCGCGGGAACTATCCGAGGGCGTTGTGCCGGGCGTTCCTGAGTACGTTTGAGCCCGGCTTCGATACCGGGCGTTCGGTGCCGAGTGAACAATCCATCCCCATCCTCTACACCGCCCACGACGTCCTTGTCGGCGGGGATTACACCGAAGAGTCTGCAAAGAGATCCTGGATAACAACCGAAGGTGCCTCGGTCTTCTCTCGAGGGAGCTGGACGGCGGTCTACCGCACGGCGTTGCGCTACCTGCTCGACGTGCACGACTGGAAGCTGTGGCTTCCGGAGGAGCTGCGGCACGAGCACTTCGATATCATCGCCCGGGCCGGCGTGTTTCTGCTGTATCTGCTTCACCGCCATCCGACGGGAACGGTGGGGGAGTTCTACGACAGGTTTACCCGGGCATTCCCGGCCTTCACGCAGCCCACGCAGGGCCGGGAGGCCGATGCGGAACTGTTCGGTGAGGTCTTCTCGATTCTGTTCTTCGAGCACGCCTGCCGGCTGTTCGGCCTGGCACGGCTTTCCGAAGACTACGGCGGCTACCCCGCCGGGCCGCAGGTGCGCTATGAGGCCGGCGACGTCTTTCGCACCGCGTTCGTCCGGCGGCGATAGCCGGGCGGGTGGCTACCCGGTGAGTAAGCTGCTGAGCTCCCCACTCTCGGGAAAGCGGTCCGTGTCGTCTTTGGAGAAGACTTCCCGACCGTCCGCCTCCACGCGGTAGACGCCGCCGTCGCCGGCGACGAGTTCCACCGAGTCGATCTCCTTCTCGTGCTTTCTGTAGATCTCATCCAGGTCTTTCAGCGCCTGACCCCAGAAGCGGCACGGTCTGCAGTACGTTATCTTGATGTGCATACGACCTCCATAGTTATTTGGTGAAAAACTTCGGCGGGCTCTCCTGCCTCTCGCCGTCCGCCTTGACTTCCACGTGAACGGAGCTCCGGCGCACGCGGCGTTCTCCCGCCGAGTCTCCCCGCCTCCGATGTGCCGGAAGATCTCCTCGCGCAGCAGTACGGCGTTTCGGCTGTCCGGGAGAATACGCCCGTCGTGTTCGGCGCGAAATCGCGTGCCTGTCGTTCCGAACGCTGCCGGTGTCACCAGTCGTACCATGACTCCCTTCCTGAGCGTATGTCTCAGCTTTCTCCAAAGTACTGAACTGGGAGCTCAACGCCAAACAGATCGTGGTCGCGGGCGGTACACCCCCAAACGGATCGTGACGGCAGGCGGCGAGGTGCGTGCGTTCCTCCGTCCCCACAAAACCGAGGATCTCGCCTCATCGTTTGCGCGCGACGTAGAATCCGTAGCTGATCCAGTCTTGGTAACGCCTGTACAGGTCGCTCTCCTGTCGTTCCATCTCGACAATCTGCGCCGCTTCCGGTTGACCGGCGTGACGTTCGAGAAAC
>JBKHEN010000169.1:0-4876 GCA_046540795.1 Spirochaetaceae bacterium | reverse complement strand
CGCGGAGGCGAACAAGAAAAGGAGACGCTGAGCTAATGGCTGAACACATCATAATGCCCAAGCAGGGCAACACGGTGGAACAGGTGATTCTGCTGGAGTGGAAGAAGCGCGAGGGGGATCCGGTCGAAGAGGGCGAGACGCTCTGTGAAGTGGAGACGGACAAGGCTACCTTCGAGGTACCCTCCACGGCCGCCGGTACATTGCTGCGGCAGCTTTACCGAGAGGGGGACGATGTTCCGGTGATGCAGGCTTTTGCCGTGGTGGGCGAAGCGGGTGAGGAGCCGGAAGAGTCTTTGGAAGAGAGAACGGGACAGCCCTCCCAAGAACAGGGGTCGGGTCGAGATAAGCAGGCGAATGAGCAGACTGCCGAAAAGGTCGAGTCCGAAACACAAGGCACCGAGCGTCGCAGCGACGCCGGTGTGCAGGCCGCAGCGAATCTTTCGTCTCTTACCGGCAGGCGCTCGGTGCGGATCTCTCCTCTTGCACGCCGCACCGCGGAGCGGCTCGGTATTTCCGAAACCGACTTCGCGGCGATCCGGGGAAGCGGCCCGGCAGGGCGGATTATCAAGCGTGATGTCGAAGCATTCGCTGAGGAGGGCAAGCAGGCGGTGGCAACCGGCACCGCTGCGGCTACGGCCTCGCCGACCCGTGGGGCGACAGCGGACGCTGAGGTGGCGGAAACCGTCCCAGTCACCGGCGTACGCAAAGTGATTGCGCAGCGCATGCTCGCATCGGTAACCGAAACCGCGCAACTTACCCTCAACGCAAGCGCCGACGCAACGGCGCTCGTCGATTATCGCAGGAAGCTCAAAGCCGCACCCGAGTCTCTCGGCGTGTCGGATATCACCTTAAACGACATCATCATGTTCGCTGCGGCTCGTACCGTGGCCCGGCATCCCGCTGTGAACGCTCACTATGTCGACGGCGATCCGGCGGAGATTCGTCGGTTCAGTGGCGTCAATCTGGGCTTCGCAGTGGACGCGGAAAGGGGGCTGTACGTACCGGTCATTCGCGGCGCCGACCGCTTGAGCCTCAGGCAGCTTGCCGATCGCGCCCATGAGCTTGCCGACATCGTGCACGGCGGCAAAGCGGGGCCGGAGGAGCTCACCGGGGGGACCTTCACCGTCACCAATCTCGGTGCGTTCGGGGTTCGGGACTTCACCCCCGTCCTCAATCCGCCGGAGGTCGGCATCCTCGGAGTAGGCACGATTCGTCCCGAGCTGACGTACCGGGGTGAAGAGGTTGTTACGGCGCCCCACATCGGGCTCAGTCTGACTTTCGATCACAGAGCCGTGGACGGGGGGTCGGCGGCGCGGTTACTACAGGATCTCGCCGCAGCCATCACTCACGTGGACAGCGTGCTTGGGTTGTAATCCGGAAAAGACAACAAGGAGAGAGTTATGCCGAAATCGATCACTATCGATCCCTATGAGGTCAGAGCCAAGAACACCGTCACCGTCGATCCGATTCCCATAAACAGGTACGTCTCCGACCCGAAGGTAGAACGAGAGCGTTACGGCCGTGACACGCTCAGGGCCCTATTGCGGGACATGATCACCATCCGCACGTTCGAATCGATGCTCGACAGCATCAAGAAGAACGGCTCCTATGAAGGCATCGAATACGAGCACAAAGGCCCGGCTCATCTCTCAATCGGGCAGGAGTCCTCGGCGGTGGGGCAGTGCGTCCATTTGGACCCCGACGATTTCATTTTCGGATCCCACCGCAGCCACGGCGAGATTCTCGCCAAGTGTTTCTCCGCCATCCGCAAGCTCGATGAATCGCGCCTCGGCGAGATCATGGAGAGTTATGCCGACGGTGAGACTCTGCGGGTCGCCGAGCGTGGGTTCGACGGCCCGGTGACGGAGCTGGCTCGGCGATTTACCCTCTACGGAGCGCTTGCGGAGATATTTGCCCGCCGGCCGGGCTTCAATCGCGGGCTCGGCGGATCAATGCACACGTTCTTCGCGCCCTTCGGAAGCCTGCCGAATAATGCCGTCGTCGGGGGCTCCTCCGATATCGCGGTCGGCTCGGCGCTGTACAAACGCATAAACCGCAAGCCCGGTATCGTCATCGCAAACATCGGCGATGCCGCCTCCGGGTGCGGTCCCACCTGGGAGGCGATGATGCTTGCGGCGATGGACCAGTATCATACCCTGTGGGACTCCGAGATCGGCGGTGCGCCGCCGGTGATGTTCAATTTTATGAACAACTTCTACGGCATGGGCGGACAGACCGCCGGTGAAACCATGGGATTCGGGGTTCTCGCGCGCATCGGAGCGGGGGTTAACCCGCAGAATATGCATGCCGAGCGTGTGGACGGGTATAATCCCCTTGCAGTGGCCGAAGCTGTTGCCCGCAAAAAGGACGTGCTGCTCTCGGGACAGGGCCCTGTGCTGCTCGACACGATGACCTATCGCTACTCGGGGCATTCGCCCTCGGATGCCTCCTCATATCGCACGCCGGAAGAGGTAAAGCTATGGGAGCAGGAGGATCCCATCGAAAACTACGCCCGCTACCTGCAGGACAATAAGGTGTTGAGCGAAGGGGATGTAGAAGAGCTTAAGGAGGAAGCCGGCCGGAACGTCCTCGAGGTCCTCCGTCTGGCTATCGACGACAGCCTCTCCCCGCGTGTGGAGGGGAGCTTCATCGAGAGTGTTATGTTCTCCAACAAAGAGCGGCAGCGCATGGCCGAAGGCGAGCCCGAGGTCAGGCTGCCTTGGGACGAGAATCCGCGCATCAAGTCCCTCTCGCGACGCTCGCGCTTCTGGCTCGACGACGAGGGGAAGGAGCTGCCCAAAACACGGGTCTACACACTCCGGGACGGCGTTTTCGAGGCGATTCTGCATCGGTTCTATACCGACCCCACAATGGTTGCCTACGGAGAGGAGAACCGGGATTGGGGCGGAGCGTTCGGCGTCTACCGGGGCCTGACGGAGTCGCTTCCGTACCACCGGTTGTTCAACTCATCGATCTCCGAGGGCGCTATCGTCGGCTCAGGTGTGGGTTATGCGCTCTCCGGCGGGCGCGCGGTGGTGGAGCTCATGTACTGCGACTTCATGGGTCGCGCGGGAGACGAGATTTTCAACCAGATGGCCAAGTGGCAGGCAATGAGTGCCGGTGAGCTCGAAATGCCCCTGGTGCTGCGCGTTTCGGTGGGCAACAAGTACGGGGCTCAGCATTCACAGGACTGGACGGCGCTGGTGGCTCACATACCGGGATTGAAGGTCATGTTTCCCTCCACACCCTACGACGCGAAAGGAATGATGAACCTGGCGCTGGCCGGAACGGATCCGGTGGTCTTCTTCGAGAGCCAGCGAATCTACGACATGCCTGAGAAATTCGTCGAAGGGGGCGTGCCGGAAGGATACTACGAAGTGCCCGAAGGGCTTCCGGTTATCCGGCGCAGCGGCTCGGATTTGACCATTCTTGCAATCGGTGCAGCCACGTACCGCGCGCTCGACGCCGCGGCGGAGTTGAGTAAGCAGTACGGCCTCGAGGCGGAGGTCATCGATCTCCGGTTTATGAATCCCCTCGAGTACGGCCCGATTCTGGAGTCGCTAAACCGGACGGGTAACGTGGTTCTCGTTTCGGACGCCTGTGAGCGGGGAAGCTTCTTGCATACGGTGGCATCGAACATAACCACGGCCGCCTTCGACGCTCTCGATGCGCCGCCGGCGGTGGTAGGCTCCCGAAACTGGATTACCCCGGCGGCGGAAATGGAAGAAACCTTCTTCCCGCAACCGGAGTGGATCATAGACACGGTTCATGAACGCATTCTGCCGCTTCCCGGTCACCGGCCCACAACCACAGCTACCGCCGATGAGCAGCTTCGTCGGAACCGGTTCGGCGTGTGAGAAGAGCGTCCGTCGGTGCTGCCGGCCCGCTACGGACTACGGGGAGAGCCTGTGGTTCGCGGAGGGGCCGCGATAGCACCGGCTTCACGGTGCGACCTCGTGTTCATGTGGCGGGTCGGCGCCGGGACGTGAGCAAGTGACCGCCGCCACGCGTACGGCAAAACTAAGCATGCCCCGAAGGTCGTCCTCGCTCAGAGCATCGAGGGCGTCGAGGGAGAGCTTGTCATGCTTCGCGAGCCAGGCGAGAATCGCGGAGTGAAAGGAGTCGCCGGCACCTACCGTGTCGGAAACCTCCACGGCGACAGCATCCACCGACGCCGCGGTCCGTTCCGTGCGGGCCCAGGCCCCTTCCTCCCCGTGCGTAACGACCACGAGCCGGGTGTTGCCCGCAAGCAACTGCGAGGCAGCCTCCGCCGAGGAGGCCCCCGGCTTATACCACGCCAGATCCTCGTCACTTATCTTCACGATGCCGGCGGCGCGGCACGCCCTGTCTACCCGGCCGCGATAGTCGGCCTCGTCCTCCAGGAGGACCGTCCGGACGTTGGGATCAAAGGAGGTGACCACCTTCGGGGCCGCCTCCTCGATGTAGGAGAGAATCGTCCGTCCCACCGGGTCGGCAATCAACGAAATCGAGCCGAACTGTATACACTCGAGCTCTCCCGGCAGCTCCTTCGGAAGGTCACAGGGAACCAACCCGCGGTCGGCGGCGTCCGTGACGAAGAAGGCGTAACGGGCTTCTCCGTTCTCCGTTTTCTTGACGAAGGCAAGGGTGGACGGTTGCGAGCTGCGTACGAGCAGGGAGGTGTCCACGCCGTTGTCGCGAAGATTATCTACCAGCTGATCTCCGAAGAAGTCCCGAGAAATGCGACCGACAAAGTACGCGGGTATGCCCAGTCGGGACGTTGCAATGGCGCTGTTGTACGGGGAGCCTCCGGGCGCGGGACGGTAGGCAGGGGATCCTGCGGAGTCCGTTACCGGAATAAAATCGATGAGAGCTTCGCCGACATGTAGTATCATGG
>JBKHEN010000168.1:0-4924 GCA_046540795.1 Spirochaetaceae bacterium | reverse complement strand
GTATCCTCCAGCGCCTCGCCGAGCGTTTCGGGCCGGTCCACTCGATGTTCCTCCGCAGTGTACCGATAGCGGGAAATCCGCACCGGGCCCGTCTCCCGGATCCCGTTCAATTGACCCGGCGGCTCCCCGATGTGCTCTCCTCGTCGTAGCTTCCTGCTCATTGCCCTGTTCCTCCTGTGGGTATTCTAGCGACTCTGGCGCCCCGGCAAAAGCCGCAACTAAACAGACTTCTATTGAATTCTCGAGGGTGTTCCGAGGTAGTACGGGTGTCCGAGAACAAAGGAGTTAATAAAATACCCCACCATAGAGTCTTATATGGTTACCATTGCCAAAATCAACCAAAACCCATCGAAGTTTCGTTAGAAGGCAATAGAATTTCATTGACATTTGTCGCTGAGTAGGTAAGCTTGTACCAGAGAGGAGAAAACTATGAGAGACATAAGACACACTCTGCTCCGGGGAGCGATCATTGCCGTGGCGGCGGTTGGCGCCTCCATGCTTCTGATTGCCGCCGGCGGACAGGAAGGAACGGGTGCTCCGACGACACTCACGTTCAGCGACATGTCGTGGGACAGCGTGCGTGTGCACAATCGGATCGTTGCATTGATTCTCGAGCACGGCTATGAGGGCAACTACGAGTTCGACTACACCACCGGAAGCACAGTCGCCATGGCCCAAGGCCTCAGCCAGGGCGACAACCACGTCATCATGGAATCCTGGCACAATAACTGGCCGGAGCTGTGGGAAGAGGTTACGGGAAGCGGTGACGTCCTGGATCTCGGCTCCAATTTCGAAGGGGCGCCGCAGGGATGGTACGTGCCGACCTACATCATTGAAGGCGATCCCGAGCGGGACATAGAACCGAGCGCACCGGATCTTCGCTCCATCGACGACCTGCCGGAATACTGGGAGCTCTTCAAGGACCCCGAGAACCCCGACAAGGGACGGATCATGGTCGGTCCGCCGGGATGGGCAATCACCGAGACGAACGAGGAGCTCATGGAGGAGACCGGGCTGACCGAGTACTATACCGCCTTCCTTCCGGGAAGCGACTCGGCACTCAAGGGCTCCATGGAGGCAGCATTTCGACGTGGGGAACCGTGGCTCGGCTACCATTGGGAGCCGACCTGGATCATGGGAAAGCTCGACATGACCCGCCTCGAGGACGTCGGATTACCGACCGGAGAGGTGCACAAAATTGTCCATAAGAGCGTGGAAGAGCAGGCACCGGAGCTCGTGGAGCTCCTCGAGCGCTATGAGACCAACCTCGACCAGAACAACGCGTTCCTCGCGCAGATGCAGGACAATGAATGGGACTATGAACAGGCCGCGGAGTGGTTCCTCCGGGAGCATGAGGACACCTGGACCGAGTGGGTGTCGGAAGACGTGGCCGAGCGGGTGCGCGCGGCCGTTCGGTAACCGCCGCCCCGACGTGGAGAACGTATGAATGAGAATAATTCCGCCGGCACCGCCCTCGGTGCCGGCCTCGCATCAGATGCCCAAGATGGCGCCCAACCGGATGCGGGCACCGCGGATAGCGCCACCGCGGATAGCGCGGCGGAGAACAGCCCCGCGGAACGTGACGAGAACGCCGCGGAGCACGAGCCCGTGGTGCGTATCGAGTCTCTCTGGAAGATCTTCGGCCCCGATCCTCACCAGGTGATAGAAGGGTCTATCAAGAACGTCGGCAAGACGGAGATGCTTGCCGAGACCGGGCACGTCCTCGCTCTTCGGGACATAAATCTGGAGGTGTATCCGGGGGAGTTCTACGTCATCATGGGGCTCTCCGGCAGCGGCAAGTCAACCCTGATTCGGGTTCTCGAACGGTTGATCGAGCCCACTGCGGGTCACATCTACGTCAACGGCGAGGACGTGCTCGCTTACGGGAAAGACGATCTCGCGCGCTACCGCAAACGCACGGTAAGCATGGTCTTTCAGCACTTCGGCCTGCTCCCGCACTACACGGTGCTGCAGAACGCAGCCTACGGCCTCAAAGCCCGGGGGGAGGACCGCGCTACTCGTGAACAAAAGGCTCGGCAGGTCCTGACGACCGTCGGCCTGGCGGGCTGGGAGGACTACTATCCTTCGGCGCTCAGCGGGGGCATGCAACAACGTGTCGGTATCGCCCGCGCTCTGGCTACGGACCCGCAGATCCTGCTCATGGATGAGCCGTTCAGCGGGCTCGATCCGCTGATTCGACGGCAGATGCAGGACGAGCTGGTGGAGCTGCAGGCAAGTTTACACAAGACGATCATCTTCGTGACACACGACTTGCACGAAGCTTTGAAGCTTGGAGACCGCATCGCAATCATGCGCAACGGCGAGGTCATACAGATCGGCACGCCCGAGGAAATCGTCTCGGAGCCCGCCGACGACTACGTGGCGGAGTTCGTCCAAGACGCCTCCCCTGCCCGCGTTTTTGCCGCGAAATCCATCATGCAGGAGCCCAAAGCCCTGGTGTACCGATGGCAGGGTCCGAGTATCGCCCGGCGGGTCATGGTGGATGCCGACCGCGACTGGGCCTTTGTCCTCGATCGTCACCGCGTCCTCAAGGGAATCGTGCGGCTGGACGAGGTAGAGCGCAGAGCTCGGTCTCGAAGCCGCGAGCTGGATGACATCATCCACGCGGAGGTACCGACTTGTGAGCCCGATGCGATCATCGAAGACCTGTTTCCCCTGGTCAGCTCCTTCGGCTTTGCGGTGGCCGTCGTCGACGAGAAGGGTCGCCTCCTCGGAGAGGTACGCCCCCGCCGCATATTCGAGGTCATGAGCAAAGAAGAGAGCAACGAGACCAAGGAGCAAGACGATGCTTGAGTTCCCATCTTTCCTAAGGATCCCCCTTGCCGACTGGGTGGACACAGCGATGGACTGGGTCCTGGACAACATGGGGCCCTTCTTCGACCTTCTCGGGACCGCAGCGCTGCAGGTGCTATTGTTCGTCGAACGGATATTGCTGCTCATCCCGTGGTTTCTGGTGATCCTGTTGGTGGCGTATCTCGCCTGGAGGGCCCTCGGCCGTGCCCTGTACGGCGTGGTCATGGCGGCACTTCTCCTCCTGATCGGGAGCTTCGGCTACTGGGACCTCGCCATGCGGACCCTGGCCATCGTGTTCACCGGCGTCCTGATTTCCTTGGTCATCGGGATACCCACCGGCATTCTCATGGCCTGGAGCAACCGGTTCGAAGCGCTGATTAAACCCGTGCTCGATGCCATGCAGACGCTCCCGGCGTTCGTGTACCTCATACCGGCACTGATGCTCTTCGGGCTGGGCAAAGTTCCCGCTACCTTCGCAACGATCATCTACGCCGTCCCGCCCGTGATTCGTCTGACCAACGTGGGCATCAGGGAGGTCCCCCGAGAGGTCATCGAGGCCGCACGGGCCTTCGGTTCGAGCCGCCGGGAAATCCTCTTCGACGTGCAGCTCCCCCTTGCCCGTCCCTCGATACTCGTCGGGGTGAACCAAACGACGATGATGGCCCTTGCCATGGTGGTCATCGGCTCTATGATCGGAGCACGCACCCTCGGCATGGAAGTTCTCGTTGCGATTAATCGCGTCGAGGTCGGACAGGGCTTCGAGGCCGGGATCAGTATCGTGTTTCTGGCCATTATCATCGACCGCATCACTCATGCCTTTGCCGAGCACGAGCACGAGGCCCAAAACAAAAGCGCCGAGTGATTCTCGTACCGGCCATAACCTCGGCACGGCGTAAGTTGACCGTCCCACTCGTGTACCGTATCTTTGAGGTACTCGGAACGCAGGGGTGGGTACGGATGGAACCAAAACAGGTGCGTGTTTTCCATATGATGGCGCTTCTGGTACTCGTGTTGCTGGGGAGCCTCTTTTCCGTGGAGCCGGCGGTGGCCCAGGAGGAGACCGCCAAGGCAACGTTTGCAGGCGGGTGTTTCTGGTGCATGGAGCCTCCGTACGATGAGCTCGACGGGGTGATCTCGACCGTCTCGGGATACTCCGGGGGACACGTCGAGGACCCCACCTACGAAGAAGTGACACAAGGCGACACCGGCCACCTCGAGGTCGTTCAGGTCACGTATGATCCCTCGGTCGTCAGCTATGAGGAGCTCCTCGAGGTCTACTGGATGAACGTCGATCCTACCGACGACGGGGGGCAGTTCTGCGACCGCGGCGAGCAGTACACCACAGCGATCTTCTACCATTCGGACAGGCAACGTCGCCTTGCTGAGCGCAGCAAGCGGGAGCTCGAGGAGTCCGGACGACTCGCGTCGCGTCAAATACACACCGACGTCCGCCCCACAGAAGAGTTCTACCGCGCCGAAGAGTATCATCAGGACTACTACCGGAAGAATCCGCTTCGCTACCGGTTGTATGCCACGGGATGTGGCCGCGAAAGCCGCCTCGAGGAGTTGTGGGGCGACTGAGCCCGGCCGGCGCCCGTCGGCTTATGCGAAGTCGACTCTGAGCAGCCGCTGCGCGGGCGCTCGAAAGGAGGCTTCCCAATGTTTCTGAAAGCAACCACTGCGGCAGATTCATAGCGGTCCTTTTTGCGGTTTCGACCGTGACCTTCGCCCAACGCACGGAAGCGGGCGATATCGACGACCTCGACCTGCGAGAGGCGAACGTCACGGCCGTGGAGCTCTAGCGGACGGGTGGAAACGGGTACCGCTTTACCGTCACGCTGATCCACGATGACGCCGGAGAGGAGGGATACGCCGACCACCGGCAGGTCGAAGCACCGGACGGGAGTCGCCTCGGACGGAGGGAGCTGCTTCCTGCCCACGGCTACGGCGGACAAACCGCCGTGGTTGACCTGGAAACCGGAGAGATACACCTCATCCGGCAGGGCTCGGAACCACGGGATCTTCCCGACTAACACAGCCCGAAACACACAGACGCCCCTCTTCGACCTCCCCTTTTCGGGAATCCTGCCCGAGGGTAGTGCCGTCCGCG
>JBKHEN010000167.1:0-4996 GCA_046540795.1 Spirochaetaceae bacterium | reverse complement strand
GTCGTACTCGACTCCCTGCAATTGCAGATGGCGTCGTTCATCTCCACCATCTCCAAGGGGTATTTCCCCGTAGCCGATCAGGCATGTACGGTGGTGGAGATCTCCCCGGGAATCGAGATCAACCGCCTCACCGATATCGCCCTGAAGGCGACGGACGTGAAGCCGGGCATACAGATCGTGGAGCGCCTCTTCGGTATGCTGGAGGTGCATTCCGACAGCCAGGCCAGTGCGCGGCAGGCCGGGGAGGCTATCCTCGGCGAGATTGGTGTTGGCGAAGCCGATCGGATGAAGCCGCGGGTCCTAACCAGTCAGCTGATTAAGAATCTGAGTGACCATCATGCGCAGCTCGTCAACAAGACCCGCTACGGAAACATGGTGTTGCGCGGTGACACACTTTACGTTCTGGAGCTCGAGCCGGCGGGTTACGCGTATTTCGCCGCAAATGAGGCGGAGAAGGCGTCGCACATCAACATTATCAATGTCATCGGCTACGGTCGCTTCGGTCGAGTATACATCGCCGGGGAAGAGTCCGAAGTCGTAGTAAGTAAGGATATCGTCGAATCCCGGCTCGCAGATCTCCCGGGTCGTGCGGCGTCGGGTTCGAACGAGTAGTGGAAGGACCGGCACGGGTCGCTCGTGCCACAACAGAGATCAATACCGAGGGGTAGGTAGATGGCCGACGTGTTTGAGAACGCATTGGGTATGATCGAGTGCCGCGGCTTTGCGGCAATGGTGGAAGGCGCGGATGCAATGGTGAAGGCCGCGAAGGTGGAGCTGGTTTCCTACGAGAGGACCGGCGGCGGCTACGTCACTGCGATTGTCCGTGGCGATGTCGCTGCCGTGAGGGCTGCTCTCGATGC
This sequence comes from Spirochaetaceae bacterium, assembly GCA_046540795.1. GTDB lineage: Bacteria > Spirochaetota > Spirochaetia > DSM-27196 > PWMO01 > JAAAOH01. The sequence continues at coordinate 4,136 of JBKHEN010000167.1, read as the reverse complement.
CGGTGGTCGAGCGGCCGAACGGGTCGGAGACGTGGTTTCGGTGCACATCATTCCGCGACCGCACAGCAACGTGGACGAGACGTTGCCCCTCGGCAGGCAGTCCGGCGGAACCAAGAAATAGGAGCGTTTGGAAGATGACGCTCGGCAAGGTTGCCGGCACGGTGGTGTCCACGAACAAGGAGCCGCTCCTCGAGGGTATCCGGTTTCTGGTCGTGGAGAAGGTGCGATACCCGGACATGAGCGGAACCGGTGACTACCTGGTGGCTATGGACGCAGTGGGGGCCGGAGTCGGGGAGCTCGTCATGGTGGTAGCCGGGAGCAGCTCGCGTCTGACGGAGGTGACAAAGGATCGGCCGGCAGATGCTACTGTTACGGCAATTGTTGACGAGGTGGACCTCGAAGGTGCGACGGTCTATCGAAAATACGGATAGGGGGACGGAGTGCAGCTCGCACGGGTGAGTGGGACGGTAGTTGCAAGCAAAAACGCCGACGGCGTGGACCGCCCGACCTACCTCATCGTAGACCCCTGTGATACGCAGGGACAAGGTAGCGGCAAGCACCTCGTGGCCCTCGATACCGTGGGTGCGGGTTTCGAAGAGATCGTCCTTGTGGCGCAAGGGAGCTCGGCGCGACAAACGGCTCGTAGCGATAAAAAGGCGGTGGATGCCGTGATCATAGGCGTCGTTGACACGGTGGAAGAAGCCCGGAAGGTGACGTATCGGAAATGAGCAATACGGTAGAGGGCAGCGTCGTCCTCGGTGGTATCGAGCTCGATAGTGTAGCTGCCGGGGCACAGGTGCTCGACACCATGGCGAAAAAGGCGCCCCTACGATTTCTCGACGTGCGTACGGTATGCCCGGGGAAGTATGTGGTGTTGTTTACCGGCGATGAGGCTTCGGTGGAGGCTGCGCTCACCGACGGTGTTTCGCTCAGGCCCGATTGCGTCCTGAATTGGATTTATATCCCGACGCTCCACCATGAGGTGTGGAACGCGCTCGACGAGAACGGCGGACGGCCGGAGTTCGACCTGGACGCGGTGGGGATTCTGGAGTCCTTCTCGGTGCTTGGCGCGGTGGAGGCCGGGGACGCCGCCGCAAAAGCGGCGGGCGTAACGGTGGTACACATCAGAAGCGGGGACGAGATGGGCGGTAAGTCCTCCCTCAAGCTTGTTGGGCCGCTTGCGGAAGTCGAGGCTGCCCTTACGGCGGGGGCAGGGGTGCTCGAGAAGAAGGACACGTTGTGCAAGCAGGTGATCATCCCGCGACCCCACGAAGATCTCGGTGCCCGTTTGACCAAGGGGTGAGCACATGAGAACAGGCTCGGAGCCGGCTAGGAGCAAGCGATGATGGAGGAGCGAGAAGTCAAGGAAATCGTTCGAGCCGTGCTCGACTCGGTCGCCCAGCAGCCGGAAACCGGGAACGCTACGGTGGGCCGGCAGGCCGCGGCCGGCCCCGGAGGAGCTGCAGCGCCTGCTACCGGGCAAAGCGCTACCGCGGAAGGGGCGAGCATTTCGGCGGAGCACGGGGTTTTTCTCTCCATCGATCAGGCGCTTGCTGCTGCGCAGAGTGCGTTTTCCGAACTTGCCGAGACGACTCTGGAAACTCGCAAGCGGATGATCGAGGCAATGCGGCGGGCTGTGACGGAGCATGCGGAGATTCTCTCCCAGCTGGCGGTGCAGGAAACGGGTCTCGGGCGCGCGGAGGACAAGGTAGTGAAGAATCGCCTTGCCGCGGGGAAGACGCCCGGCGTCGAAGATCTCGAGCCTGTCGCCTACACCGATGACAACGGGCTCACGCTTACCGAGCGAGCACCCTATGGAGTGATAGGTGCCATAACTCCCAGCACCAATCCCACCGAAACGGTGATATCGAACGGCATCGGAATGGTGGCTGCGGGGAACACGGTTGTATTCAATCCGCATCCCGCCGCCGCCGGCTGTTCCCGTCTTGCGGTCTCACTGTTGAATCAAGCCGCGGTGGAGGCCGGAGGACCACACAACGTCGTAACTACGGTGCAGGAGCCGACGATCGACTCGGCTACGTATATGATGCAACACGATGCGGTGGCCTTGCTCTGCGTTACCGGTGGCCCGGGAGTGGTTCGTGCGGCGATGCAGACGACCAAGAAGGTGATCGCCGCCGGACCGGGGAATCCTCCGGTGGTGGTCGACGAAACCGCGGATATTCCGAAAGCCGCACGCGACATCGTGCTCGGGGCGAGCCTCGATAACAATATCGTCTGTACCGATGAGAAAGAGGTGCTCGTCGTCGCCTCGGTGGCGGAGGAGCTTCAGGCGGAGATGCGCAAACACAATGCGGTGGCGCTTACGCCGGAGCAGACGAGACGCGTTACCGAGCTGGCGATCTCAGAACCTGGAGGCGAAGGGATCGAGGGGGCGGCAAACAAGAAATACGTCGGCAAGAACGCCGCGGTAATTGCGGAGGCGGCGGGGGTGCACGTCCCTGCCGACACACGGCTTCTGTTCTGTGAGGTCAATCCCGATCATCCGCTGGTCTGGACGGAACAGCTGATGCCGGTACTGCCGGTGGTTCGATTCCCCGACGTGGATGAGGCCATCGATTTTGCCGTGAGGTGCGAGCACGGATACCGCCATACCGCCTCGATGCACTCACGCAATATCGAGAAGCTCTCACGTATGGCGCGGGTGATGAACTGCTCGCTCTACGTGAAGAACGGGTCGAACTTCAACGGCCTCGGGGAAGGCGGTGCCGGGTATGCCGGTTTCACGATTGCAAGCCCGACCGGAGAAGGCTTCACCCGCCCGCGGACGTTTACGCGCGAACGGCGATGCACGCTGGTCGGGGCGTTTCGAATCGTATAGTGCGCGAGAAGAGGGGCGTGAGCGAATGAAACTGGGCGTCGTGGTCGGAACGGTAGTTGCCTCGCGTAAGGATCCCTCGCTCGAAGGGGTGAAATTACTGCTGGTGCAGCCGGTGGACGAGCAGCGCCGGCCGGTGGGCGGCCCGCTTGTGGCATGTGACGGGGTGCAGGAAGGCTATGGAGCGCAGGCCGGCTACGGAGACCTGGTTGCCTTCGAAGGCGGCCGGGAGGCCGCCCTTGCACTGGCCGACTGGTTCAATCCGAGTGATGCCACGGTCGTGGCAATTCTCGATACCGTGAACGTGGAAGAGTACGTAGGATGATGCCGGTTAGGGTGAGCGCACGATGACATTGGCGCGAGTAATTGGAGATGTTACCTCCTCGGTCAAGCATCCCATCCTCGAGGGTGAAAAGCTCTTGCTCCTACGCGCGGTCAGCCCGCAGGGGGCAATCGGTGGGGCATTGTTACTCGCCCTCGACAGGGCGCAAGCAGGGCCTGGGGACACGGTGTTGGTGCTCGACGAGGGCAACTCGGCCCGTCAGATTCTCGGCGTGCCGCGGGCGCCCATGCGCACGGTCGTCGTCGGGATCGTCGATGAGGTGGACGAGACCCCCGGGCCGACCGAATCGGGACGGCAGGTAGACGACCGTCGACAGGGAGAGGCGAATGGCAGGTGAGCATCTGGGGAAGTTTCCGCAGGCCGCCAGGCTCGGTACGTTGCCGGAATCCGCATATCGTGCAAGGCGCGATGAATACAATGAGGGAGATCGAGTGTATCGGGTCGCGGTCGGTGCGGACCATGGCGGGCTCGAGAAGAAGAACGCCCTTGCGGCTTACTTGAAGGAGAAGGGGTATGCGGTGACCGACATAGGCACGCACACCGACGAGAAGGTCGATTACCCTGATTTTGCCGTGCGTGTCGCGGAAGCCGTGCAGAAAGGTGACTGCGACAGGGGCGTCATGATTGACGCAGCGGGCATCGGGTCTAGTATGGTATGCAACAAGGTACGCGGCATTCGGGCGGCGTTGTGCTACAACCGTGAAACCGTTGAAAACAGTCGCCTGCACAATGACGCCAACGTTCTGACCCTCGGTGCACGTTTTCACGAAACCGACGAACTCTTGGAGCTCGTGTCTCTTTGGCTCGTAACGAAGTTCGAAGGGGGCCGACACTGGCCGCGGATCAATAAGATGATGGCGACGGAGAGAGGAAGGTACGATAGATGAACCGGGAAGAGCTCGTGGAGACCATAACACGAGAGGTAGTAGATCGCTTGAAGCGGCAGGAGGCGGG
>JBKHEN010000166.1:0-5052 GCA_046540795.1 Spirochaetaceae bacterium | reverse complement strand
AAGCGCTCGTCGCAGGCAGACAAGCGACGGCCGTTCGTGTAGTATCGCGCCGGTATGCTGAACTTGAAGCTTGTGTTCCGGGTGGTGGCCTTTCTGCTTCTGGTTGTGGCCGGGTTCATGCTTACACCCGTCATCGTTGCCCTCTTCTATGGAGAAACAGGCGCTGTTCGCCACTTTCTCGTACCTATCGCGGTGACTTCGGTTGGGGCCACCGGCTTCCTCCTGTTCACCAGGGCCGAGAAGAGAGACCTCTCAACCCGGGACGGATTCCTGCTCGTCGTCCTCAGTTGGGTGCTGATCGCGTTGTTCGGGTCCATCCCGCTGTACAGCTCCGGTGCCATACCCCGGTTCGTGGACGCATTCTTCGAGACAATGTCCGGGTTCACCACAACCGGGGCCTCCATACTGACCGATATTGAATCGCTGCCTCGATCGATGCTGTTCTGGCGGTCCCTCACCCATTGGCTCGGCGGGATGGGCATTATCGTGCTCACCGTAGCCATTTTTCCCATTTTAGGCATCGGCGGCCTTCAGCTGCTGAAGGCCGAAGCTCCCGGACCAACGGTCGACAAGATAACGCCAAAGGTTGCGGAGACAGCGAGGATCCTGTGGTTCACGTACTTCGGCCTTACCTTGGCGGAAGTCGTCTTGCTGCTCTTCGGCGGGATGGATCTCTTCGATGCGTTGACCCATACCTTCGGCACCCTGGCGACCGGCGGGTTCTCGCCGAAGAACGCAAGCATCGGACACTACGATTCCGCCTTTATCGACGTGGTTATAACCGCGTTTATGGTTGCCGCCGGCATCAACTTCGTCATGTATTTCCGTCTTGTTACCGGCCGATTCACAGGTATCCTCCGGGACAGCGAGCTGCGTTTCTACCTGGCGGTGTTCGCTCTGGCGGCCCTCACCGGAGCGATCAGCCTCTATACCTCCGGGGTTTATGACCGGTTCGCCACGAGCCTTCGTTTCGGGGCATTCCAGGCGGCGTCCATCCTTACGACCACCGGCTACGCCACGGCGGATTTCGCGGCCTGGCCCGCATTGTCCAAGGCCGTGTTGTTTATGTTGATGTTCGTCGGTGGTTGCTCGGGGTCCACCGGCGGGGGTATCAAGGTCGTGCGCGTGGCAACTCTCATCAAGCAGGGGTTCAACGAGATGCGTTACCTGTTGCACCCGCGCGGCGTCTTCAACTTGAAACTCAATGGTGAGACCATTCGGAAGAACGTGGTGTATGCCATCTCCGGCTTCGTGTTTCTCTACGTTTTTCTGCTTCTGATCATCTCCCTGGTGGTGGCAAGCGGGGGCTATGAGCTTCTGACCAGTTTCTCTACGGCTCTCGTTACCCTGGGAAACATCGGACCGGGATTCGAACTGGTCGGCCCCGCGGAGAATTACGCATTCTACCAGGATTACATCAAGTGGTTCCTGAGCTTCGCGATGATGCTCGGCCGGCTCGAGCTGTTTACGGTACTGATCGTGTTCACCCCGTTCTTCTGGCGCCGATAGGGAAGGTCCGAAAACGATAGGGGTTTGCGTTCCCACGGTCCGCGTCCCGGTCTGCCTCGTCGTCGTCCCGGAGCCCCGGAGACTTGTACTCTCCTGGCCATGTGTGGCTGCGTCGTTCCCCTTTTTTCGCTGCTGTGATAGCCTTACACTATCATGTTTGCAAGACTCCTGCTCCTGTTTACCGCCGTTCCAATCGTAGAGCTCTACATCCTGATCCGTATCGGGAACCTCATCGGCGCGCTCCCCACCATCGGCATCGTCCTGGTCACGGGTATAGCCGGCGCCGGCCTTGCGCGGAGACAAGGCGCGCGGGTGTGGCTGGAGATTCAGTCACAGATGCAACAGGGGGTCTTTCCGGCGGATAGCCTCATCGACGGTCTCCTGCTGGTAGTTGCGGGTGCCGTTCTCATTACGCCGGGGGTCCTCACCGACATTCTCGGCTTCGCAATCCTCATTCCCGTAACCCGGATACCCATCAGAAACTGGGTCAGGGCCCGGCTGTCTCGAATGATGGACCGCGGCACGATCCACTACACCGAGTTCCTGCGCTAGCACACCGCCGCCGGTGACTCCGCCGGCGGTGACTTTCACGGCATCCGAACCGGCTTCGAATCCTCACCCCTGTTCGCCCCGCAGAAGTGTTTCGTAATAGCCGCTGAGCCGACGATCCGACCACGCAATCATGGCGCTACGCCGCACGATCCGCTTCACCTCCGACCGCCGAATCTTGGCCTCTGAAAGCACTACCTGCGGATTACCCCGACTTACCGCGAGAGTACGCGCCGCAAACAAGAGGGGCCATGCAGCCGCCGTTCGAATGCGGTATAACCCCCGCGGGATGAGAAGCACGTAGCTGAGCCCCCCGCGCAGGTGACGCTCCGCCTTTGCGGCAAGCCGCTCCACGACCGGCATGGAGCGGTCGAGGTGATCCGGCGAGAGAAGCTCCCGATCCCGGACTTCCGTCTCCCTCAGGTATTGCTTTGGAATGAAGCGCCGTCCCGTTTGCCAATCCTTGCGCAATCCCCGAATGATGTTGACCGTCTGGAGTCCGAGCCCGTACTCCCGGCCGAGGGGCATCATCCTCGGTTTGCGGCGGGCCAGCCGCCGGTCGAAGAGCGCATAGAGCTCGGTTATCAAATAGCCGACCAGACCGGCCACGTCGTGCATGTACTCGTCGAGCTCACTCTCGGTTTCGAAATCGACGCCGACCTGTTGACGCCGCGCCATACCCGCCGTGGTCTCGCAGACTCGACGTCGTATCGCCCTCGCCTCTTCCCCGCCGAGTCGCTCGAGAGCGCGCAACAGCTGGGGGAACCGCTTTGCCGGCTCGGCCTCCGGATCACCGTCCTGGTGGCATTCGAGCGCGCGGTACAGCTCATCCTCAGCCGCCCGGCCCCGAAGCACCTGCTCCCACTCGAGGAGAAGTCGGGCCTTTTCATTCGCTTCCATGACCTCGTTGTCCTCGAGATAGTCGGAAACGCGAAACAGAAGGTATGCAACCGTCATTTCGCGCCGCAGAGGCGCGGGGAGCTGTCGATTCGACAGAGCAAAGGTACGACTCACGCGCTCGAGAAGCTCTTCCAGCTCCCCCCAGCTCGGCGTGAGCAGAGCGGACGCAGGTACGCCGCGGGTTGTAAGCAATGTCGTTTCCTCGTCCACCGCATTAGGTTAGCATATCCGTTAGTTTTATGCGATGCGGTAGGCTCGCCCCTCACCCGCCTCCAGACGGCGAATGCGGAAGAATCGACCGTTTCCCGGTGCGGCAAGCTCATCGTCCGTTAGCCCCGAAGCGGTAGAGAACACCGGAATGAGCTCGGCCTCCGGTGGAAGGCCCGTTCCGGCAGGAACGTTGAAGTTCACTACCGGCTCCACGGTGTCGGCGTTAGCCACGAAGAGGTACCGCGGCCGATCGGCCTGAGTCCAGGCGAAGAACCGCTGCATAGCCCGGGCATCCGGGGCGACCAGCCACCGGCACGGCGCTCCGACGATCTGCGGGAGGACCTCCCCGGCGAAGAGGCGGAGGCGGGTCACGTGATGAAAGAGGTTCCCGTTGCGGCCGAAGCGATACGGACCTCGAGTTGCCTTGGGACCGTCGGTTTCCTGGAACACGAACAGTTTGGTATAGTGCTCGTTGGGAGCGGGGCTGTTGTGCACGTCCCGACATTCGAACCCGAGAGCCATGTAACTGGGCATATCGGTCAGAAAGAACGCCATGAACAGACGTAACTCGTTCCCCGCAAGGTAGAATGAGTCGAACCGGGGATCGTCCTTATCCCCCGTCATGACCGTGAAGCTCGGCACCACGTGGCGAACCGTGCCGATGTCGCTATACCACCGCAAACGCCGGAGGAATTCCTCACTCCCGACCGCGACCGACTGCAGGTCACCGAGGGTCGCCTCGGCATCACATGCCTCGAGATGGTCGATCTCGTCGCCGTAGGCCATCACGTTTCGCGGCGCAATGAATGTCTCCGCAAAATACCCGAAAAACGGAGCGGCGTTTCGCCTGCGGATATGGTTCCGCACGGCCTTCAGCAGATCATAGCGCTCGCCGATTATTTCAGGCACGCCTTCCGGCCGCATTTGCACATGGGACATGTCGCCCCGCATGAAGTCGAAGCCGAACCGGCGTTGCATCATGGCGTAGCGCTCGCAGACGTAGTCCCACACCTCTTCCCGGGGCCGGCTGAAGTCGATCATCCAATTGCGGTTGTCGTTGTGGCGCTCGTAGAGCTTGTAGCGGGCAAGGGGTCCGAACACCCGGGACATGCTCTGCGGCTCCTTGATGCGGTAGTCACGCCAAATGTGCCCGTCGCCGTCCTCATGATATGTCTCCGGGTCGACTTCTATCCCGCGGTAAGGCGGTGCCATGGTCGCCGGAACCGGTTCGTACCCGACGCGGTACACATGCCGCGCTATCTCACCCCGACGCGCATCCCTCTCGGCCTTGTCCGCCCGCGGGCCGAAGAGAATGCGATTGCGGGCATCCTCGGAGAATCCGGGATCAAACAGCTCGGCTGCAGGGGGAACCGAGTCCACCCCGCTTCCCGAAGCGGCCCCATGCCGGGCGAGGAAGCCATGGATTCGCTCCTGCACCTCTTCGTGCAGGTCTGCCCGATGATCTACAATCCGCAGATCCTCGCGACGCAGCCACTCAAAATGCTGGGGGTGCGCGAGCACTACCTCGGAGAAACGGTCCGTATGGGGGATCACGTCCATACCGACGGTGAATCCCATCACGTGGAGCACGTTCACCAGCGCCCGCAGTTGCCTATCCGGGGTGTCGAGATGGGGACGGAGATCGAGAGCTTCCCGGCTCATGAACTCACCGTTTATGTTGAAGCTGCTGATCCCGTATAAGCTGCCCACCACTCCCGGTTCCCACACGGGAAGCAGGTGTATGGAGTCCTGCGCGGCAGGCAGGGTCATCGCGTACTTGATCACCTCGAAGAAGGAGCCGACGGTTCGCACGTTTATCCCGACCATGTTCGTGCGAGTCAGCCAGTCGGACCCTTCGCGGTTCGGGGCGGGGCCCCGTAATCG
>JBKHEN010000165.1:0-5173 GCA_046540795.1 Spirochaetaceae bacterium | reverse complement strand
CCGGCGCCGCCGACCTCTTCGCCGAAGGCGCCGAAGTGCCGTTCATCGCTCGCTACCGCAAGGAGCGCACCGGAGAGATGGACGAGGATGCATTGCGTCGCGTACGGGACCGACTCTCCGAGCTGGCAGCCCTCGACGCCCGCAGAGCCGCAATCCTCGAGTCCCTGCGCGAACGAGAGCTTCTCACCGACGAGCTGACGGCAAAGCTCGATGCCGCAAGCAGCCGCACGGAGCTCGAGGACATATACCTGCCCTACCGCCCGAAGCGGAAGAGCCGTGCGTCGAAGGCACGGGAGCAAGGGCTCGAGCCCCTGGCCGAGCGCGTCTTTCGGGCCGAGGGCGTCGACCCGATGCGAGAGGCGCAGACCTACGTGGATCCGACCGCGGGTCTCCCGGACGCGAAATCGGCTCTGGCGGGGGCCCGGGACATCATCGCGGAGTGGATCGCAGAAGACACCCCGCTTCGCAGGGAGCTGCGGGAGCTCTTCGCCTCCGAGGCCCGGATCACCGCCAAACGGGCGCCCAAGCGAGCGCAAGTAAAGCGCGCCGGCGCAATCAGGGAAAGCGCCGGTCGGCAAGAGCCGGGCGAGACCTATCGCGACTACTTCGACTGGAGCGAGGCCGCCCACAAAGCCCCGTCCCACCGGGTCCTTGCCATGTTTCGGGGAGAGCGAGAGGGCGTGCTTACGGTACACGTTCTCCCCGCAGAGGAGCGGGCCCTCCGGCTCATCGAGGCTCGGCATGTGCAGAAACGCCGGCTGAGCGAGAAGCAGAACGCAGAGCTGCAAAACGCGTGTTCCGACGCCTACAAGCGCCTCATAGCCCCCTCCCTGGAGACGGAGGCGAAAGCGCACCTGAAAGAGCGAGCCGACGAGACCGCCGCCGCGGTTTTTGCGGGCAACCTGCGAGAACTTCTCCTTGCCGCGCCGCTTGGTCAGCGCTCGGTGCTCGCCGTCGATCCCGGCTTTCGAACCGGCTGCAAGGTGGTCTGTCTGAACCCACAGGGCGTTCTCCTGCATCACGAGACCATCTACCCGCTCGAGCCGCATAACCGAGAGCCCGACTCGGCACGGCGGGTGCAGGCGCTTCTTGCAAACTTCGCTATCGACGTCATTGCCGTGGGGAACGGTACCGGCGGACGAGAGGCCGCGGCATTCCTGCGCCGTGCTGTAGCGGAGGAAAGCGCCGGGAGCCGCGTCCGACGCGGCGCTCAACACGAGGGCAGCGACACGGCGCCCGCAGCCGGTAAAGGGGGCTCTCCCGTAACGGTCATCTCGGTAAACGAAGCCGGCGCCTCGGTCTACTCGGCCTCGCCAATCGCTCGAGAGGAGTTCCCGGACCATGACGTCACCGTCCGTGGAGCGGTCTCCATCGGACGTAGGCTCATGGATCCTCTCGCGGAGCTCGTAAAGATCGATCCCAAGTCGATCGGCGTCGGGCAGTATCAGCACGATGTGGATCAGAAGCTTCTCGACGCACGGCTCACCGATACCGTCGTCTCCTGCGTGAACGCCGTCGGGGTGGAGCTCAATACGGCGAGCGCGTGCCTCCTGCAGTACGTATCCGGAATCACCCCGAAGGTCGCCAAGGCAATCGTTGAGCACCGCACCATGCGGGGACCGTTTTCCTCCCGGGCGGAGCTGCGTAATGTGCGGGGCCTGGGCGAGAAGACCTTCGAGCAGTGTGCCGGGTTCCTCCGCGTACAGGCGGCCCACGCGCCCCGTGGCGAGTCCGGCGGGGCACATCCCCTCGACGCATCGGGGGTTCACCCCGAACGCTACGGACTCGTGGAGCGCATGGCCCGAGACCTCCGTGTCGAGGTCCCCGATCTCATCGGAAGCCGGGACCTCTGCGACGGCATCGAGCTCGAGCGCTACGTGGACGGGGATACGGGCCTTGCAACACTCAGAGACATCCGCGAAGAGCTTCTGCGGCCGGGCCGGGATCCCCGGCCCGCCTTCGAGGAGTTCTTTTTCGACGAGACGGTCCACGACATATTCGATCTGCGACCGGGGATGCGGCTTCCGGGGGTCGTCACGAACGTGACGAACTTCGGGGCCTTCGTCGATCTCGGCGTCCACCGTGACGGCCTGATCCACATAAGCAAGCTCGCAGAGCGCTACGTCACCGACCCGCATGAGATCGTTCGGGTAAACCAAACGGTCACCGTGTACGTCACGGACGTGGATCTCGACAGATCGCGTATCGGTTTGAGCCTCATTGACTAAGGCAACGATATAGGGACGAGATAGGACGGAGACGTTATTCGCCCGCCGTTTCCTCACCGGTCCCGTCCCTGATACAATGAGTGTTGATTGGAGACAAGACATGCTCATAGAGGGAACGCACTATCGCTCGATCTGGCCGGGCGAGGACGGACGCACGGTCCGGATCATCGATCAGCGCAAGCTGCCCTTCGACGTCGAGGAAGAGACCATCCGAACGTACCGGGAGATGGTCGCGGCAATCCGCGACATGCATCTGCGGGGAGCGCCGCTCATCGGGGCCGCCGCGGGGTACGGCGTCTATCTGGCGTGCCTGGAGCTCGCCGAGAATGGGCAGAGTGATTTCGACCGTGCCCTCGAGGGGGCTATGGAGGAGCTGAACGCAGCCCGACCGACCGCGGTGAATTTGCGTTGGGCCCTCGAGCGGCAGCGGGCCGCCCTTGCCACGTGCTCCTCGGTCGAGGAAAAGGTGGCCGTCGCCCGGGACACCGCCGACGCCATCGCCGAAGAGGACGTGGACATCTGTGCCCGCCTCGGCAGGCACGGCGCGGAGATCCTGTCTGCAATGTCGGAAAAGCGCGGCGGACGCAGGTTGAACCTGCTCACTCACTGTAACGCCGGGTGGCTTGCAACGGTGGACTACGGCACGGTCACCGCAGTCATCTATGAGGCCGCATCCCGGGGAGTCCCCCTTCATGTCTGGGTCGACGAAACCCGCCCGCGGAATCAGGGCGCGCTCACCTCATGGGAGCTCACGCAGAATCACGTGCCCAACACGGTCATATGTGACAATGCCGGAGGCCATCTCATGCAGAACGGCATGGTCGATCTCGTGCTCGTCGGCACCGACAGGACCGCCCGTAACGGTGATGTCGCCAACAAGATCGGGACCTATCTCAAGGCCGTCGCGGCCGCCGACAACGATGTGCCGTTTTACGTGGCCGTTCCCTCCCCGAGCTTCGATATGAACATGCCCGTCGGTGTCGGCGCCATCCCGATCGAAGAGCGGGATTCCCGGGAAGTGCTTTCCGTCCGCGGCTTGCGTGACGGCCGGGAACAGACGGTGGCACTGTACCCGGAGGGCACGGCTGCAGCGAACTACGCCTTCGACGTGACACCGGCGCGCTACGTACGCGGATACGTCACCGAGCATGGCGTCTTTACCGCGGCCGAGCTGGCCGACCGGCTTGGGGCCGCCGGCGGTGTCTGACGGCACCGTCGACGGGGCCGGTGGATACGTGACAAAACCCTGCAAGTGACCAGCAAGTGAAAGGAGGTCGGTATGGCAAAAGTCGGAATCATCGGCGGTTCCGGGCTCGAGAATCCCGAGATCATCGCGGAGCCGGAAGAAGTAGAGGCAACCACCAGGTTCGGGGATCCCTCTTCAACCCTGACGGTGGGAAAGATCCGAAATGTGGACGTCGTCATTCTCTCCCGTCATGATCGGAATCACAGGCTCCCCCCGACCCAGATACCGAATCGGGCGAATCTCCAGGCCCTCAAGGACCAGGGCTGTACTCACGTGCTCGCAACCACTGCCGTGGGATCATTGCGAGAGGAGATCGGCCGCGGTGATTTCGTCATTCTCGACCAGTTCATCGACTTCACCCGGCGGCGCGAGGTCACCGTGTTCGATTCCTTCGAGAACGGCCTGCACCACGTCGCCATGCCGGATCCTTTCGACGGCGGGTTGCGTCGAATGCTGTTCGAAAACGCCAAGGCGCAGGGGATCTCGGTCCACGAACGAGGTACGGTCGTTACGATCGAGGGACCACGATTCTCCACACGTGCAGAATCTCACATGTTCCGCGCGTGGGGCGCGGACGTTATCAATATGAGCATCGCGCCCGAATGCATCATTGCCAACGAGCTCGAGCTTCCCTATGCGGCGGTCGCCATGTCGACCGACTACGACTGCTGGAAGGAAGACGAAGAGGCGGTTACGTGGGAGGCGGTACTCAGCATCTTCAAGCAGAATGCGGAAAAGATGACGAGTCTCCTCATCGCCACGATCCCGGAAATCCCGCGGCTCGAAGAGTAAGCCGTCCGGATCTCCGGGGAGGGAGAATGCTCCATGGAGTCGTTGGTTCAGCTCCTGAGAGACATTCGCGCCGTGCCGGATCCGGTAGTGCTTCCGCCGTTACACGAATCCTCTAACACCTCGTCTCGGGCGTTCTCTATACTCTTCGACGAGCAGGTCGACGTCCTCGCCGAGCATTCTTCCTCTCACACGTTCTATTCACACGTTCTATCCGGAAGAAACGATCGTCACACAAGGCTCCGATGACACATCCTTGCTCATTATTGCGTCCACTGCCCCGGCACCCTCGGTAATCTCTGACAGGTCCACAGCGATGGGCTACAGTTCGAAGAGGAGGATTTGATTAGTGACACCCGAAGAATCATCCGGTACCGAGTCGCTCAAGAGCGAGATTGCGGCCCTACTCGACAAGCTCGACGAGGAGTCGTTGCGATTTCTCAAGCAGCAGGCGGAGGTGCTGCTCTACAGCGGAGAGCTCGCGGCGGCAAGAAAGAAGGCTGCTGAAGCGGCCCATAATCGGAAGACGGACGAGGCGGAGGGAACTGAGCAGGACGAGGGAGCGGCCGAGCCCTCGAAGCCGCCCGTGTCGATCACGCGGCGGGGAGACACCTCGTTCTTCATTACCGTCACCGGGACGCGCGGCTTTTTCAACCGCCAGGAAATGAGAGAGATGACCCGGATCGCCCACCGCGCGGGCGACGCGCCGGAGGGAGCCCGCCGTCTCCATCGCTGGCTCGAACGCGAGCGAACCGACTTCCTCAAGGACACCGGCATCGACCGTCCGGGTGATCCGAGGCTCGGAGAGCTGTGGTCCGTGATCGTTTCGACCTATAAGGCGGGTTGACCCACGGCCCCACGGCGGGCCTCCCCGCAACGGTATGTGGTCACGAGGAGGCTGCCTGTGGCC
>JBKHEN010000164.1:0-5187 GCA_046540795.1 Spirochaetaceae bacterium | reverse complement strand
ACGCGCCGCGGTACGTGCGGCCTTGCACGCCCGTCGCCTGCGTACTACTATGCGGATCAAGATGTCCTCGAGCGGCGATGCCCCGAGGGGCCGAAGATCGGGAACCCGCGGCCTCAAGAACGAACGCGATTTCACCCGATTTCTTGCGCAGGAGATCGTACAGCTCGGCGATCTGTGCACTTTCTGCCTCAAGATGGCGGAGGCCCCGGAGTTCCCCTGCCGAGATTTTCTGAGTCTCTTTCACCGAGAAGCGGCACGCCTCGAAGAGCTCGTAGACGGGCACGGAGCGCAGAACAACGAGAAGTGGTTTCCGTTTCGCGAGTCGATCGCCGCGGCAAAGCTGTTTTCCTCGGTGACCTATGAGGTGCTTCATATCAAACAGGGGATGCGCAACTACAGGCTGCTCGGCATCGAAAGCGGGCACCGGAAGGCGACCGACGAGGTCATCGGGGTGCTCACCCGGGCCCTGGTATCGGTGTGTCGGACACTGCTTTCGGAGATCGATCGCTGCAGGCTTCGCATCGAAGAGCATACCCCGCGGGACTTCGAACCCTGTGCAACGGAAAGCTCGTCCTACAGACTCCCCGCCGATCGGGAGGTGCGCCATACCGAACGGGTGGGTGAGACCGTGGTATACCTGGCAACACGGTTTCTGAACCTGTCCGAGGACGGGGAGGTGCAGGACGTGCTTGCCGAGCGTCCCGCAGAGGACTTCGCACGGGTCCTGCCGGAGCCGATGAGCGAGGAACGGCTCCGGACGGTGGAGGCGGGGTTTCACAATCTGCAGTCGCTCTACGATACGTATATCTTTGAGACCGACATCGAAGAGCAGGATGGAAATCTGCCGCTCCTTCGGGGGCACGTGAGCATGATCTATCATCTGCTTGCAGCGGCCACCCAGCTTGCCCACTATTATATCCGTCACATGAGCTCGCTCAGACGCGATACCTTTCTCAACACCCGGTTCCCCCTGACCCCCAACACCTTGCGGCATTTGCTGTTCACCTATCCGCTTCACTTCGCTCGACTGTATCAGGAATCGGCCGTCCAGCTGTGTCAGTCCATGATCCGCGCCTATTCCGTTCAGACCAGTGTCGAGGTACCGATTCCGAACTATCGGGGTTTTCACGTGCGGCCTTCTACGCTGGTCGCCAAGATCGTTGCCCATTACGGGAGCCCGGTGACCATGAAGCTCGGTGACGAGAAGTACGATGCGGGCTCGCCCCTCGACCTATTCCGGGCAAACGAGGCGATAAACGCGGCCAAGCGCCGTCGTGTGGCGGATATGCTTAACCGTCAAGAGGGGCTGCAGACGCGGATGCCGAGCGACAAGAACGAGCGCATCCGGGAGCTACAGCTGCTGTTTGTGCGTCTGATGAACGAAGGTGCAATCGTACTCTACGACGCCAAGCTCTCCTTCAATGATCTGCAAGTTGAAGACGAGGCAACCCTTGCGGAGATTGCGGCCCGCTACGTGGTGCACCTGATGTCGATAGCCAAAATGGACATCAGAAGCGACATGAGCGTCACCTTCATCGGAGATAGCCGCGCCTTGCACGATCTGCAGATCCTCGCGGAGAACGGCTACGGCGAGGACGACATGGGGAACAACATCGTACTGCCGGAGGAACTGTCGTATTTGTCGCGGTAGACCCTACCGCGCAAATGACGGTTTGTGCTCCATTGCGTCGGTGTACTGCTCTTCCGTCATTCGGCCGCGGGCAAGCATGATATCGTAATAGCTCTTCATCCGTTCGAACCAGCCCTCGCTGATCTCTCCCTGCTCGAAGTAGTAGTGATAGCGGCGCGGGGCCGGCAGAATGGTGGCAAGCCACATGGCCTCCCCGGCGGACAATTCCGCAGCGTCTCGATCGAAGTAGTACTGCGCCGCTTGGGCCACGCCGTATACGTCGGGGCCGAATTCCGCGATATTGAGATAGATCTCGAGGATGCGGTCCTTGGGAACGCCGACGTGGTGTTCCATCAGGTAGACGAGAAAGGCTTCCTGGAGCTTGCGGGAGAACACGCGTGTGTCGTCGAGAAACAGCATCTTCGCGAGCTGCATGCTGATGGTGCTGGCGCCGCCTACGATGCGCCCTTCGCGCATGTTGCGCTCGGCCGCGCGTGCCAGGGTGCGGAAGTTGACGCCGCCGTGATAGTAGAAGTCTCCATCCTCGGTGGTGAGCACGGCTCGCGGCAGCCACGGCGACATCCGTGAGAGCCGCACGTAACCATCCTCCTCGGCGGCTTCACGCTTCGCCGTCGGTTGTGGCAACACCGCCGCGTAGCCTGCGCTTTCCCCGTCGGCGGCGACCGGAGGCGGGGAGTCGAAGCCCTTCGCAACGGGAAAACCCTCGTCCGCCGGGAGCGTGGGGGGTTGCCGCGGCGGCGGAATCCAGAGCAGGCGCACATGTCCGCCGTCTGAGTCGGTGATCCGGTGTACGAAGCCTCGGGTGAGCTTGCGCGGGTCGACAGCCTCGGGGATCTCCAGTAGCGCAAGATCACGCAGCTCCGTCTGCGAGCTCCACGCGGCTCTGCTCGGGCTGTAACGGGGGAGCCACAGGTCCAATCCCCAGGCGAGGGTGCCCTCGAGCTCTATGCCCGTCAGAGGGCCGAGAACCGCCTCCGGAAGAGCCTCCCGGATGTGCGACACCGGCGTTCGCGGCAACTCGACGTTTGCCTCGAGGAGCCGGGGCATGAGAGTCGGGGCCCTCGAGACCGGATGCGGCTCCTCGTGTCCGAGGCCCGAGAGCACGCCGCGCAGCTCGATGCCGAGGCCGTTGAACTCGAAACGCGCGTCGTGGACCGTGATGCTTCCCCCCGGCGGGCCGTATGGTCCTCGGCGGGGAGGGACGGAGCGGTCGACGGTCACCGTCCCGTCGGCCCGCAGGTCCAGCGGCCCGACCGCCGCAGGCGCAAGGGCCGGAGCAAAGGCTTCCGTGTCGGTCGACCGGACGGCGCCGTCGACTTCCGTCGTCCCGGCACCCGAGAAGCTGATCGCGGCGTGGCCGGTTACTTCGCCCGGAGAAAGGTAGGAGCTTCCCCATCCGAGTCGCGGGAAACGGTAATCGGTAACGTCGACGCCGAGGGTTCCCGACCCGTCGCGATAGTCGGCGTGGAGACGTCCGTCGACGCCCGTGGAACCGGACTTCTCCGCGTCGAGCCGCAGGGTTGCCCTCTCACGATGATGGGTGAATGTAAGGCTCTCGAATGAAAGCGGCAGCGGCTCCGTCGTCCACGGCAGGGGCACGGTGAGGCCCGCCTCCTGTGCCTGCACGCGCTGCGGGAATACGCCGGCCGCCGCAGCCGCCGCGCCGCCTCGGCGGAACGCTTCTCCGATCATACCATGGCGAAGCGCTTCCCGCGCCGCGGCGTACGCCTGTGAGAGGTCCGATGTTTTCTCGGTTGTCAGCCCCCAGGCACGGCGCAGGACGGAAACAGGTCGGACCGACACCCGTGCTGTCGCCGTCTCGAACCGCCATGCCCCCTTGCCGACGGGTGCGACCGAGAAATCCTCGAGCTCGATTCCGTCGAGCAGGCGAAGCCGTACCGAGCCGACGCCGATTTCTATCGGAATCGCCGCCTCGAGCTTCCCTTCGAGGCGGTCGACCAGCGCCGGTAGGAGCAGGGCGTTTAGAACCCACATGCCGATCGCCGCCCCGACAACCAGTAGACCGAAGGCCACGGCGATCCGCGTGAATAGGCGTGGCATGCGATGCCGCGGACTCCTGCGCGCCGGCTTACCCTCCGACCACCGCGAGAAGCACGCCGGCCGCTACGGCCGAGCCGATCACTCCCGCCACGTTCGGGCCCATCGCGTGCATGAGCAGGTGGTTCTTTGGATTCTCCGTCACGCCGACCTTATGAGCGACGCGCGCGGCCATCGGTACCGCCGATACCCCGGCCGCGCCAATAAGCGGGTTGATCGGCTCATCGGTGAAGAGATTCATGAGCTTGGCAAGGAGCACGCCCGCGGCCGTGCCGATCGCAAATGCGACGAGACCGAGGACGAGGATGCCTAGGGTTTCGACGCGCAGGAAGAGATCCGCTGCAAGCTTCGAGCCCACCGCCAGGCCGAGAAATATCGTGACGATGTTGATGAGCTCGTTCTGCGCCGCCTTTGCCAGCCGATCGGTGACCCCGGATTCTCTGATCAAGGTCCCGAACATGAGCGCGCCGATGAGCGGAGTAGCGCTCGGCAACAGCAGGATACAGATACCGAGTACCGCAAGGGGAAAGAGGATCCGCTCGAGCTTGCTCACCTCGCGAAGCTGCTTCATGACGACGGTACGCTCCTTGTGGCCGGTAAGCAACCTCATGATAGGGGGCTGGATGATCGGCACCAGCGCCATGTAGGAGTATGCCGCCACCGCTATCCCGCCGAGCAGGTGCGGAGAGAGCTTGCCGGCAAGGAAGATGGCCGTCGGTCCGTCCGCGCCGCCTATGATGCCGATCGCCGAGGCGTCGGCAAGGGTGAAGTCGAAACCCAGAAACTCGGTCAGTGCCAGCGCACCGATAAGGGTGGCAAAGATGCCCACCTGTGCGGCGGCTCCGAGAAAGGCCGTCTTGGGGTTGGCTATGAGCGGGCCGAAGTCGGTGAGTGCCCCGACTCCCATGAAAATCAGAAGCGGAAACAGCCCGCTCTCTATACCGAAACCGTAGATCTGTCCAATGAAGCCTTCCGACGCCTGAACCATATGCTCAACCGTCTGGCCGGTTGCCGGGTTAACCGCCTCCACGACCAGGCCGGTTACCTCGGTTATGCCGGCGGTCGGAATGTTGGCCAGGATTCCGCCGAATCCGATCGGTACGAGCAGCAGGGGCTCGAACTCTTTGGCAATGCCGAGGTAGATGAGTACGAGTCCCACGAGGATCATGGCGATCTGCCCGAGGGAGAAGTTCATTATGCCGGTGGTGTTCCAGATCTCTGTGAGCGCCTCGACTGTATTCATACGGCTATGATCCTATCCGGGCTACGGGTTGGTCGGCCGCGACCTGATCGCCGGCGGCAACAGTGATCTCCTCCACGATTCCCGAAGCAGGAGCGACGACGGGGTTTTCCATCTTCATCGACTCGATGATGAGAAGGGTGTCGCCTTCCCCGACGCGGTCCCCGGGACTCACGCTCAAGCGCAGCACTACTCCGGGAAGCGGCGCGCTCACGGTAACGGACTGGGCCGTTCCGGT
>JBKHEN010000163.1:0-5206 GCA_046540795.1 Spirochaetaceae bacterium | reverse complement strand
GTTAGCGGCCCTGGTGCGCAGGAACTCGCTGCGAGCGCCGCGAGGCGACGGGCGCCTCCTAAAGGAGCCCTCAGTCGCTTTCCTCCATGTGCGCTGCAATGGTAGCGACCGCATCGAACAATTGCGGCAGCAGGTCGCCTACGCGCTCAATGGGAAGCTTATCGGTGGGCGCGGAAACACTCACCGCGGAGACGAGGGAGCCGTCCGGGCGAAGGACCGGGGCCGCAACGCACCGGAGCTCGAGGGCAAGCTCCTGATCGTCCACCGCATACCCGAGATCCCGCACCCGCTCGAGCTCCCGTGCCAGCTCCTCACGATCGGTGATGGTATAGGGAGTGAACGCCGGAAGCTCTATCGAGCGCAGGAGTCGTTCGCGCTCCCGCGCCGGCTGGTGGGCCATGAGCGTCTTTCCGAGGGAAGTGCAATGCAGCGGCTCCGACTCCCCGATTGAACGATCGAGCTGCAGGTAGGACGGCGGCGTCGCCTTGTCGATATACAGCGTTTCGTCCTCATAGAGCACGGCGTGATTCACGGTGAAGCCGGTGTCGTGGGACAGTTGCAGCAGGCTGCGCCGGGCGGTGTCCACGAGATTGTAGGTGTGAAGCACCGAGTTACCGATCTCGAAGAGGCGAAAAGTCAACCGGTAGTATCCGTCGGGATGACGGGCCACGTAACCGAGGAGCTGCAGAGTATGGAGCATCCGATGCACCGTGGAGCGGTTGAGGTCGAGCTGCCGTGCGAGGTCCTGAGGAAGGACACGATCGTGTCGCCCAATCGTCTCGAGAATAGAAGCCGCGGTCACCACCGTTCCGGCCACCGGATAGGAAGAAGCAGACGTTTCAGCCATGGCACCCTTATCTGCGGGTAGCGTAGCCTTGGCGACTATTGGGTGTCAATGTACTCGCCTGTGTTCATGGGTCTGGGCAGGGAAATTGCGGCCGCTTGTCGGGCGCGTATGGGCCGCCTATAATGCCCGGCTATGGCATCAGTACAGGCAAAGCTCGCTTTTGATCGCGCAGAGTATGAGAGAAGGCTGCGACGCGTAAAGGAACGCATGGACCATCACGGCATCGAGGTGCTGATCGTGGTCGACCCCGCCAACATGAACTACCTCACCGGCTACGACGGCTGGAGCTTCTACGTGCACCAGGGTCTCGTGGTTGCCCTCGATCAGGCTGAGCCGATCTGGTTCGGGCGCGAGCAGGATTCCAACGGGGCACGGCTTACCACGTGGCTCACGGAGGCAAACATCGTCGGCTATCCCGATGAATACGTTCAGTCCCGCTACACCCACACGATGGTGTTCGTGGCCCGCCTCCTTGCCGAACGGGGACTTGCCGAGCGCCGGTTGGGCGTGGAGATGGACAACTACTGGTTTTCCGCTCGGATGCTTCTCACCCTGCAGCAGGAGCTTCCCGAAGCGACGATCCTCGACGCGCATGCCCTGGTGAATTGGGTGAAAACAGTGAAATCCGACGCGGAGATCGCCTATATGCGCGAGGCCGCCGAGATCTGTACCAATGCCATGGATACCGCCCTCGAGCACATCGCCGTGGGAGCGTGGGAGAAGGACGCCGCCGCTGCCGTGGCCTGGGCACAGATCCACGGGACCGAGCGCTTCGGCGGCGACTCCACGGCCATCTTCCCCATTATCCCGAGCGCGGAACGCACCTCCACCGCGCATCTGACCTTCGACCCCGACCGCAGATACCAGGAGGGAGATGTCGTACTCATTGAGCTTGCCGGCTCCCGCTATCGCTATCATGTGCCGCTCTCGCGCACCGCGTATCTCGGCACCCCGCCGGAGGACCTTCGCACGGTGGCCGACACGGTGGTTCGCGGCCTGAACACCACCCTGGAGTTCATCGCCCCCGGCGTAACCGCAGAAGAGGTCGAGGCAAAATGGCGCGAATCCATCGCCGGAAGCGGTGTGGAGAAGCCCTCTCGGGTCGGCTACTCCTTTGGACTGAGCTACGTTCCCGACTGGGGTGAGCACACCGTAAGCCTACGCCCGACGGACAACACCGAGCTCGTGCCGGGGATGACGATCCACTTCATGCCGGGGATATGGCTGGACACCTATGGTTTCGAGTGTAGTGAGCCCTTTTTGGTCACCGAGAGCGGTTGCAAGAAACTCATCGACTACCCTCAGAAGCTGTTCACGAAATAGGGAGTGAGGGATAGGGCGAGCCGGCGGGGGGGGCGGCGGCCTGGAGACGGACTGGGGGCGGCGGCCTGGATGCAACGAGCCGGCGCCGGCCTGGGGGCGGCCTGCAGGCGCCGGTGCATACGTGCGCCCGCTACATGAACCCGTTGAACCGCGGCGGGAGCAGCGAGCGTGCTACGTAGGAGATCATGGTGTTGTAGTCGAATACGGGAAGCCCCGTCGCCTCGTGGACCGCGGCCGCGTAGGGTGGCAGCAGGCTGCACTCGAGGAGGATCGCCCGGACCGCCGGGTCCGCGGTGAGCTCCCTCGCCGCAGAGAGCACTTCGGCTTCGACCAGTTCCGTATCGATCGTACCCTTCTCCTCGATCACCGCCGAGGCGAACTCCGGCTTGTTCTCGAGCCCGACGATGCGCAGACGCCGCTCCGGCACCGCGGTTACACCCGCAAGGAGCGTGCGATCGAGAGAGCCCGCGTTTGCCGTGATGATACCGGTCTTCGCCTCGGGAGCCGTAATACGGTCGATGAAGTCCAGCTGGAGCAAACTGGAAAGAAAGACCGGCACGCTCACCTCGGCGGCGACCTGTGCCTGATGAAGGGCAAGGAACCCGCAATCTCCGGTAATCCCGCGCACTCCCTCGGCAACAAGCTCCCTGGCGGTGTTGAGCACGTTTTCGACGAGACTTTCGTCGTGTGCAAACAGCCGTTTCGGCGTCGAGCCCGGCAAGCGCTGGAAGCGTACCGGAAAATCGTAACTCGTGGCGTTCGCCGTGTCGCCGGGAACGAAGGGCACGAAGTTCTCGATGACCATAATGCCGATCGCTTCACCGTAGCTGACCTGTTTTCCACGTACCGCGTATCGCATGTCGCACTCCCTTCTGCTCGTTTCGCCTTGCTTTGCCTCGATGCGCCTCACACCGGCCCGGCTCAGACGATGCGGTTCTCACATCGGCCTGCGATGAACGCTTCCAGATTAGCCGCCGCCGTCTGCAGACACCGCCGGCGTGCCGCACGGGTTGCCCACGCCACGTGGGGCGTGATGGCGCAGTTCGGTGCTTTGAGCAACGGATTGTCCGCATTCGGGGGCTCCGGCGGCCCTAGCACGTCCAAGGCGGCACCGGCAATGCGTCCGTCCTGCAACGCCCGAGCAAGATCCTGATCGACGACGAGGCCCCCGCGGGCGGTGTTCACCAGGATCGCCTCCGGCTTCATGAGCGAGAGGGTGCGCTCGTTCACCAACCCCGCCGTTTCCTCCGTAAGCGGCAGATGCAATGAAAGAACATCGGCGCGCTCGAAGACCTCCTCCAGCGCACACCACTCGATCTCGAGCCCCTCCACCTCGCTATGTCGACGATTCCACACGAGCAGGTGCATACCGAAACACGCGGCAAGCCGTGCCACCGCCTCGCCGATGGGGCCGAACCCGAGGATCCCCATCGTCTTACCGGAAAGCTCGACCAGCGGCCCATCCAGGTAGCGGAACTCCCGCCCCTGCACCCATAATCCCTGGGCGACGTAATCCGCATAGTCGCATATACGATTCGTCATGCTCAGAAGTAGCGCGAAGGTCATCTGCGCAACCGAGGGGGTAGAGTACGCCGGCACGTTTGTCACCGCAATTCCCCGCCGACGGGCAGCCTCAATGTCTATCTGGTCGTGACCGGTGGCGAAGAGCCCGATATAACGTAGATTGGGCAGCTCGTCGAGCTCCTCCTCTCCGAGCCACAATAGATCGACCAGCAGGAACTCGGCGCTGTCGGCCCGCTCGGCGATAAGGGACCGCGGCGTGTGCTCGTACACAGCTAAGCTCCCGAGTCGCTCGAACGGCTCCCAACTGAGGTCTCCCGGATTCACCCCGTACGCATCGAGGGCAACGATCTCGTGCACTATCGCCCCTTTCCGTTCTCCGTAGCTCAAGTTGCCGTGGCCGCGTCGGTCGGGGCGGCCGGGCACGCTGCTGCGATTCGTTCGGGCACTTCTGCCGCAAACTCCGACTCAAACCGACGGCGAAACTACCCGGCGAGCTTCGCCGCGCCGCGCTCATACGCCGCGCGGTCCGCCCACGTGCTCGCGGGGAACAGGATATCAGAGGGAAACTCAGGACATGAAGCGGGTACCTGCATGCCGAAGATCGGATCGGTGTGGTACGCCGCTTCCTCGAGCTCTCCGGAGACGGCCGCTCGCACCATCGCCCGGGTCAACTCGATATCGATGCGATGGTTGGTCCCACAGGGCCCCCCGCTCCATCCGGTGTTGATCAGGAACAGCCGGGTCCCGTGACCCTCGAGACGACGTTCGAGCAGGCGTGTACAGTCTGCGGGAGTCCCTAGCATAAACAGTGCGCCGAAAAAGCGCGAGAACACCGCTTGCGGCTCAGCCACCCCGGTTTCGGTGCCGGCAAGCTTCGAGGTGTAGCTTATCATCATCGCCGTGAACAGGAGCTTCTTTATCGTAGCCATGTAGGAGTAACCGAACACAATCCCGATGCGCCGATGGAAAACCAGCGCCACCGCCATCCGGGACGTGGTTCCATTCTCCAACGTGCGGCACCGCCCGGCGTATCGCTCCGGATCGAGCTTGTCGAACTGTGTGACGAGCAAGTAGAAGGGCAAGTCTCCGAAACAGCTCGTCGCAGGGTTTCGCAGCGCGGAGCGAAACATATTGTCCATGAATAAACCGGCGAGGGCGTTATGCATGATCGCGGTAACAGGCAAGGCGTAGGCAGGATAGGCTCCGTTACTGCGATCGAGCACGTAGAGGCGGTTCTTCAGCTCCAGGGCGTACAGGGTGTCGGCGAGAAGCATATCGAAGGTATCGGGAGAGATGCCGACGGCATAGGGCGAATCCCAATCGATGGTCCCCTCGATCTCCCACCTCCCGCTGCAGGCAACCCCGTCCGCTCGGTGTATCATTATCTGAACCTCTGTTTACATCATGCAACACTAAAATTGTAGTCGAGGAAACTCCTGCTGTCAACAGAGGCTTGGAGGAGGCATCGGCTGAGCCCGCCATCGGTAAACCTGCTACCGCCGAGGCCGTTGA
>JBKHEN010000162.1:0-5232 GCA_046540795.1 Spirochaetaceae bacterium | reverse complement strand
GCGAGGGCGGCGCGGGGCGCCGCGGATTTTCGGATTTCGGAGTTTAGTGCGGGAGCGGAACAGCTGTTCGGATATCGGGTATCGGAGGTCCTCGGGCGATCCGTCCTGGAACTCCATCCCGAAGAAGAGCGCGCCGAGATGACCGAGCGGTTTCGGCGCGTGATCCAAACGGGGGAGAACCTCAACGAAGAGCTATACGTGCTTCGCCGTGACGGGAGCTCGGTGCCCGTGTTGTTTACGGCAAATCCGGTGTTCACCCCGCAGGGAGAGTCCGGCGGCATCGTCGTCGTGGCGGTCGATATTTCGGAGCGCATGCGTGCCGAGCGTGCCGTGGAGGCTTCACTACGGGAGAAGGAAGTACTGCTGCAGGAGATCCATCACCGCGTAAAAAACAACATGCAGATTATATCGAGCATTCTGAGCCTCGAGATCGGTCAGCTCTCGGATCCGGCGGTGACCGAGGCACTGGAGATAAGCCAGAGCCGGATCCGATCGATGTCGCTCATTCATGAGAAGTTGTATCAGTCGGGTGATCTCGCTCGCGTGGACCTTGCGGACTACATCGGCGATCTCTGCAGGGACCTGCGGGCAATGAGCCCGGAAGGCGCGGGGATCTCGCTGGAGCTGGAAGCGGAGTCCGTCGTTGCCGGGGTAAACCTCGCCATACCCTTCGGCCTGGTTGTGAACGAGCTCGTTACCAACGCCTTCAAGTATGCAGCGCTCGGTAGCGAGGCGATCCAGGTAACGGTCTCTCTCCGCATGACGAGCGAGGGTACCGAGCTGGTCGTCTCCGACAACGGTCCGGGAATGCCCGCGGATTTCGACGTCGATGCGAATACCTCTCTGGGTATGGAGCTCGTGCGCTCCCTCGTCTCGCAGCTGCAGGGCACGGTGAGCTACCGCTCGGAGGGCGGTGTTACCTGGCGAGTAGTGATTCCCCCGGCCGGGGCTTGAGCAACGCCGCGGGCGCCTGTAACATGAGAACGGCTGTCATGGATAGCGCCGTTGTCGGTCGCAAGGTCTTTTTCCTCTATCCGCCAAGCGTCGTCCAGGACGAGTTGATCTGGGAGGTCGTACGCCGCGAATACGAAGTTTATCTCCTTCGGGAGCACCGACGTGCCCGGGCGCTCCTGGCCCGCTATCCCGACTCCATTCTCTTCGTCAACATCGATACGGAGCTGGAGGAGAGCGAGTGGGAATCCTACATCCGCGGTATCCTCGAAAGCTCCCGGTATTCGGATGTGCGGATCGGGATCCTCTCGTACAACAATGATGAGGCACTTGCCCGCAAGTATCTGATGGACGTCGGGGTGTCCGCCGGGTTTGTCAAGCTCTCACTCGGGCTCAAGGAAAGCACGGACATCATCCTCCGCGTTCTCGAGGCAAACGAAGCCCGGGGTAGGCGAAAATACGTGCGAGCGAAGACCGACGACCCCGCTCAGCCGGCACGCTTCAACGTGCGGCTCTGGGCGGACCTCAAAGGAGGAGTCGTTCGCGACATCAGCTCCGTGGGGATGGCGTGCAGCTTCGACACCCCCGTAGACCTTGCCGACCGTACATACCTCAGAGACATACAGCTCAAGCTCCGCGGCGGCTTGACCACCATCTCCGGGGTCTTCACCGGCAAGCGCCGCGACAACGACGGGGTGGGCACGATCTATGTTATCATGTTCGACCCCAGATCGAATCCGGAGGCCAGAAACCGCATCCGGCGCTTCGTCCATCGGTATCTCCAGCAACAGATCGAACGAGAGATGGCTGCCATGCAGGTAGCCGACTGAGTCATGAGCTCGGCCGCTACACGGCAACGCTTGTTCGCCGCGGAGCGGGTCTCCTCCTCAAGGGACGCCGGGTCGAATCGGCACCGGAGATTTCCCGCGCGACCCTTGCCGAGGAGGCGCACATCAAATGAAGTCGTATGGGTCCACTCGGCGCCGCATTTTCTCGGTAACACCGACCACCTGCGCCACGAAGCCGGCGGTCGCCACGTCGAGCACCGCCCCAAGACGTATGAGAATCGGTGCGGCCGGCCACAGAATCAGATAGACCTCTTCCATCCCCCTCCCATAAAGGTTGGCAAGCATGGCCAAGGCCACGAGGACCGCCGAGCCGGGCACCGCGCCCAGCAAGAACGACACGCCGAAGGTGCTCACCGCCACCCACATTACCTGTACCACGGTGATCTCGAGCGCCGTGTAGGAGCGCAGGATCACGATGAAGCTCGCCGTAGCAACCAGCGCACTTCCCGCCTTTCCGAACACCGCCGCCAGAGAGAACACCGCGCTCCCCACCCGTCGAGGCACGCCGAGGTTCTCCTTGCCGATCCGCTCGAGGGTGGGGAGGCTGAAGTATACGTCCCCGGAAAACAGCCCGGTAATCAGCGGCGCGATCATGGCGTAGAGCCACGGTAACGCGCTATCTCGGTCGATGAGGAAATAGATGAGCAGCGGATACACCACCAACACGATGAACCCGACCGCGAGAGACACGGTGAGGATAAGCGAGGAAAAGATCTGGAAGTCGTTGATGCCGCGGATGTCGAAGACCACCGCCGCCGCGACGGCAATCATGCCGATGCCGAGGATTTCAACCACAAAGGCGCTCAGACGATAGAACACGCGGGAAGCGGAGTCGGCAAACTGCGAGACTGCCGAGCCGGCCGATTGGTCGGCGTAGAGGGCAAGCCCGATGAACAACGCCGGGACCATGAAGGGCAACAGGAAATCGCCCCCACCGCCGAACAGGGCAAACAGGTTGTGGGGAAAGACCCGCTCGAGGAGCTCGCTCACCACGGGCACCTGACCTCGAGGAGCCTCCTGAAAAATCGGTGGGATCCGCCCCGGCGCCACGGCAAGCACGGCGCCGGTGCCCACCAAAATGGCGACGGCCGTGGCGGCAAGCAGCAAGCCGAGCGTCTTGCCGTACACCGCCGGTAACCGGCGCTCCCGCATGAGCTCGGTGGTACCGGTGATCAGGCCGAAGAACACCAGGGGGAAAAGAAAGTATCGCGCGATACGGACAACGTAAGCGGAAATCTCGGAGAACAATTCCGCGGTGTCGCCACCGCTTTCCGGCAGATAGGCTCCGAGCAGCACGCCGATGATACTGCCCGCGAGGAGACGCATCCAGATCTTCATGCACCCGACAATAGCCCATGCGCTGAACGGTCGTCAACGAAGCCGGGAGAAGATTCCGCCCCGGGCTGAGAAGCGATTCCATTTGCCCTCGCCGCGCCCCTCGGCAAGGGTCTGGAGAATGTAGCCGGCGAACTCGGCGGGCCGGGGTTCGGTGGCGGAAAACCCCCGCAACGTGACCGGCTCATTGCGGTAATAGGCGAACAGGCCGCCGGCAAGTCCCTGGAAGGCACCCGCCGTCGAGGCGTCGAGGGGAGCCGTCATCGCCCCGTCCGGCTGGTACAGCACCAGTCCGAGCGACCCCGCACGGCGCCGCTCGAAGTGCCCGAGGAGCTCCCGCAAAATGAACAGCGCCCCCTTCACCGACGCGTCCACCGCCTGCTCGAGAAGTGCGGACTGCAGATCGTGCAGGGGTTCCCGGGCCGCCGAATCCGAAGGCGTATGGATCACCAGGGCCTCGTCTATAGCACCGTCGACACCGGCCGCTTGAAGCACCACCGTGCGCGCCGAGAGCGGGGACCGCACCCGCCACCGCACCCACCGCAGCTGCCCCTCGTAATTCGGCCGCTCCTCGCTGTCCTCATCGAGGGTAGCAACGACCTCGTAGCCGGCGGTGCGCGCCTCGCGGATGAGCTCTTCGGTCAGGTCTGAGGGTTTTCCCGCGATGAGGAGACGTTTGGCCATGGGCGAGTATCGTAGCACCCGGCGTGCGGCAGGTCAACGTAAGTAAAGTATCGAGAAGCTTGTTGCGGCGCTGCTCGCTATCTCGTTGCGCTGAAACGGCCGTGAACTACGGAGAGTCCGGGAGCGTTCGCGTGTGAGATAAAAGCACGCATAAGTGTCTGTAGCACAGTAGATTATGCAATCTCTTGCAACAGGCTCGTTGATACTTCAGAGGTCGCCTAGCGCCTCTTCAAAAGCTCCGAAAGTTCTCATACACTCGGACCCATGTCCTCGAGCCGGCGCCGGAGCACCACCATCGACCTCCCCATCCGCGTGGTGTTCACCGACGAGGGACTATCTTATTTCATGCGCCACAATCGTGCGCTCCAACGACTCCATCTCTCGGATGACCGCGACGAGTACGGGGTAAAGCTTGAGGGTTTCTCCGCCCCGACGCTTCAGAAGTTGCTGCTCTCGGGCTATATCTCCGAAATCGAGCTGCCTGTTTCCAGCCTCACCGCGCAACGCTCCGCGATCATCGATTTCACCAAGCTTCTCACCTACGGCATGCTCTACCTGCAGTTCGACACCTCTACCTACGCAATGCTACTGAACTCCCCAATGGTGAAGCATTGGAACCGCAGGAATGTCCGTAACCCCATCGACTTCCGCACTCGCGTGGACACCGAACGTCTCGAGTCCCTTCTCGAGCAGCATAGAACCGACGTCGGCGACGCCCGCCGGGACATCCTCGAGGCGATGCAGGAACGGATCCGCACCGATGATCGCCTGATTGATCAGGAGAAACGTATACGCCTTCTCGCCGCGGAACGTTATCTCGATAGCATGAGCCGCCTCTCATGGCTCATTCTCGCCCTCTACCGCAACACCGACGCATATGCCCGGACGATCCCCGCCGTTCGCGATGAGCTCGGCTCCTATGTGGAGAAGACGGTAATCGGGGAGTATTTCGCGCTCATGCTCATCGAGGTGCTCACGACCATGCAGGCCCACGATCGTCACGAGTATGTCGACGTCGGCTCCCGCGGCGAAATGTACGTCCTGTTCAAAACTCGCAAGGACCTCACCCTGGAACACGATCGCGGACGGCTCCACGTGGTGGTGGCCGACGACAGGGCGAACTTCGACGAGGTACAGAACGCCCTCCGGGAGAAGTCGAAAACCACAGTCCGGCGCAAGAGTCTCAGTGACTTCTACGAGGCCGAGCTTGGAGAAGCAACCGCCGAAAGCCCGGAGCTTGGCCTGTACTACGTCTCCTTCGTACAGGAGGCCTGCCGGAACGTGAACATCCATTTCCAGTCCTTCGTTCACCAGATCGAGACGACCGGGAAAACCCTGGTGAATCTCGTCCTGACCTTTTGAAGTATCAATAAGCCTGTTTTTTGAAGCAACAGAACACACAGGCCCGTAAGGA
>JBKHEN010000161.1:0-5275 GCA_046540795.1 Spirochaetaceae bacterium | reverse complement strand
CTCAAACCGGAGGCGACCGCCGCGCAGATCGACAAGTTGGTTGCGGAGGCGAAGCAGCACAACTTTCGGGCGGTCTGCGTTAACGGCAGTTGGACCGAACGGTGTGCGCAGCAGTTGCGCGGCACCAATGTATCGGTGGCAGTGGTCGTGGGCTTTCCCCTCGGCGCAATGGCCTCACGGATAAAGGCGGCAGAGGCCCGACTGGCTATAGAAGAGGGTGCCGACGAGATAGACATGGTATTGAACATCGGGGCGCTCAAAGGCCGGGATCTGGATACCGTGCGGAAAGACATTCTCTCGGTGACGCGCGTAACCGGCACGCAGCGTCTCACCAAGGTGATCATCGAAGCGGCCCTCCTCACCGACGAGGAAAAGGTGCTAGCTTGTGAGATCGCAGAGGACGCGGGCGCGGACTTCGTGAAGACCTCAACGGGTTTCTCCAAAGGCGGGGCGACGGTGCACGATGTTGCGCTCATGCGGAAGACCGTGAGCCCCACAGTGGAGGTGAAGGCCGCAGGCGGTATCCGATCCCGCGATGACGCAGTGGCAATGATAGAGGCGGGGGCCACACGGCTCGGCACCAGCGCCGGCATCGCCATTGTAAGCGGCGGGCAGAGCGCCGAGGCGTATTGAAGCGGCTGTCGCCTACCGTCCTGGTGCTCGCCGTTGGGGCTATCTGCGCTAGGTCCACATTTCCGGTGAAACATGCCCGTATTTCGCGCGAAAAACAGTGTGGAACACTGGTGCATCGCGGCGCGGTTGGGGTACAATTGTAACTGAGTGTTTCCACCACAGTATGTGCTGCCCGTAGTCCGTGCGTGGGTGTTCCGGTCCCGCGCAACGCGGGGCAGTGCGCCAAAAGCGCCGACCGCGTAGGTTTCCCGGAACTGAGGAGGGGAGCCATGAAGCGTTGTGTTTTCTGTCGGTTGGTCTTGACCGCGGCAATCGGCGCGGTCGGTGTAATGGTTGTCATGGGGGCCTGCTCACCGCAGGTGTACGAAGGTGACAAACCGGGTGGAGCCGGCGGCAATACCGGTACCGTATCGGTTCATGTGACACGGCTCGGGCCGGGTCTGGCGCGGGCGGTCGAGCGCCCTGCAGGCGGCATTGAAACGGCGGCGCTGCTGATTGCGGACCGTGTTGAGCTCTGGTTGTACCGTGACGGGACGCGGCAGGAGACCCTCGTGTTGGATCTCGAAGCGAGCACACAGGCCCCCGGGGACGCCTATGAGACCGAATGGAATGTGCGGGCCGCTTCGGGGTATACGCTCGAGGCGCGGATCTTCAACAACGACGTGAGCTCAGACGTTCCCGTCCTTCTCGGTACTTCCGACACGTTCAACGTCACAGCGGGGGGCGTCACGGACGTTGCCGTTCTCCCAACGCCCGACGGAGTCGGAACCGAAGGGCCTCAGCCGATAGCGCCTACTTCGATTGTGCCGAATTCGGGGGAGGAGGAGGTTTCACTCGACTCCAGCTTTTCAACGGGAGAGTCTCTCTACGACTGGGGCGGTGAGCACTGGTTCGTGATTGATCTCTCTGCGGTCGATCCTCTCCCCGCGGTCTCGGTTACGGCGGATCCGGACTCTGACAGCGCGGTCTATATGGCCGCCTACGATGGGGACGGTCGATTCATCACCGAGACCATAAGCGGGGCACTGATCGACGGTACGGCGGCGTATTGGGCGCCGGGAACCCCCGCATTGTTCGCCGTTCTTACCCCGGGTGAGAAGTACTTTGTCGGTCTTGTGACCATATCGGAGGGGGACTCGTCTATAGAGAGCTCCGTGAGCGTATCGGCCGACGGTACGGCGGACGATGAGTGGGAGGAAAACGACACCGTCGCTCAAGCCGAGACGATCGAGACGGCTACCCTGGTCTCCGGAATCGACCTAGATCCTACCGACGACGGCGATTTGAGCGGTGGGGACTGGTACGCCTTCACCCCGGATGAATCTGAAGCGGGTTCGGTGGAAATCGTCCTTACGTTCGATGCCGATGAGTCCAACCTCGACCTCTACCTGTACTCCTGGTCCGGCTCAGGAAATCCAACGCTCATCGAGTCCTCGACGGGCACGGAGACTTCAGGACCGGGAGACCCGGAAACTGAGGAAGAGCTGATAACGGCCCCCCTCACGGCCGGGCAGACCTACTATATCTGGGTTCGTGCGGCAGGGACACCTATAGGCGCGGAGTACACGCTGGAGTGGGCCGGCCAAGGCACCATCTCGATCGGAATCGAGTAGGACCGGCGGTCGCCGGGAGTGGGCGGCGTCTCTGCCGATGTCTCACCACGACCACTTGACGCGGGAGGCGGAGATTGGCTATTCTCCGCAAACGATGTCTCCTTCGTCTAGCGGTTAGGACACCGGGTTTTCATCCCGGCAACAGGGGTTCGACTCCCCTAGGAGATGCCAGAAGTAAAAGCCCGGCCACGACGGCCGGGCTTTCTTTTTTTCCCGGATTCAGGATCCGAACCAGAACCGAAAGCCGAAGGCTCCTTGTACGGCAAAGTCGGGAACGGTAATGCCTGAGCGGTCGGAGACAAGCACCATTGCCGGAGCCACCTCGAAGAATACTTCGAAGACATCCACGGGATAGGCGTTGATTCCGATCGGCACGCGGCCGCCGAGCTCGAGCGGATCCGGTAGAGCCGCGTAGAGACCGGGCCCGATATAGAGGTTCAAGAAGCTGACTAGATTCGTAGTGTAGAGCCACCAATCCGCCGTGAGCCCGAGGTTCGCTTCATTTTCGCCGACTTGTAGTCCGAGCCCCCATAAAACCGGTAGTTGCGGTACCTTTACCGACAGCATCGCCTGATTCGGAAGCCCACCGAGAGCGTCTATCCCGAAGGAAGCCCCGACACCCCAGGTTGCCCCGAATCCGGCTACCGCCGTTGCCATGAGCAGCACCAGCACTAAAACCACCATTTTCCTCTGCATATTTCCTCCTTCCAATCGACCGCTGGAACCCCAGCGCTCCCGATTGTCGTATTTCAACCATACCGTTGTTGCAGCGGAAACGCAACGCGTGGGTCGTGTGCTCGGTGTCCAAGGGCCGATGGGCGGCACGGCCGGGTGAGCTTGAGCGGGTGGGGAGCTCACCGGTATAGTATGGTAGGAGGTGCACCGCGCATGAACAACGTTGTGCTCACCGCGTCCGATCTTGACGGATACTTGACCGAGGATGACTCCTCGCGAATCGCGGAGATGGACGACCTGTACGCCGAGGCGCTCGAAGCGTCGAAGGTGCTGGAATCCTCGGGCAATGAAAAGCGGATCACTGAAGAGAAGAAGCGGCTCATCGACTTGTACGGGCGCATGGGAGACCGTATGCGGGAAATGACTGCGAGTGATCCCGCGATCCGGGTCTATTCCTTCGAAACTCCCCGCGAGGTGCACGGCGAGGCGTCGAGACTGATCGCAAAGCTGCGGGACGTGCGTACCGGACAGAGCGAGTTCATTTACTACGTGCAGCGCGCGTACGAGCTGCTGTTCAACCTCGCTTTCGCCGGCCCCGGAGTCGAGCGCAAGAATCACCTTATCGTGAGGACTCCGGTGGATGCGCCGGTGCAGAATTTCGCGGTGCATAAGATTCCGGACATCGACGCGGAGCTGGAAAACACCGCCATGTGTGTCATGCTACGAGGCGCTCTTTTGCCGTCGATGATTATGTCCAAAGAGATCCAGGAGTACTCCTCGACCAGCTACGTTACACCCTTTGCTTTGTTCAGTATCAAACGGGATGATCGGAAGCTCGAGCGAGACATGGAGTACATCCTGAACTTGGATAAGAGCTACTACGATCTCTCGACACTCGACGGTAAGGACCTCATTTTTGCCGATCCGATGAACGCCACCGGCGGGAGCCTCGTGACGATTATCGAGTATCTGCGTCGGCAAGGGGTGAAACCGAGATCCGTCAAGTTTTTCAACTCGATTTCGGCCCTTAAGGGAGCCCTGCGCATTACGCGGGCGGTCGAGAACGCTACGGTATACACCTTGTGGATGGACCCGTCGTTGAACGACGCCGCCTATATCCTTCCCGGCCTCGGAGACGCCGGCGATCGTCTGAACGGCAGGGATTCGGAGGAACGGCCCCGAGACATCATCCAATTAATTGCCGATTACGGAGCGACCATTGCCAACCTCTATCGCGCACAAGTGCATGAGATCGAGGCGACCGTCCTTGGCCGGTGAAATCCGCCGCGCGGAGGCTTCGCCCGGGCACGCCGAGCCGGGGCGGGCGCGGCCGACGATTTCCTTGCCGGCCCTGGTGATACTGCTTGCACTGTTGATGCTCTTTCTTGTCGGATGCCGGACGTACGTGCGGCGTACCAACCTTGCGGAGGAATACCACGACCTCGGCAATGCGTTCTATGAGGTGGAAGCCTACGAGCGGGCGGCGGAGTACTACAGAAAGGCGCTGGAGCTGGAACCGGATCTTGCCCCTGCTTCCTTCAATCTGGCAAGGGCGTACATCGAGGCGGAAGCATATGACGAGGCGATCCGGATCCTCGAGGACCTTCGCGGTGAGGATGCTCAGAATGTGCTCGTTCTCGAGGCCCTTGCCTACGCCCATTCGAGACAACGCCGTTTTCAGACGGCCGTCTCGCTCTACGAGGAGGTGCTCGAGCGCTCACCGTACCGTGTCTCGGCGCTCTATAACGCCGGGGTGATGCACCGGCGTCTCGGGAACAAGGCGCGTGCCCGGGAGGCTTTACAGCGTGCCTACGAGCGTGAGAGGAACGATGCATCGGTTCTGTATCACTATGGTATGAGCCTGTACGAAGATGAGGCGTACGAAAAGGCGGTTTCCGTGCTACTCGACTACACCGATGCTGCGTCGGTGGAGGAGGAAAGCCGGCGTATGCTCGAGGTGGCGCGGATACTAAGCGAGCAGCGGTACGTTGCTCGGGCTCTGAAGCTGTACGACCGGTTTCTCGCTGAGGACGCGGAGAATGAGACCGCGCTGTTCGAAAGGGCGGCATTGCGGCTTACCGAAACCGAAGAAGTTGAAGCGGGCATCGAAGATCTCCGGAACGCGCTCGAGGCCGGGTTTTCGGATACCGAGCGAGCAGCAGAACTTCTCGAGCGCGAGGAGTTGCTTGCCTCCAGACGTGTCGAGGATCTTCTGTCGGAATACGGTCTCCTCGGCGCCGACGAAGCGGCGGAAGACACCGAAAACGGCTCCGAATGACCGGCGTCCGGCGGCGGCAAAACCGCAGCGATAGCGGCAAGCCCCCGGCGGCGGCAGCAAGCCCCCAGCGGCGGCA
>JBKHEN010000160.1:0-5314 GCA_046540795.1 Spirochaetaceae bacterium | reverse complement strand
GGCGGCAAAGCGGTTGCCCATGACGGTCGACGGCATCGAACGGCCGAGCGTTCCCCAGTGCGATAGGCGACCGGCGCCTCCGCCGTTCCCCGCCATCGCGGCACTTGGTATATCCGTCAAACGCTTAGCTGGGGGCCTATATGGCCCGCCGATTTTCACGTATGATGCGGAACGCATGAGCATCAAGACGACACAGAAGGTACATAAAGACGACGCTTCGACACGGGCAGCAAAAGACGGACGCGAGGGCGTACCCGCAGGCGCCTTCCCAGTCGGCTCCACGTCCCTCCTTGTGTGGGTCTTTTTCATGACCTTCATCGGCCGAACGATACTCTCACCGCTTCTGCTGCCTATCGAGCGGGACCTCGAGATCTCTCATGCTGAAGGAGGCTCCTTCTTTCTGGTGATCTCGCTGGGTCTCATGCTTACCATGCTTTTCTCCGGTTTCATATCACAGCGGCTGGAACACCACAGCACCATCGCCGTCGCGGGGTGGATCACCGGTCTGTCGCTTCTCCTCCTCGGCCTCGTCGACAGCCTCTTCTGGTTCCGCGTGGGGCTCTTCTTTCTCGGTGCGGGAGCCGGGCTCTACCTGCCCTCCGGGGTAACTACCTTGACCGATGTCGTTTCAGAGAAGCAGTGGGGAATGGCGATAGCCGTTCACGAGCTCGGCCCTATCCTCGGGCTGGCCTCGGCCCCGGTCTTTGCGGAGGCGGCGCTCAGGTACACCGATTGGCGAAGCCTGCTCATCGTGATGAGCGTGTTCTCTCTCGCCGCCGGCAGCCTGTTCTTTCGCTTTGCCCGCGGAGGGCGATTCCACGGCAGCGCGCCGAAGTGGGATCAAGTGTCCGAGATCCTTTGCAAGCGCAACTTCGTCATCATCTCGTTCTTCTTCATCATGGCAATCGGACTGGAGATGGGAGTGTACTCGATGCTGCCGAGCTACCTCGTAGCGGGCAGGGGCATCGACTCCTCCACGGTGAACACGATAGTCGGAACCTCGCGCCTCACCTCGCTCATTATGGTCTTCATCGCAGGCTGGCTCTCCGATCGCTTTGGCTACCAATGGGTCATCGGCGGGGTCGCCCTGGCGGCCGGGGCGGTCACTGCGCTCATCGGTTTTGGCGGGGGCTGGGCGCTCATCGCGGCCGTGTACCTGCAACCGATGCTGGTCTCGGCCTTTTT
This sequence comes from Spirochaetaceae bacterium, assembly GCA_046540795.1. GTDB lineage: Bacteria > Spirochaetota > Spirochaetia > DSM-27196 > PWMO01 > JAAAOH01. The sequence goes on along the minus strand of JBKHEN010000160.1, from coordinate 4,129 downwards.
CCCCGCCGGTTTCACTGCCATGGCCGCGGTCAACCGGCCTGAACAGCGGAACCTGGCGGTCTCGCTGGTCATTCCCATCGCCTACCTCTTCGGTGGGGGTATCTTCCCTACCATGATAGGCCGGCTCGCCGAGCAGGACTTATTCGGCCTCGGCTTCGTTATCATCGGGGTGCTTACGGCGCTCGGACTGTTCATCGTGCCGGCCCTCGGGCGTGCCGGCCCGTCGACCGAGCAGCCTCTGGGGCAAGAGCAAAGCGCTCGGGCCGGTACATCATCTCGAGCAAGATAAAACCACAGCCGCCGTCGCGCAGGAGCGCGGCCGCGGGCGGCTCTACGCGACGCCGTTATCCCCGGCGAGCTTCAGATACTCTCTGAAACTCTCCGGTACCCCCTGCTCCGGAGGAATCCGGGCAAACTCCCGAGCCGCAAGACCGATCATCCGTTCGCGGTGAGCCTCGTCCACTTGCAGCGAGAGAAAGCGCCCGCGGGGAAGACGACGTGTGAGAACCGGATAATAGCGCTGGTCATGAATGTAGTCGCCCGAGCAGGTGAGCACGAAGACTTCCTGCTCGATGGACTCGAGCCTGCCGGCGAGCTGAAAGTTCCGTGCCGCCACGGCCGCCCTCCTCCACTTTCCGATATCCGCCTCTCGGATAAACTGCTCCGCCCGCTCCCGCTGCCGGGGCTCTTCCATCCCGCGCAGCCTGAGCCATACGATAAGCGGCTTCAAGAGCCGCACTAGGAAATCGGGCGTCCAGAAAAAGAAGAACCGGAGCAGCGGGCGGGGAAACCACAGGCGTTGCATGGGATCGACCGCGAGCACGGTCGGCGCCGCCACACACCCTTGGTGCAATGCCTCGAGGATGATCGATGCTCCCCAACAGGAGCCGAGCAGCACATAGTCGGTTACATCGAGACCGAGATAACGGATGGCGGCAGCGATGTCCCGGGCGGATTGTTCCACCGACATGTCCGGTCGCCGACCGGCCGGCACGCTGCTTGGCTTTTCTCTAGTTTCTATGTAGTAGAGATCCACCTCACCGTGGAGGTACTCGTAGAGATCCTCGAACTCCCCGGGCACCGCCCCCCAGCCCGGAACGAACACCACCGGCCGCGTCGAGCCCGATGCCGGAGCCATGCCATGTGCCCCCGGCCGACTGCGGAGCACGCGCAACGTTGCGCCGTCAACCGGTGCCATAATCGTCTCTGCGGCCTCCGTCATGCCGGGGGCGGCCTTCGCCTCGACGTCGAGGTGGCGGTAGAGCCGCTTCTGCTTCTCGGGCTCGATCCGTAGGATCTTCTCGATCCACTCTCCTCGCTCTGCTACCTCCCGGTCGAGACGGCGCGCTTCGCGGGTGAACGTCGACACGGCACTTCCTCCTCCTTGTGCGCTCACGCATCGTACCACAGGCTCTCCTCTTCGCGGTAGATAACGTAGCTTGACACCCGGGGCCGGAGGACCAATACTTCGTCCAAAGCGGGATGATACGGATGACACGAAGAAATGGAGCGGTACGAAGCGGCCGGGCGGGGGGATTGGTCGGGATTGGGATTCCGGCGCTTGTTCTCATGACGGCGGCGCTTCTATGGTCCTGCGCCTCGGCGCCGGAAACCGCAGACAAGCGCTCTCGCGGAGAGTCGTCCGCCGAATCTGCTGCCCGGGCACAGGTGGCCGCCGAGAGGGCCTCTCCGGAGAAGGAAGGAGAGCACGTACAGCGCCTTCCCGCCGTTCCCGAGGGGGAAGATGTACCCGCCTGGATAGAGCGGTATCCGAGCGACGCCGAGCACTATATCGGCATCGGCGGCTTTTCCGGCAGTGAGGATCGCGCGGAGCTCCTCGAGCGAGGTCGGCTCGCAGCGCTCCGGGCTCTTGCCGCGGAAATCTCTACTGAGATCCGTAGCGAGCTTCGCACGGTGACGCGGGAGGACTCCCAAGGCGAGCGCTATGACTCGAGCACCCTTCTCATGGACGCCATGGTCGAGGAGCGACTGCAAGGCGTGGAGGTCGTCGACAGCTACTACTCACCTTCCATCGGACAGTGGTTCTATCTACGCCTGTCCAAAGAGGAGTTCGAGCGCTACCGGCAGCAGGAAATTGTGCGGGTCGAGGAACGTCTTGCCTCGATCCTCACACCGCTGTCTGAAGATCCCGCCGGGCGGGCCGATGCGAGTGTCGCACGCGAGCTCTCGCTGCTGCTACAGGCACTCGGGGCGGTAGCCGAGTCTCCGTACGGGGGGGATGCCCGCGTCGCCATTGCCGAAGAGGAGGGATACGCTTTCGATATCCTCAGAGCGCGCATTCGCCGAGTCCTTGAAGAGATAGAGATCGAGCCCCGGCAGGAGGACCTCTCTCAACCACCGGCTGCGAGCGCGGTCATCCGGGTGAGTGCCGCGGCTCCCGAGCGGGCGGCGGGCACGGGGCGGCTCCCGCTTCGGGTCGAGCCCACCACGGCCGATGCACATGCACTAACCGCTACCACCGATGACTCCGGGCGCGCGTCACTCACGATTCCCTCGAGCCGTCTCGAGCCGGGTACCTACCCCGTGTCGCTCAGAGTCGACCTCGAGCGGCTGGCCGCCTCCGTGGAGGCGCCCTCCACCGGGATCTCCGCGCCCCGGACCTCGTTCATCCTCGAGATCCGCCCGCTTTCCGTCTTGCTCTCGGCTGAGCGTGAGGACGGGGAGCGAGCGGGCGGCCTCGAGTCGTCACTCCGAGAGCTCGTGGCAGAGCGTATACCCGTGCGATTCACCGATATGGACGGCGAAGCTGACGGAAGTCTCCGGTTCATCGTTGAGCACAGGGAGCTTCCCGAGAACGACTACGGGCTTGTCTTCGTGTTCGCCGGCATGGCTGTCGACGGTCGACGTGACGGGGAGAATGTCGTGAGCTACCGCTCGCCGGAGATAAAAGAAGGGGGACTCGATTCGGAACAGGCACTCACCCGCGCCGTGAATAAGCTCAAAGACCATCTCGCCGATGATCCGGAGTTCGATTCCGTGCTTCGAGCGTTTGTCTACGGGAAGTAGTGCCACCATAGGTGCATAACCTCTCCCACAGTGCTTGCGCTCGGTCGGCTATCCGCCTATGATTTGCGCTCGGGGGGAACAGCCATGAGAAGAGCGATTGCCGTCATTGTGCTCGTGAGTTTCGGGTTCGTCGGGTGCGCGACGAACGTAACCTTCTATACCGAGCCCGAAGGTGCAGAAGTCTATGTCGATGATGAGCCGATCGGAGAAAGCCCGGCTCGCAAGCGCATGACCAACGCCGTGTGGAAGAACCCGAAAGTACGCGCGGAGCAGGAAGGTTACTATCCCCGCACGACCAACGTCGAAAAGGAAATCAAGGCGGCAAATCTTCTCGTGGGAATCCTCATCTGGTGGCCTACCCTGCTGTGGGCTTACGGCCCCGAAAAGAGCCAGCGCATCGTCCTTCGGCCCGTGGAACAGGCTCACGACGAAGGCGGGGGCGAGGAAGACCGAGACGTAGCCGCCGCGGACGCGCGCGAGGCCGAGCGTGAGCGCGTGGGAACGACCGTTCCCGAGACCCCGGAGGGAAACGAGATTCAGCGCCGCACCTTCCTCGCCGTTGAGCGCGCGCTCGAGGACGGCCGGGCGATCCGTCTGGGCCTGCAGGTCCGAAGCGCCGGTGAGGAAGAAAGCGGCCGCCATGCCGGCCCCTCGCGTAACGCACTGGCCGGCCAGCTCCTCGAGCGCTTCGAAGCCCACGACGGTTTCCAGCTCGTCGAGCGCGAGGAAACCGACGCGATCCTAGAGGAATACGAGTTCCAGATGTCCGGGCTGGTCGACGAGGAACAGCTGAACGAGGTCGGCCATCTTTCCGGCATAACGCATCTTCTCATCGTCGAGTACGCCCGGGAGGAACAGGGAAGCGTGCTGACAGTCGAAGATCGCCGCCGTTTGCTTGACGTGAGCGACGGAACGGCCATGGCGGCGGACACCACGGTGACCACCTTCATCTGGAACGCGAATGCCATGGAATACCGCGTGGTGAGCTCGACCCACAACGGCCGCCCGGTGCGGATCGAGGACGGCCGGCTCTACCCGATGGAATGACGGTGCTATCGGTGCGGCGTTAAGGAGGGGCGCTCACGAATCGGGCAATTCATCC
>JBKHEN010000159.1:0-5368 GCA_046540795.1 Spirochaetaceae bacterium | reverse complement strand
TCATCCTGATCCTGGTCTTGGTCCTGGCCCTCATCCTGGTCCTGGCCCTCATCCTGGTCCTGGTCCTCGTCCTGGTCAGGTCCATCCTCGGGGACAAGCTCCTCGTCGAAATCCGAGTCCACCTCCGGGCCCGGCTCCGCGTCAGGGGGCAGCGCTTCCTCCTCTTCCTCCTCGGGCTCCGGTTGCGGCTGCGGCGTGGGCTCGGGTTCCGGCTCCGGCTGCACGTCCGGGACGGCTTCCGGTTCCTCATCCTCCAGCGCGGCGGGGTCTTCGATCGGGCGCGCCTGCTCGCTCAAGACTTCGGTGTCGAATCTGGAAAGCACAATCCGCGAGTTCTCCTCCACCACGTAGGGGACGGAGATCTCCCCGCCGGGATGCTCCATGGACAGCAAGGTACGGCGTTCCCCATCCGGGTCGATCGCCTCCAGAGTGACGTCCACGGAGACCGGATAGTTGGGAAGCACCCGTCGGAACATACCGAAGACCATCGAATCTCCGATGTCCTCCGGCGGTACCATAGTCAGACGGACAGGCGTTTCCATATCCACGGACGCACCCTCTTCCGGGTCCTGTTCCACCACGATACCCGCGGCGCCGTCGGAGTCCTCATCGGCCAGATCGAAAGTAAAGGGAATATTATCGTCGGAGAGAAGGTCGATAGCCTCCCGGTACTCCAGCCCGGCGTAGGAGGAGAGCGTGATCTCGTCCACGTCTTCCCCCCGGCTCACCACGAGGTCGAGCTCCGTGGTCCCGGAGCTCAGCTCCGTATCCGGCTCCGGATCCTGCTCCAGGATGGTGCCGGCAGGCTCATCCGAATAGACGTAGCTTACGTCACCAATCTGAAGCAGCGCCTCGAAGGTAGTGAACAGCGTGGTAAGCTCGTCCCGCACCTCCTGCAGAGAGCGACCGACGTAATCATCCACTCTCTCCACGATGGCACCCCGACTTACGGTCAGCTCGACTTCCTTCCCTGCTCGTACCAGAGCACCCGACGCGGGCTCCTGTGCGACGACTTTTCCCTTCAGGGTAGGGTCCGAATGATAGCGCAGCTGTATCTGCCCGTGGAGCTCACGTTCCTGTAGGTCGACAAGCGCTTCCGGGAGCTCCTTCTCCGTCAGCTCGGGCACCAGCACCTGCTCCCTGCCGCGCAGCGAGAGCAGAAACGTGCCGAGGCCGGCGACGATCGTCAGTAACGCAATACCGAGAAACGAGTAGACGGTGATCTTAAAGTAGCGGACCTCCGGGCGGTCGGCGTAGCGGGGAAGCAAGTTTCGAAGTCGGGTCTTACGTCGCGCCATGGATCTAAAGGCTGCTCAGCACGGCCCGCGTGAAATCTCCGTGGCCGTTCATGAAGCTCTTCCAGTCTACCGTTTTTCCACCTTGGAGTTGGAGCCTGCGTACAGCAAGCATACCGTTCCCCGTTTGTATCAGAATTCCCGTACCCCTGTCTACTCCGACAACCCGTCCCGGTTCTGCCGGTGACGCCGGGTAGCCAGGGTCCTTGGCGGAGTCGACTGCGACGGCTTCCCGAATGGTGAGGGCACGGCCCTCCCAATAGGTGTAGGCTCCCGGCCACGGCGTGTAGGCGCGTACCATTCGCTCGATCTGCACTGAGGTACTCCGCCAGTCGATCTGTCCGTCTTCTTTGCGGATAAACGTACAGTAGGTCGCCTCTTCCTCCACCTGCGGTACCGGCGCGGCTGTGCCTGCGGTAATCTCGCGGAGCGCGCGCAGGAGCACGCCGCCTGCAGCCTGTGCCACCCGGTTACTCAGAGATTCGGCGGTCTCGTCGCCGTCGAGGGGCATACGCTCCTGCACGACGACGGCCCCGGCATCCATCTTCTCGGCAAGATACTGTACCGTGATTCCCGTCTCCGTCTCACCTGAGAGAATAACCGCCGGAATCGGGGCGGGACCACGGTATTTCGGCAGGAGTGAAGGGTGCACGTTAAGCCCGCCTTCCGGGAAAATGCCCATGAACTTGGGCCCGAAGATCTTTCCATATGCAAATGAAACGAGCATGTCCGGGAAGAGCTCCCGTACGAGAGCCCGGGCCTCCTCGTCGAGGCGTAGGGGCTGCAACACGGGGACTCCGAGCTCCACGGCGGCTTCCTTCACCGGCGGCGGCCTGAGCTTCCGCCCCCGCCCGCGCCGAGCATCCGGGGCGGTAAGAACACCCACCACGGGAAACTCCGCGGAAACGTCCCGAAGCGCGGGCACGGCAATGTCCGGAGTCCCGGCGTAGAGAAGCCTCATACCCTCAGCCGGCGACCGGAGCGGCGTACTTCCTCAATATGCGCTCGCGCTTCTTCTCCGGCAGGTGATCGATGAAAAGGACGCCGTTGAGGTGGTCGTACTCATGCTGGATGACACGGGCGAGCATACGCTCCGCCTCAATGTTGAAGGGACGACCACGCTCGTTCCAAGCCTGAATACGAACCCGCGCCGAACGCTCGAGCTCCGCGTAGACGCCGGGTATACTCAAGCACCCTTCCTCATACACCTTCGTCTCGAGAGAGGTCTCTAGAATCTGAGGGTTGATGAATACCCGCGGCCTGTCTTCCGGCACTTCGACCACGAACAGGCGCTCGAGCACGCCGACCTGAGGCCCGGCAAGCCCGATCCCGTCGGAGCTCTCCATGATCCGGATCATCTCCTCGGCGAGCTCCCGGGTTTCGGCATCTATCTCCGCAACCGGCTCGGCGTGCGCTCTGAGAAGCTCATTTGGATGATAAATCAACTCTCGTTTTGCCATGGCGCAGGGAAATGCTACTAAATACCCGGTCCCCCGTCAATCGGGGCGGCTCTCCGCCGGTCACAAGACACTCACCGGGTCGACATCCACCTCGACATACGCCCGGGCGGGAGGGCGATACTCGCCGAGCACATGGGTGAGAACCGCGTGTGCCCGCCGAAACGAGCCCGTTCTCACGAGGATCTGCCTGCGGTGATTACCGGCGATCACCGCGAGGGCGCACTCCGACGGCCCCATGACCTCCGTGTCTTCGCCGCAGCCCGCCCCGCGCAAGGCGCCGCCCAGGTTACCGGCGACTTCGCTTGCCGCACGCTCCGCCGTTTCGCGGCTGCGGCTGCGCACAACGACCCGCAGCAATCGGGAGAACGGGGGAAAGCGCAGGCCGCGACGGATGGCAATCTCTTCCTCGTAGAATCCCTCGATCTCCCCCGCAACCGCGCGGCGCACCGCCGTATTGTTCGGTTGGAACGTCTGCACGATAACACGCCCGTCGGGACTGTACCGCCCCGCGCGCCCGGCGACCTGGGTGATGAGCGAAAACGTCCGTTCCGCCGCACGGAAATCCGGCAGCATCAGCCCGGTGTCGGCCTGAATGATCCCCACCAGCTTGACCCCCGGGAAATTGAGCCCCTTGGCCACCATCTGCGTGCCGAGGAGCACATGGATCTCCCCGCGCCGGAACGCATCGAGCGTCTCCTCGAGAACACCGCGGCGCCGGGCGATGTCGGTGTCGAGCCTTCGGACGGTGAGCTCGCGAAATCGGGCGGAGACCTCCTCTTCTATCCGCTCGGTGCCGTGGCCGGCAAAACCCGCATCGAGAGATCCGCACTCCGGACACACCCGCGGCGGATCAACACGATAACCGCAGTAGTGGCAGACCATTTTTGCTTTGGCCTTGTGATAGGTGAGCGTCACCGAGCAGTGCTTACAACGCATGACGTACCCGCAGGAACGACACTGGAAGAAGGCGGCGAATCCCCGGCGATTGAGAAATAGAATGGACTGCCGCCCCTCACGGTGCGTTTCCCGCACGGCCTCCACCAGCGGCTCACTAAGCGGCCCGGGCGCATCGGTGAGGCTTACCACCTCCATCGCCGGCATCGCACCCCCCGAGAGCCGCGTCGAAAGGGTGAGCCGCTCGAGCTGTCCCGCCTTCATCAGGTGCCACGCCTCCACCGAGGGAGTGGCGCTCCCCATAACCAGACGGGCCTCTTCGCTGCTGCAGCGGTGCATGGCGACCTGCCGGGCGTGGTATCGGGGGGTGGAGCCCGACTTGTAGGAGGCCTCGTGCTCCTCGTCGACGATGACAAGCCCGAGCGAGCGCACGGGGGCAAACACCGCGCTCCGTGCTCCGATGACGAAGGCGGCTTCCCCGCGGCGAATACGCATCCATTCCCGCAGCCGTTGGGAGGGAGTCAGCCGCGAGTGCAACACCGCCGCGGTCTCGCCGAAGCGTCGCCGGATCGTGTCGACGATCTGCCGCGTGAGAGCGATCTCCGGCACGAGGTAGATGATGCTGCGCCCCTCATGGAGCACTCGTTCGGCAACCTGCAGGAATACCTCGGTTTTTCCGCTCCCGGTCACCCCGTAGAGGTAGGAAAAGCCGTCGGTGCGCACACTGATGCGGTCCACCGCCTGCCGCTGTTCGGCGGAGAGCACGAGATCATGGTCCTCGACATCGGGCTCGTCGACGCCGAAGGCCGCGGGCTCCCGCTCCTGCCGGCCGAGGGGTATCATCGCCGACAGGCATTCCCCGAGACTTGCCACGTACATGCGGCTCATCCACTCGGCAAGCCGGAGGTAGCCTTGATCGAAGAGCGGCTCCGGGTCGATGCGACGGGAGACGGTCTTCACCGTTTCGAGGTGCGCGGGTCGTTCGGCCCGGGGGTCCACAACGAACCCCGCGAGGCTCCGCCGACCGAAGGGTGCCACCACCCGCACCCCCAACGGGAGCTCCTCCGTCGTCTCGTACGTGAATACCCGGGGCACCGGGACGTTGAATGCGACCGAGACGTAGCGGCTCATGCGCCGTCGGCGTCCTCGCGGTAGATCGAGCGTAATCGTTTCAGATCGTCCCATACGGGACGTCGGTAATCAGGATTGCGTAAGACACCGCTGGGGTGGTAGGTCACTATCACCGGCACGCCGTGAAAGCGGAAGGTACGCCCCCGAAGGCGGCCGATGCTCTCCCCCGCCCCGCTCAACCACGAAGCGGCAAATCGTCCGAGCGCGAGAATGGTCTTCGGACGAATGATCTCGATCTGCCGCCGGAGGTAGGGGGTGCAGGCATCGATCTCACGGGTCTGTGGATCCCGGTTGCCCGGCGGACGACATTTGACGATGTTGGCGATGTACACCTCACGATGCCGGGAGAGCCCCAGGGCGGCAAGCCATTTGTCGAAATATTGTCCGGCACGCCCCACGAAGGGCAGGCCCTGCCGATCTTCCTCCGCTCCCGGGCCTTCGCCGATCGCCATAACCAGAGGATCCAACACCCCCATGCCGGGAACCGCGTTGGTCCGGCCCTCGTGAAGCGGACAGAGGCTGCAGGAGCGCACCTCCGCTTCGAGCTCAGCAAGCGCCGCCTGCCTGGCCTCCGAATCATCGGCCGTG
>JBKHEN010000158.1:0-5552 GCA_046540795.1 Spirochaetaceae bacterium | reverse complement strand
GCCGGGCCCTTCGGGGCCCGGCAAGCCCGGTTAGAGGGCCACCTCCTTCATTCGTGACTCGTAGAAGGTGTGCAGAAGATGATGCGAGCGCTCACCGAGGGGCTTCTCGAGATAGCGCTCGTACAGCTCGACCACAGCCGGGTTCTGGTGAGACATCCGGACCGTCTTGTGCTCGTCCTCCTCGTAAATGGCGCGAATACGAGCTTCCCGTACCTCATTGGTCGTGAAACGGGGCTGCCCGCCGCCGCCGATACACCCGCCCGGACAGGTCATGATCTCCACGAAGTGGTAGCTCGCCTCGCCGGACTTGATACGCTCGAGAAGTGCGCGGGCGTTGCCGAGTCCATGAGCCACGGCCACCTTGACCTCCACTCCATCGAGGAAGCTCCACTCCGGGACCGGGTCGGTGACGGTGACGGAAGCCTCCTTTACCCCCTCGAGGCCGGCGATAGGGGCGACGTGCATGTTCTCGGTGGGGAGCGGTCGTCCGGTGACGACGTGATGGGCGGTGCGGAGCGCCGCCTCCATGACCCCGCCGGTGTTGGCGAAGATGTCCGCCGCGCCGGTGGAGATTCCCAGAGGCGCGTCCATTTCCTCATCCGGCAGGGAGGTGAAATCGATCCCCGCCTCACGGATCATCTCCCCGAGCTCGCGGGTGGTAAGGACGTAATCCACATCTTGAACGCCGCTGTCGTTCATCTCCTCGCGTCCGGCCTCGAACTTTTTCGCCGTGCACGGCATCACCGAAACCACCGTAAGTTGAGACGGCGAGAGGCCGAGCTGCTCGGCGTAGTAGCTCTTTGCGAGAGCACCAAACATTTGCTGCGGGCTCTTGCAGGTGGAGAGATTCGGCAGGAATTCCGGAAAGAAGTGCTCGGTGAACTTGATCCACCCGGGCGAGCAACTGGTGAATTGAGGGAGCGCCACCTCCTCGCCGTGTACCAGCGCCTGTGTCAGCCGAGTGAGTAGTTCATGCGCCTCCTCGACGATCGTAAGATCGGCCGAGAACTCGGTGTCGAACACCTTGTCGAAGCCGAGTCGACGCAAGGCGGCGGTCATCTGAGGGGTGACCCGGGTGCCGACGGGATACCCGAAGCACTCTCCGAGAGCGGCACGAATGGCGGGAGCCGTTTGGACGACGACGAATTGCTCCGGATCGTCGAGAGCGGCCCACACCTTATCGACGTGTCGTTGCTCCGTGATCGCGCCGACAGGACAGGCGGCGGCGCATTGGCCGCACTGCACGCACGCGGTCGTGTCGAGATCGTTCGCAAAGGCGGGCGCGATTTGAGTCGTGAAGCCGCGGCCCTGCGGTGAGAGCACCGACACCGTCTGTACCTCGGAACAGACCGTCACGCAGCGGCGGCACTTGATGCATTTGGAGGCGTCGCGTACCAAAGCCGGGGTGGAGGTGTCGAGGCCGCCGTCGGTGCGCTCTCCGGCGTATCGTTCCTCCCGAATGCCGAGATCCCACGCGAGGGCCTTGAGCTCACAGTCCTCCGCACGGCCACAGACCTTGCAGTCGCCGTCGTGCTCGCTGAGAAGAAGCTCCACGACGGTCTTTCTTGCCTTCCGGGCCCGGTCGGAGTTGGTGCGGATCACCATGCCGTCGGTCACCCGCGTGACACAGGCGGGAACGGTGGTGCGCGCGCCTTCGAGATCCACTACGCAGACTCTGCATGCGCCGAGCGCTTCATGCCCTTCGAGATGGCACAGGGTAGGGATGTGGATGCCGGCGCCGCGCGCCGCTTCGAGTATGGTCGAGCCGCCGGGTACCTCGAGCTCCCGGTCGTTAATAGTTACCTTAGGCATGAACATCCTCCTTTGCGGGCGTCTTGCCGTAGTCGCATCTGAGACAACGTTTTGCCTGTCGAACAGCTACCGCTTCGGACCAGGGAAGCTCTACTTCGCAGAAGTTGTGTCGGCGCCGTTCGGTCGGAACGGTTTCGATGGCTTCCCGGTCGTAGGGTAGCGGATCGGCGTCGGGATCGAACTCGGTGTCAACGGGTTTCTCCGCCCGCCAGAATGCATGGTTCTCCCCGGTCAAATAGAGATCGATGCCGTAGGCGGCGCGCTCCCCTGCGCCGATTGCTTCCACTACAGAGGCGGGGCCGAGTACCGCATCGCCTCCGGAGAAAATCCACGGGTCGGCGGTTCTGCCGGTAACGGGGTCGGAGCGCAGAAAGCCGTCGTCGTCTCGCTTGACTCCCGTTCCCTCGAGCAATTCGTCGGCTTCGAGGCGCTGGCCGATGGCCACTATGACCTGGTCGGCTTCGAGGTTGAACGGCTCGGAGGCTTTCCGCGTGGGGCGTCTGCGACCGCTTTTGTCGAACTCGCCGAGGGATAACGCCACGCATTGCAGGGCGGTCATACATCCGTCGGAACCGCGGATCACTTCGGTGGGCTGCACGAGGGGTCTGATCTCGACGCCCTCGGCAATCGCCTCTTCGATTTCCTCCGCATAAGCCGGCATCTGCTCTTTCGTGCGGCGGTACACGATGGTCACCTCCGCGCCGAGCCTGAGCGCGGTGCGGGCGGCGTCGATGGCCGCGTTCCCGCCGCCGACCACGATCACCTTGCGCCCTACGGGCACGGAGCCGCGGACGTTGTATTGCCGGAGGAACTCCCCGGCCGGGACGACGTCGGTTCCCTCGGCGCCGGGAATTTCGAGGGGCGTGCACTCCGGTGCTCCCAGGCCGAGGAAGACCGCCTCATAGCCGTCGCCGCGAAGGTCTTCGAGGGTGAAGTCGGTGCCGAGACTTGTCTCCGTGCGGATCTCGACGCCCATGTTTTCGATCATCCGGATTTCCCGTGCCAGCGTCTCTCGCGGTAAGCGGTATTCGGGGATGGCCTGGACGAGCATCCCGCCGGGTCGCGGCATTGCTTCGAAGACCACCGGCCGGTAACCGAGACGGGCTAGGAAATAGGCGCAGGACAATCCTGCTGGGCCTGCTCCGACAATCGCCACTTTTCGCGCGGCGTTTTCGGGATTCTCTCGTACCTCCGGCACCTGGAGGACGACTTCCTGATCGACCATGTGTCGCTTTATGGCCCGAATAGCGACGGGGGCGTCGAGGGTTTGCCGGCGGCACTTCTCCTCGCATGTGTGGAAGCAGACCCGGGCGCATACGGCGGCAAACGGGTTGCGCTCGCGGTGGAGCTTCAGCGCCTCGGCGTATCGCTTCTCGCCGACGAGGCTGACGAAACCGGGCACGTCCACGCCCGCGGGGCAAGCGGACTGACACGGCGCCCGCACGAGCTCAGGGCAAATCCCCGCGGCGCAGTGTTTGTCACGTATATGCTCCTCGTACTCGTATCGAAAATGACGAATAGTGGACAACACGGGGTTGGGTGCGGTTTGGCCGAGGCCGCAGAGCGCGGTCTCTCGAATCTCGTGTCCTAGCTCTTCGAGGCGATCGATGTCCTCGTACTCGCCGTGGCCCTCGCAGATGCGATCGAGAATCTCGAGCATTCGTTTTGTGCCGACTCTGCATGGCGTGCACTTCCCGCAGGACTCCTCCTGCACGAACTCGAGGAAGAAACGCGCTACGTCCACCATGCAGGTGCCGTCGTCCATAACGATCAGCCCGCCGGAGCCCATGATGGCGCCGAGCTTCTCGAGCGTGGCATAGTCGAGGGGCACGTTGAGATGCTCTTTCGGCACGCATCCGCCTGAGGGACCGCCGATTTGAGCCGCTTTGAAGGGCTTGTCGTTTTTGATGCCGCCGCCGATATCGTAGATCAGCTCGCCGAGGGTTGTCCCGATCGGCACTTCCACGAGCCCGGTGTTTCGTACCGAGCCGGCCAATGCAAATACTTTTGTACCTTTACTGTCGACGGTGCCGACCTGTGCGAAGGCGTGCGCGCCCTCGGCAAAGACCGCGGACACGTTTGCGTAGGTTTCGACGTTGTTCAGAAGGGTCGGTTTTCCCCACAGCCCCTTCTGTGCCGGGAACGGCGGGCGGGGGGTAGGTTCGCCGCGCTTGCCCTCGATGGAGTGGATGAGGGCCGTTTCCTCTCCGCAGACGAACGCGCCGGATCCTTTCCGGATGGCGAGGTCGAAGGTGAAATCGGAGCCGAGAATGCTCGATCCGAGAAGCCCGGCCTCCCGGGCCTGGTCGATGGCGTTCTGAAGACGGGCTACCGCAATAGGATACTCGGCGCGAACGTAGAGGTACCCCTGCTCGGCTCCGACGGCATACGCGGCGATGGCCATGCCCTCGATGACGCTGTGCGGGTCACCTTCCAGAACGCTACGGTCCATGAATGCTCCGGGATCGCCCTCGTCGGCGTTGCAGAGCACGTACTTCTCCTTGCCCGCGGCGTCGTAGGTGAAGCGCCATTTGAGCCAGGTCGGGAAGCCTGCACCACCGCGACCGCGAAGGCCGGCTTGTTTGACGCTCTCGATGACCTGTTCTCGAGAGTAGTCGCTGAGCACGTTGGCAAAACCGGCGTAGCCGCCTACGGAGATATAGTCCTCTATACTACCGGGATTTATCCGGCCGCAGTTCCTGAGAACCACCTTTTGTTGCCCATCGAAAAACCCTATATCCTTTTCGGTAGGGGCGGGCTCACTCGATCCGATGTTTCGGTGGAGAAGTCGTTCCACGGGGCTGCCGCCGAGCACGTGGCTCCGTACGATCTCCCGTGCATCCTCCGAAGTTACGCCCTCATAGAACGTGCCTTCGGGATCCACCGCCAGGACCGGGCCGGCGGAGCAGGGGCCCATGCAGCCGGTTTCGGTGATTCCGACGTGCCCGTTTGCGGCTACGAGCTCTTCACGGAGGGCGTCCCGGATCTTCTCGGCGCCGGAGGCAAGACAGCCGCCACCGGTACACAGCCGAATACGTTTGCCCACCGAGTTGCGTTTTTCGGCGAGCTCGGTGCGCAGAGTAGCGAGTTGTTCGGTCGAGGCTATTTTCATGCCGATTCCTCCTCGTCTCTATACGGCGTCAGGAGCTCGGAAACGCGAGAAGGCTTGACCTGCTGATGCACGTCCTCGTCGACCACGACAACCGGTGCCAAGCCGCACGCTCCGAAACACCGGCCTATCTCCAGAGAGAACATACGATCCTCAGTAGTTCCGCCCACCTCGATTCCGAGGTGCCGCTTGAGGCTCTCGAGAACGTCCTTGCCGCCGCGCACGTAGCATGCAGTGCCGAGGCAGGTTCTAACGGTATGTCGGCCGCGTGGGATGGTGGTGAAGAACGAGTAGAACGAAACGACGCCGGCTACCTCGCTGTAGGGAATATCGAGGCGGGCGGCGATGTGCATCAGTGCCTCTTTGGGTAGGTAGCCGATGGACTCCTGTACCTCTTGCAGTACCGGGATGAGGGCCCCGGCCTCTTCCCGATGTGCATGTATGATGCGGTCGAGCTCGTCGATCGTGAAATCGGGGTGTGTGGGCTGAACTTCCGCAGGCATGGAAAACCTCCTCAGGGTTCCCGCAACAACGCGGTGTGGTGGCATGTGTTCCTTTTGTCGATTTCCTTATAGATAAAGAACAATAGATATTATACACCCGAAACTAGGGACGCGCAACCGTAAATTGC
>JBKHEN010000157.1:0-5591 GCA_046540795.1 Spirochaetaceae bacterium | reverse complement strand
GCCGGCCGGGATGGAGGCGAATAATCGGGCTGGGCGGATTTGAACCGCCGACCCCCTGTCCCCCAGACAGGTACGCTAAACCACTGCGCTACAGCCCGATGCTTTGGAAGCAGATAGTAATACGCCGGCCTTCCCGGTGTCAACTGACGCCGCCCCCGTCTTCATCGTCGTCACGGCTTTCCCCTTGATCGGCCGGACCCGGATGTGCCGTAGCAAGCATCTGACGATGAAGAAAGTCCTTCCGGTAGAGCATCTGGAAGGGGACCTTGTAGGCGTGCTCTATGATCTCCCGAGTAAACAGCTCCTGCGTCGGCCCGAGCCGCAGGTCACCGCTCTTGGTGAACAATAATAGGTGGTCCGAAAAATGCCGAGTGAGCTCCAGGTTGTGCGCGGAGTAGTACACGCTGCATCCGAACTCCCCGGCAAACCGCACCAGAAAATCGAATACGCGCTCTTGGCGTTCCGGCTCCACGGCGAACACGGGCTCATCGAGTATCAGCAACTTCGACCCGTAGAGAATGGAGAAGCCCACAATCGTTCGCTGCAGCTCGCCCTTGCTCAGCTCCTGCGTCCGCTTGTGCAGGAACTCCGAAAGCTCGAGCTCCCGTTGCGCGTCTTCGAGCAATCGTCGGGCTCCCTCGTGGTGATATCCATTCTCAAAGACGAACTCCATTAAGTCGCCCACTGCCGCTTCGGTCTCGAACTCCATGTTCTGATACACGAAGGAGACGTAACGGTTACGTTCTTCTTCCAACTCCGGGTCCACTGCGGCACGGGCGAAGTCCTGCGTGTCCTTGCCGAAGAGCAGAACCCGGCCCGTCGTCGGAAAGAGCCGGGCGCCGGCAAGCAACAACAGCGTTGACTTACCCGTGCCGTTCTCCCCGACCAGCGACATGACCCCCGCGGGCAGGGAGACCGAGAGGCCGGCGAATACCTCCGTCACCTCTTCCGGCCGCTCGACCGCTCGGGACGGATCTTCGTTGGAGGGACCGAAATAGAAACCGACATTCTCGAAGCTAACGATCTCGCTATTCATGACTCCCCGTTCGTGCTCGTCTTACTTGCCGGAGGCGGTCGCGTCCGTGATGCTACTCTTTCGTTCCTGATACTCCGGTACGGTGTTCATCGGCGGCCGCTCCTCCTCGACGATCTCGTGCTCCACCGCCTCGAACACCTGATCCTTCACCTGGAACTGTCTGAGTACGCTCGAGGTCTCGGGCAAGGAAGGAACGACCCCGAGCTTCTGCACCCTATTGAGAAAGGTCTGGAGGATGCCGAACGCCATTCTCCCGAGACTACGAGTCGGCTGATTACGATGGACCCGCTGGTCCAAATCGGTCTGTCCAAAGGCTCCCATGCCCCACCGCGTGTAGACGTCGAGGAGGTGTGAGGTCTCCACGCCGTAGCCGATGGGAAAGGGAATCTCCTCTAAGACCTCTCGTCGCACGGCATACTCCCCGGAAAGCGGTTGGATGATCGCCGTCAGCTCCGGGAAGAACAGGGAGAACAGAGGACGAATGAGGATCTCGGTAACCCGTCCACCGCCGGAGGGACGCACCCCGTGCGAAGAAGCCAGGGGTCTGTCGTAGAAGGCCTTGACGTACTGTATCTCGTCGCGAAAGATCAACGGCGCGACCAGCCCGTAGACGAACCGCGGATGAATGTTCTTGATGTCCGCGTCGATGTACACGATGATGTCGCCGGTCAGTTGGTAAATGGCCTTCCAGAGGTTCTCTCCCTTTCCCTGCTTCGGCTCCAGAGAAGGCAGGATTTCGTTTGCCAGGTATGTCTCCGCACCGAAGGAGCGCGCCACTTCCAGGGTACTGTCCGCCGATCCCGAATCGATGACGGCAATCTCGTCGAGGAGCGCATAGCGCATCATGAGCTCGGACCGAAAGATGACCACCTCTTTTCCGATGGTGGCTTCCTCGTTCAGGGTAGGGATGCACAGCGAGATGCGCAGCCCTCGCTTCTCCTTCTCCTCCACGAGCGTACGCAGGTCACGAAACTGCGAATGATGAAAGGTGTTGCTCTTCAGCCATGCATCGATGTACTCATGCATCGGCTCATTCATCACAGCACCCCCTGTCCAGGGCCACAATGAGCCCGACGAGCTGTGCCACCCCCCGTGATAGCGCGGATATCTCCACGCGCTCATCCTCCTCGTTGATGTTTTCCCCGTCGCTGAGACCGACGGTCACCGCCGGGATGCCCTTGTCGATGAACGCTGAGAGCTCCGAAGTGCTCGGCGTGATCCGAGGGTTTATTCCGAGCCGCTTGAGAATCTCCCGCGCATGATCCGCGAGGGGATGAGAGAAGTTGATACCGCCGGGCTGGCGCCGTGAGAGCACGTTGAACTCCACCTCCGCGCCGGTCTGTGACGACACTTCCGCGCCGATATCCCCGATCCGGTTCGCCAGATCCTGGACCAGTTCTCCGGACTCGCTGCGAATTTCAAACTGCAGCGTGGCCTGGGTCGGGATGGTACTGAAGGAGGCACCCGACTCGATGGAGTTCAGCACGATGGTGGTCCGCGGCCGCCGCGGCACGGGAATCTCGAGGATGCGGTTGATGATCTCGTTCATATTCACGATAGCACCACCGGCCCCGAAGCGCGTCCAGTCGTATTCCTCCGGCACCCGGTATTGGATCTCTCCGCGAAGCATACCGATGGAGGCATAGCTGAGCCGACCGAGCTTGACGCCCTCAACACAGATCCCCGAGGAGACCGGGATGTCCTTGTTGTTCAGAAAGAACCGGATACCCTCGATGTCGCCGCGACCCAGGCTGCGGGAGGAGCCCATCAACACCAGATTGGAGCTCAGGGTGATGTCCAGCTTCTCGAAGATCAGCGGCAACGTAGCGACCGTGGCCACGCCCAGGCTGTTGTCACCGACTCCGGGTCCGCCGACGTAATCGGGCTGGATGACCACGGTGTGATCGACCAGCTCCGAAAACGCCGTGTCCACGTGTGCGACCACCATGATGTTGCGTTCCGGGTCCTCTCCGGGCAGTATCCCGAGGGCGTTTCCGGCCTCATCGGTGGAGCAGTTCTGTAGTTGATACTCGTTAAAACGTTCGAGCAGGAAATCCACGCGCCTGCGCTCGTGGAACGTCGGAGCAGGGAGCTCCGCCACCATTACGAGATTGGTAAGAAGTATTTCGGTAAGCTCGTCGATTCGCTGTTCGAAACCGGGCAGCTCATCGAGGATCGTCTCGAAGCTCTGCTTCATACGGAATACCTCGTGGGCGGTGGTTGTGGATGGCCCGCTTATTGTGAGATTACCCTGCGACGTCTCGAGTATCAAGCGCATCGACGACCGCTCGACGCTTCCCGGGGGGCGGCCACCGGTCGTGTCTTACCTGTCCTAGCAGGGGTCGCCTCACTCGTCGGAGAAATCGACCTCCGGCACTTCCAGACTCTCTTCCTCCACCTCGAAGTAGTCTCGCGCCTCGAATCCCAACTGGGAAGCAATGATTGCCGTGGGGAACCGGCGAATGCGTGCGTTATAGGCTTCCACGGTCTCGTTATAGCGCCTTCGCGCAACCGCGATGCGGTTTTCCGTACCGGCAAGCTCGTCCTGGAGTCGAATGAAGTTCTCATTGGAGCGCAGCTCGGGGTAATCCTCTACCACCACCAGCAACCGGCTGAGGGCGGACTGCAGCCCCTCATAGCTCTCGGCGGTCTCCTGTACACCTTCGGCCCCCGCCAGCCGCGCGCGGGCGTCCGCGATGGAGGTAAAGACCTCTTCCTCCTGATCGGCGAAACCCCGAACCGTATCGACGAGGTTCGGAATCAAGTCGCTTCGGCGTTGAAGCTGGTTCTCCACCTCCGACCACGCGCCGTTGATCCGTTCGTCCATTTCCACCAACGAGTTCCGCGCACCCACGTACCACGATACCGCGGCAATGAGAATCACCAGGATTACGCCTACCGCTATGAGCCCCGCATAGGAGCGCTTCTGTGCCATCCTACGTCCTCCTTTGTCTGTACTTCCGCCCCGACGATCTCAGAATCCGCGGGATGCTCCGCCGCCGCCGAAGCCGCCACCACCGAAGCCGCCGAAGCCGCCACCACCGAAGCCGCCACCGCCTGCACGGCCGGCGCCGAAGCCGCCACCGAAGAATCCACGTCCGCCGCCAAGAAACAGAAGCGGCCAGAAGAATCGGCCACCGAAGAGAAACATAAAGAGCAGTATGTATAGAAAGCGTCCACCGCCACCGCCGCCTGAGTCGCGGGCCGTCTCCGTCGCGCGGGGCGCCTGGGCGCCATACTCGCTGAGGTCTACCTCGTACTCCTCGGCGATGATGCCGGCCACCTCTTGCATCCCGGCAAGAAGACCTCGACCGTATTCGTCCTGCCGCAGGGCCGGCACCACCGCGGAATCGAGGATCTCGCCGGCCCGCCCGTCCGGGATGGGGCCTTCGAGGCCGTAGCCTATCTCCAGGCGAACTTCCCGCTCCTCTATGGCAACCACGAAGAGGGCACCGGTGTCCTCCTCCCCGCCGACACCCCACTCCTCGGCCAGCCTGATGGAATACTCGTCCACGGTGCCGTACGATTCGATGCTCTCCACCACCGCCACCGCGATCTCGGCGTCCGTGGCCTCACGCACGGCTTCCGCCAGCTGTGTCATCTCCCGCTCCGACTCCCCGTCCACGACCCCGGCGAAATCGTTGACGAACCCGCGGGGCTCGGGCAGCTCTTGAGCGCCGACCGTTGCCGTCGCCACGGCCATCGCCACGACCATCACCACGACCGGGACTATGGCCGGCGCCGGCCGCCACCCAAACGCGGGCAGCCCGCGCGCACGGCGGGGAGGAGCGCACCCCGTGCGAGACCGATCCTGCGGGGAACTATACCTCATGGTCTACGACTCCATCCTGTCCACAATGGCGGTGAGTTCCGCCAACCGTTGCAACAAATCGGCGGCCAGCCGGTTCACGTCCACCGAGCGCCCCCCGCGAAAGGCAAGGAGCTCGAGAAACGGTCCCGGCTCCAGACCGAAGACCTCGTTCACGCGAGAAACGAGCTCCTTCGGATCGGTAGGCACCTCATCAGCGTCCTGCAACCGCAACAGTCCACGAAAGACCGCTGTGACCGGCCCGTACCATCGCTTGAGCTCGGCGCCGAGAAGCCTGCGGCGTCCGCGAGCAGCAAGTACCAGCTGCCTGAGAGCGACGAGGTTGGCCCTCATCTGATGCTCCAGCTGGTGCCTGAGATTTCTTCGATCGATGGAGAGCTCTTCGGTCAGATCCTTTCCCCGCAGCACCCTATGACGATCCTTGATGTCGAGGTACTCCATGGGAAACACGTCGCTCGACCGCTTGAACTCCGCCGTAGAAAGGACGAGCGGCGTGATGCGATGCCGCCTCATTAGGCGACCGGCCGACCGCGACAGCTTCAACAGGCCCTCGGGGTCCGGCTCTGCGAGCAGCACGAGAACGTTCACGTCGGAGACGCCGGGACGGAAGGATCCCTGCACGTAGCTGCCGTATGATATGACCGCAACGAGCCCTCTTCCACCGAAGGCCTCCTGCACCTTATCCGGAAACTCCACTTCGACCGCATTCTTGAGCCGATCAGCCGC
>JBKHEN010000156.1:0-5622 GCA_046540795.1 Spirochaetaceae bacterium | reverse complement strand
CGAAGCCGCCGCCGAAGTCGAAGCGCCCGATTCGGGCCGCCGCCAGGCAGTTTTTCGTTGCGTTCCGGCCAAAGATGCTCTACAGTTGAAGAAATCTCCATGGATTCAGGTGTCCCGAATTCGCCGGGAAGGTCCGGTCGACCGGTTGAACGCCGGGGGGCGGGCGCGGACCGGTTTGAGCCTCGGGAAAAAGGGGGTACGGATATGCTCGACCCTGACGCGCCGGGTGATCTAAACGGCCGGAAGGAAGCCTGGGAGCACAGGACTCTGTCGAAAGCGCTCGAGCGGTTCGGTGAGCGTGCAGAGGAGTTTCGCACGGGCTCCGATCTGCCGGTCGACCGGTTATACACGCCCCTTGCGCTCTCAGACGTCGACTACGAGCGGGACCTCGGCTTCCCGGGGGAGTATCCCTACACCCGGGGTGTGCAGCCGACAATGTACCGGGGACGGCTGTGGACGATGCGGCAGTACGCCGGGTTCGGAACAGCGCGCGAATCGAACGAGCGGTACAAGTATCTCCTGGAGCAGGGGCAGACGGGGCTCAGCGTTGCATTCGATCTTCCCACCCAGATCGGTTACGACTCCGACCATCCCCTGTCTCAGGGCGAAGTGGGCAAGGTAGGCGTTGCCGTCGATTCCTTAGCCGACATGGAACTGCTCTTCGACGGTATTCCGCTGGATCGAGTGAGCACTTCCATGACCATCAACGCCCCGGCGGCCGTCCTGTTGGCCATGTACGTGGCGGTCGCCGAGAAGCAGGGCGTCGATCCGGCGGCGTTGCGCGGCACCATCCAGAACGACATCCTCAAGGAATACGTTGCGCGGGGGACCTACATATTCCCGCCGCATCCGAGCATGCGGTTGGTAAGCGACACCTTTGCCTTTTGCGCCGAGCGGCTGCCCAACTGGAACAGTATATCGGTGAGCGGCTATCACATGCGGGAAGCCGGGTGTACCGCCGTGCAGGAGGTGGCCTTCACCTTGGCGGACGCCATCGCCTACGTGGAGGCCGCGTTGGACGCGGGGCTGGACGTGGACGCCTTCGCCCCGCGGCTGTCGTTTTTCTTCGATGCCCACAGCGACGTGCTCGAGGAGGTCGGCAAGTTCCGCGCCGCGCGAAAGCTCTGGGCCCGCATCATGAAGGAGCGCTTCGGGGCCCGCAATCCGCGCTCTCAGATGATGCGGTTTCACACGCAGACGGCGGGAAGCACGCTGACCGCGCAGCAGCCGGACAACAACGTGGTGCGGGTGGCGCTACAGGCCCTCGCCGCGGTGCTCGGCGGCACGCAGTCGCTGCATACCAACTCCCGGGAGGAGGCCTTAGCGCTGCCCACCGAGGAGTCGGTACGCATCGCCCTTCGCACCCAGCAGATCATCGCGCACGAAAGCGGCGTGGCGAACACCGTGGATCCCTTAGGCGGCTCCTATTACGTGGAGTCCTTGACCCGGGAGATCGAGAACCAGGTGGAGCAGTATCTGGCCCGGATCGAGGAGCTCGGGGGGGCGGTTCGGGCCATCGAACAGGGCTACCTCCAGCGCGAGATCCAGGAGAGCGCCTACCGCTACCAGCAGGAGGTGGACAGCGAGGAGCGGATCGTGGTCGGCGTCAACAAATATCGGGTTTCCGAACAGCCGCTTACCGACCTGACGCGAGTCGATCCGCAGGTGGAGCGGCAGGAGCGCTCGAAGCTCGAGGAGCTTCGAGCCCGCAGGGATGAGAAGCGGGTGCAGGATGTGCTTGCCGGTCTCCGGGAAGCCGCCGCCGGCGGGGATAACGTGATGCCTTCCATCCTCGAGGCGGTTCGCGCTTATGCGACACTCGGCGAAATATGTGACGTCCTTCGCGATGAGTTTGGCGTGCACGAGCCCTCGGTAGCATTCTGATGCATCAGGGGAGTCGATATGAACTCGAGGAGGTGGGCAGGATGGCCGAGCAACCGATACGGGTGCTGATAGCGAAGCCCGGGCTCGACGGGCACGACCGAGGTGCAAAGGTCCTTGCCCGCGCGCTCAGGGACTCCGGGATGGAAGTGATCTATACGGGGCTACGACAGAGCCCGGAGCAGGTGGCCGAGACGGCGGTGCAGGAGGACGTACACGTGGTCGGGCTCAGCTGTCTCTCCGGTGCCCACCTGGAGTTGTTTCCGCGGGTGGTGCAACTGCTGCGGGAGAGGGGCGCGGAGGATATCGTGGTGATCGGAGGCGGGACCATTCCTCCGGAAGACATCCCCGTGCTCAAAGAAAGCGGGATAGAGGAAGTGTTCACCTCGGGGACGCCGATGCGCGAAGTGATCGACTTCGTCGGCCGCCGCGTACAGGTTTGACCGGTGGCGGGATTGGAGGAACAGGTTGTCGTTGGCGCAGGGGGTCCTTCGCGGGGATACTCGGGCGACGGGAAAGCTCATATCGCTAATAGAGAATCAGCCGGAGGCCGCGGTGGAGGCTCTACAGGAGCTGCATCCCCACACCGGAAACGCGCATGTGGTGGGCATTACGGGCCCGCCGGGGGCGGGGAAGAGCACTCTCACCGAGGGTCTGGGCAAGCTCTGGAGGGCGGACGACCGGCAGGTGGGAATCGTGGCGGTCGATCCGAACAGTCCCTTCTCCGGCGGCGCACTCCTCGGCGACCGGGTGAGGATGCAGGAGCTCGCCACCGATCCCGGGGTGTTCATCCGCAGTATGGGGGCCCGCGGACAGCTCGGCGGCCTGTCTCGGGCGATCCACAACGTGATTCGGGTGCTCGATGCGGCCGGCAAGGATGTGATCTTCGTGGAAACGGTGGGCGTAGGGCAGTCGGAGGTGGACATTGCCGGGACGGCGGACACGGTGGTCCTTGCTTTGATGCCCGGGATGGGCGACGGCATTCAGACAATCAAGGCCGGGATCCTGGAAATTGCCGACGTGTTTGTCATCAACAAGGCGGATCGTCCGGGGGTTCGCCGGCTGCAGATGGAGCTGGAAATGCTTCTCGATTGGAACTGCAGCGAAGAGCCTGGATGGCGCCCTCCGGTGCAATCTACCGTGGCGAACACGGGGACGGGCGTCGAGGGGCTGAAGACGACCATCGTCGAGCACGCGGAGTACCTGCGGAGCTCGGGGGAGCTCGAGCGTCGACGCCGCGGCCGTTACCAGGCGGAGCTGCAGGCCGTCGTCGAAGGATACTGGCGGGAGCGGTTCTTCGCCTATTGGCAGCAGGCAGGACAGTGGGAAGCGGTCGTCGAGCAGCTGCTTCGCAAGGAGACGGATCCGTTTACGGCGGCCCGGGAGCTTCTGCAGCCGTTTCTGGACGCCGAAAAAGGAGGGTGAGCTTATGCACGCGCGACGCGTGGATCATGTAGGGATAGCCGTGGAGGACCTGGAGGCCGCGAGCAAGGTGTATAGCGAGCTCCTCGGTATAGAGCGGCAGGGAGTCGAGGAAGTGGCCGAGCAGAAGGTGCGTGTGGCCTTTTTCCCGCTGGGCGAAAGCGAGATCGAGCTGCTCGAGCCGACTACCGAGGACAGCCCCATTGCGGGGTTCATCGCCAAACGCGGCCCGGGCATCCATCACATGGCCGTGCGGGTCGATGATCTTCCGGCCGCGCTCGAGCGGGCGCGGAAAGCGGGCATGAGGCTCATCGACGAGGAGCCGCGGGCCGGCGCCGGGGGGGCTCGCATCGCCTTCGTGCATCCGGCGAGCACCGGCGGGGTGCTGCTCGAGCTATGCGAGCGCACGTGACGGCGGCGCGGCCGGTGACGGCGCGGCCGATACCGGCGGCTCAGCCGGTGACGGCGATCGGGCAGGTGAACCGTGTCTGAGGATATGCAGGGAGGTCATGCCATGCCGGAGTCTCATCTCGAAGAGCTGGAGCGAATGCGCGCCTCGGTCGAAGAGGGCGGCGGGGAGAAGCGCATACGCAAGCAGCACGAGAAGGGCAAGTACACCGCCCGCGAGCGGATAGAGCAACTCCTCGATCCGGAGAGCTTCGTGGAGCTCGACATGTTCGCTCGGCACCGTTGTTCCGACCTCGGCATGGATCAGGTCGACGCTCCGGGGGAAGGAGTCGTGACCGGCTACGGGACGGTGGAGGGGCGGCGCGTGTTCCTCTTTGCCCAGGATTTCACGGTAATGGGCGGCTCGTTGGGGGAGATGCATGCGCGCAAGATCTGCAAGGTGATGGATCTCGCGGTGGAAACCGGCGCTCCCATGGTGGGGATAAACGACTCGGGAGGGGCACGGATCCAGGAAGGGGTCGACGCCCTCAGCGGATACGGCCAGGTCTTCTATCGCAACACCCTTGCCTCCGGCGTCATTCCACAGATCTCGGCCGTGATGGGTCCCTGCGCCGGCGGGGCGGTGTACTCCCCCGCTCTCACGGACTTCGTGTTCATGACCAAGGGCGCCTACATGTTTATCACCGGTCCGCAGGTCATCAAGGCGGTCACCGGAGAGGACGTGTCGCCGGAGGCTCTCGGCGGCGCGATGGCCCACAATACGGAGAGCGGCGTCGCCCATTTTGTCGCCGACGAGGAGACCGCGTGCCTGGCGGAGATTCGGCGACTTCTCGGGTTCATCCCCGGCAACAATCTCGAGGACCCGCCGGTGATCGAAACGGGGGACTCCCCGGAGCGGCTGGTGCCGGAGCTCCGCGACACCGTACCGGTGTCTGCGGGGAAGTCCTACGACGTGAGAGACGTCATCACCGCGGTGGTCGACAACGAAGATTTCATGGAGGTGCACGCGCTCTACGCGCCCAACATCGTCGTGGGGCTTGCGCGTATCAACGGCAGGAGCGTGGGCCTCGTTGCCAATCAACCGCGCATCCTCGCCGGCTGCCTCGACATAAACGCCTCCGACAAGGCGGCCCGGTTCATCCGATTCTGCGACGGCTTCAACATCCCCCTGGTCACGCTTGTCGACGTGCCGGGCTTTCTGCCCGGTACTGCGCAGGAGCACGGCGGGATCATCCGCCACGGGGCGAAGATGCTCTACGCCTATTCCGAGGCGACGGTGCCGAAGCTTACCGTCATCCTGCGCAAGAGCTACGGCGGGGCGTACCTGGCCATGTGTGGACGGGATCTCGGCGCGGACCACGTATTCGCCTGGCCGCACGCGGAAATAGCGGTCATGGGGCCGGAAGGGGCGGCAAACATCATCTTCCGCAAAGAGATAGAAGGCAGTGACGATCCGGAGGCCACGCGGGAGGCCAAGATCGAGGAGTACCGCCGGCGCTTTGCCAACCCCTACGTGGCCGCGGGCCGAGGGTATGTGGACGACGTGATAGATCCGGCGGAGACGCGGGTGCGTCTTGCCGCGGGGCTGAACATGCTTCGATCGAAACGCCAGAGCCGTCCGCCGAAGCGCCACGGAAACATCCCGCTGTGAGGATGCGGTCATGAAACGGATGAAGATGGAGATGAAGCGGATATGAGCATCGGGCTCCTCGAGGCGGTCCGCCTTACCGTCATCGGGATGGGCGTGGTATTTGCTAGCCTGCTCGTGCTCTATTTGGTCATGCTGCTCGTCGGGCACAGCCTCGGGAGGGAGAAGACGGCCGGCGGCGTCGGCCCCGGGGCCGACGGGCCCGGGGCGGGCACCGGGTCCGGGGCGGCCGGCCGCGCGGCCCCGGACCCGACCTCGAGTCC
>JBKHEN010000155.1:0-5689 GCA_046540795.1 Spirochaetaceae bacterium | reverse complement strand
CGTCGGCGCCGAGGGCGAGCGGGGGCCCCCGTTCGGCGCTGAAGCCGAGCCCCCGTGGCGGCGGTCGTTGATCGAGCGGGGCGTTCGCTCGGCGGCATCCTTCTGCTTTCCGGGCCCGCGGGGCATGCGGGGTTGCATCACCCTCTACGCCGAGCCGTCGCGCTTCTTCGACCGGGAGGAGATCGAGCTTCTAAAAGAGCTTGCCGACGACGTGGGGTTTGCTCTGGAATATCTGGAACGGGACGCGCAGGTAAGGCAGGCGTTGCGGGAGAAGGAGGTGCTTCTCAGGGAGGTGCATCACCGCGTGAAAAACAACCTCAACATCATAACCAGCCTGTTGAGCCTGCAGCAGAGCAGCATCTCCGACGCCGCGGATGCCGAGGCCGCGTTCGAGCGCACCCGTTACCGCGTGCATGCGCTGGCACAGGTGCACCAGATGCTCTACGAGTCGGACAGCCTCGAGCGGATCGACTTCGCGCAGTACATCGCAGATGCGGCGCGGCAGCTACAGTACAGCTACGGCGTGTCGGAGGAGGTGCGGGTGACCCTGGAGCTGGAGCAGGTCGACCTCGACATGGACCGGGCGATACCCGCGGGGCTGATCTTCACCGAGCTGTTCACCAACGCGCTCAAGCACGGCGCACCCGAGGACGGGGACGGGGAAGTGAGGGTCGTGCTCGAGACGGAGAGGGACAAGGACAGGCAGACAGTGCTCTCGGTTTCCGACAGCGGCGGGGGCTTTGATTCGGAGGGCACGGGCGCGGGGGCAAGTGACCGCGAAGGCGCCGGCTCCTCGCTGGGCCTCGAGCTGGTCCGGGCGCTCACCGAGCAACTCCGTGGTACACTGGACGTTCGAACCGACAGGGGGACCACCTTCGAGGTGCGGTTTCCCGGTTGACGGCTGCACCGATTGACTGGCGAGCGGATCCGTTGCATGCTCTGAACCAAACAAACGGAGGTCGACATGAGCGAAGTGACGAGCAGTCTCGAGGAGGCCGGGCTCGTGCCCGTAATTGCAATCGACGATGCGGAAAACGCGGTGCCCTTAGCCCGAACCTTCCAGGAGGCGGGACTCCCCGTTGCGGAAATCACCTTCCGGACGCAGGCGGCGGAGGAAGCTATCCGCGCGATCGCTCGTGAGGTGCCGGAAGTGCTCGTGGGCGCCGGCACGGTGCTCACGGTGGCACAGGTTCAGTCCGCGCTCTCCGCCGGCGCATCCTTCATCGTATCGCCGGGGTTCAATCCGAAGGTCGTAGACTACTGTGTGGAAAACGGGATCCCCGTGGTGCCGGGCATAAACAATCCCACTGGCATCGAAATGGCCCTGGACCGGGGTTTGAGCCGGGTGAAGTTCTTTCCCTCCGAGGCCTCGGGGGGGCTGACAATGCTCAAGGCGATGAGCGCTCCCTACGGAAACGTGCAGTTCATGCCCACCGGCGGGGTCAAGCTGCATAATCTGGGCGAATACCTGCAGGCGCCGATGGTCTTCGCCGTGGGCGGAAGCTGGGTGGCGACGAAAGACCTGATTGCCCGGAAGGATTTCGACGAGATCGGAAACCGGGTCCGCGAGGCGGTCGCGGTGGTCAAGAAGATCCGCGGCGGAGGCACCAACGTATAGCTCCCTGTCCGGGGCACCGGCGTATGGTGAGGACGCCGACCAGACCACGAGGCCGCTTGCCGCTTGTCGCGGGCTGCGATCAGCAGGCCTACCGACGGCGCGGCGGCAGCGACGAGCTTGCCGGTTCGTGTTGCAAGGGCTATGTCGCCGCGATGAGACATGTCAGCTTACGATTCCCGGAAGGAAGCGGGCGAAAAGCGGGACATAGGTGATCAGGAGCACGACGGCGAGCTCGACCAGAAAGAACGGCAAGACGTAACGGTACAGTCGCGGCATCCGCTGATCGAAGCGATAGGATGAGAGAAAGAGATCGATGCCCACCGGCGGTGTGATGAAGCCCAGGCCCAGGTTAGCCAGAAATATTGCTCCCAGGTGTACCGGTGCGACGCCGAACAGCTCGCCCAGCGGAACGACGAGGGGAGCCATAATCATAATTGCCGAGAAGATGTCCATCAGGCAGCCGGTAGCAAGCAGGGCCCCGTTCAGAATCAGCAGGAAGACGAACCGACTGGTCACGTGGTCCCGCATCCAGTCCCGCAGAACGATGGGCACCTGCGCGTCGACGATGTAGAACGACAGCCCCCTGGCGGCGCCGAGGATCATGAGCACGCCGCCGGTTATGACGATGCATTTCAGGGCGACCTCCGGCAGGCGGCGGACGGGAATTTCCCGGCGGATCACCGCTTCCACGATCAGTACGTAGGCGACGGCGAGGGCGGCGGTCTCCACCAGCGTGGTGAGGCCCGTGAAAAAGGCCGTCACGATGACCACCGGAAGCAGGATCTCCGAAAGCGCCGAGAGAAGGGAGGAGCCTGCCTCCCGGGGATCGAAGGCCGTCGGTTTTACACCTCGGCGGACGGAGACGATCACTCCGATCGCGATGAAGGCAAGCGCCATCAAGACGCCCGGCACAATTCCCGCGAGAAACATGTGGAAGATGTTCACCTGCGCGATCGTGCCGTAGAGGATGATGGCGAGGCTCGGCGGGAAGAGGATCCCGATGTTGCTTGCGGAGGTGAGAAGCCCGACGGTGAAGGGTTCACTCTGTCGGCCTCGGGTGTGCAGGACGTAGTAGAGAAGCCCGCCCAGCGCGAGGATCGTGACGCCGGAGGCGCCGGTGAAGGAGGTGAAAAACGCCGAGACGAGCACCGCCGCCACGACCATCCCGCCGGGTAGCCATCCGAACCACGCCCGAAAGAGTGTCACCAGGCGCTCGCCGGCCTTGCTCTCCGAAAGAATGTAGCCGGTAAAGGTGAACAGTGGAATGGCCGGGATGGTCCCGTCGGTGAGCACGTTGTAGGCCTCGTTGGGGATGACCTCGATGGATCCCCCGACCTCGGCAAAGAGGAAAAGCGCCGTGCCGCCGAGCACGATGAAAAGCGGTGTGCCGAACAACGCGGAGCCGGCCACCACGACGGCCCCGGGAACCGCAATCCGCGGCATTACCGTATACCAGCCGTCAACGATGCGATCGACCCACGCGGGAATGTCCACTGCGAGCATGTAGATCATGTTGGCCGCCGCGGCTATACCCACGTATGTCCCGGCGAGCAGCCCGGCTCCGCCCACGAGAATGCGTGTGGTGCGCGTGAGCCCGCGTCGGGTGAAGCGTAGGGCGATCACGAAGAAGCCCACGGGCATCACCCCGACGAACAGCCGCGCCGGGACCACGCCGACGGTCTGAGCGGCGGTGAATCCGAGCACGAGAAGCGAAACCGCACTCCACCCCAGGGCCGTGGCAACCGTGACCGAAATGAAGGAGGTGAGGTCATCGAGGGCGTTTCGCATCCGGATCCACTGCGTGCCGTAGCCGCCGGAGATGGAGAGATGGCGGCCCTCGCGTGCGGTGATCATTCCGCCGACGAAGGCCAAGATCAGCACGAAATGAACCAGGTAGGCGCTCTGCCCGAGAATCCCGGTACGGAAGACCGTCCGCAGGAGAATCTCCAGAAGCGGAAAGGCCGACAGCAGGAACAGCGCCGCCACCGCAACGGCGTTCTCGATCGCGCGAAAACCGCGACCGACGGGATGGCGGGGCAGCACCACGTTTCGGGTGCTCACGCTATCTCCTGAACTCCTCGAGGTAGCCCCTTATGTCCCGGTAGGTGTCCTCGTCGAATACGGTGCCCACAGTGACCTCGAGGCTTTCTTCGAACTCCGCGAACCAGCGTTCGCGTTCGGCCTCGGAGAGCGTAACCACGTTGAGCTCGTGTTCCTGCATGGTCTCGATCGCCTCCGCCTCCAGGCTCTCCACCGCGGAGTCGAGTTCTTCGGCTTGGCGGTTCACCGATTCGACGAGATCGGGCTTGAGATCCTCGGAGACGCGGTTCCACACCCGATCGGAAACCACGAAGGCGCCGATGAAGGGCGCAACTTGGAGATCGAGCATGTTGTCCGCCCGGGCGAACCACTGGAAGCCCGCCGCGCCGATGGGGCTGGCGTAGAAGGCGTCCACCATTCCACTGTTGAGGGAACTGAGGAGCGCGGTCTGTCGTACGGGAACGACGTCATAGCCCATCCGGCGAAAAGCCCGGGCGGTCTCGGGCTGACTGTCCCCCACGGCCAAGGTGATGTCCTTGAGGTCCTCGGGGCTGCGAATCGGCTCATTGGCGAAGAACTTCACCCAGCCTCCTTTCGACCACCCTACGACCTCGAAATTGTTCTCTTCAATGGAGGCGTCCATCTCCGGGCGAATGCGCTCGAAGACGTAGTCGAGCTCCTCGTCCGAGCGGATGAGTAGCGGCGCCGAGAAGGCGAACACCTCTTCGGAGAGAAGCGCCAGGGCGTCGCTGGTGAACAAGGCGCCGCCGATCTGCCCGATCCGCATCTTTCGTATGATGTCGTTCTGCTCACCGGCGATGCCGTCGTGAAAGATCTGCAGGGTCACCCGTCCGTCCGAAATGTCCCGCCAATCGGCGGCGATGCGGTCGAGCGCCCGTCCCCAGGGAGAGGATTCCGGCGCGGCACTTGCGACCTTTATGGTGAACGCGTGGGCGGTGCCCGCAGTCATAAAGAGCAGAAAGCCCGCCCCGAGCGCAAGGGGAAGGAAGCGTCTCATCTGTCGTCCTCCTGGGGGGAGTCGTCGGGATATTCCACGTCGTCGAGGCCCGTTACGAAGAACCGATCGAGATTATCGAGATAGAAGCGCGCCTGTTCCTGTTTGATGGTATTCACGAGGCGATAGCGGGGATCCGCGTCCGGATCGACCGATAGGGCACGTTCCATGAGGTCCACGAACAACCGTACGTCCTGCTCGGGAATGGCTACCGCCGTGGCGAGGGTCACGTAGGGTGATGCCTTTCGCCCCTCTGCAAGATCCACAGCTTTCTCGAAGTGATCCCGGGCCTTCTCCCGGCTGCCGCCGAGCCCTTCGGGCATCCCCGCGTAGTAGGAGAGGTAGAGCTCATGAACGGCTCCGTCGTCGAAATCGGGTTCCAGCTCGTAAGCACGGTCGATCAAGGAGGCGGCGCGATTGGCCTGCAGGGACAGACGCATGTCGAAGGGATCGGCGGAGATCGCGCCGAGCCAGCCCGCCGCCGCCCAGTAGAGGTAGGCGACGTCCTCCTCGTCGGTCTCCGACAGCAATACGGGGTCTTCTCCGCGAACGTCCTCCGCGAAACCCGGATAACGAAGATCCAGGGCGGACAACGCCCGGTCTCGCCCGCGGGTATAGTGCTTCTTGGCTCTGGCGACGAGCCGTTCCCGCCGCTCGTACTCGGACTGATCGAGCATTGTTGCCGGTGTTTGGAGGAAGGCGTTGGCATAGCTCACATACGCCGCCGCGGAGGAGAGCAGAAGCTCTTCGTTCTCCGGGTCATCGAGAAGCAGGGTATCGTAGAGTTTCAAGACGAAGGGAAGAGCATCGCCGACGAGCTCCGGATCGTCGTCTCCGGAGAAGGCGTCGGCCTCATCCCCGCCGCTTGAGAGGGCGTCGGTGACGGCGCGGGTGGCCATACGGTTTATGGAACACCCGCCGGCGAGAAGGATGAAGACGACCACGACGGCTCCGTAGCGAACCACAGCATCTTTGTAAAGGAACCGTCGGGGTTTGGCAAGAAGCAACCGTGACGG
>JBKHEN010000154.1:0-5747 GCA_046540795.1 Spirochaetaceae bacterium | reverse complement strand
CCGCGCTTTCGGCCTTACCACGTCTCACCACCCCGCCTCCGCGGATGACGATTGCGTGCGCCTTGCCGCCCGCGCAGGACGGGAGCTGGAGGCGGGGGCATTCCGGGACCCCGAGCTCTCCCTGCAGAAACTCGCGGAACGCCTGAACGTACACCCCAACCGGCTCTCGCGCGCGATCAACCATGTATACGGAGAGAGTTATCCTTCCCTTCTCGCCCGCTGCCGTCTCGACTACTTCATCCGGCGGGTCCGCACGGGCTGCCTCGACGAATGCAACATCCTCGAGCTGGCCTTCGATGCGGGGTTCTCGTCAAAGAGCTCTTTCAACCGCGTATTCAAGGAATACTTCGGCATCGCGCCGTCCGTTTTCGCCGCCGCAAACGGCGCGTGCAACGACGGCGTACCGGGGTTGGCAATCCGGCCGGGCCGGACTACGATGCAAGGCAATGGAAAACCCTCGGATCGATCTCTACAGCGACACGCAGACCCGTCCCTCGCGAGACATGCGGAGGGCAATGGCAGACGCGGAAGTCGGTGACGAACAGCGGCGGGAAGACCCTACCACCAACCGGCTGCAGGAACGGGTATGTGAACTTCTCGGCACCGAGGCGGCCCTCTTCCTTCCGACGGGAACGATGGCCAACCAGATATCCTTCCGGGTGCACTGTCGCCCAGGGGATGAGATTATCATGGAGCGGACCGCGCACGCGCGGAACTTCGAGTCGGGGGCGCCTGCGGCGCTGAGCGGCGCCAATGCGGAGATCATCGAGGGGCAGGCGGGCATGTTCACCGCCCGCCGGCTCGAGGCGGTGATCCGCGGCGGCGATAATCACTTCCCTCGT
Organism: Spirochaetaceae bacterium; assembly: GCA_046540795.1. Classification (GTDB taxonomy): domain Bacteria; phylum Spirochaetota; class Spirochaetia; order DSM-27196; family PWMO01; genus JAAAOH01. The sequence goes on along the minus strand of JBKHEN010000154.1, from coordinate 4,905 downwards.
TCCCGCGTCGTGGTCATAGAGCAGACTTCCAATGTAGCCGGCGGTACGATATGGCCCCTCGATCAGATCGAGGCGGTGACGGAAACGGCCCGCCGGCATGGGCTTGCCGTGCACATGGACGGGGCACGGCTGTTCAACGCGGTGGTTGAGTCAAACACGCCGGCAACCGAATACGCCCGCCACTTCGACTCCCTCTGGGTGGACTTCAGCAAGGGGCTCGGTGCGCCGATAGGCGCGGCGCTTGCCGGCAGTCGGGAGTTCATCGAGCAGGCCTGGCGGTTCAAGCATCAGTTCGGCGGCGCCATGCGGCAATCCGGCATCGTAGCTGCCGCCGCGCTCTACGCCCTCGACCACAACATCGATCGGCTCGCCGACGATCACGAGAACGCCCGAACCCTGGCGCGGGGGCTCGACGCGATCGACGGCGTGACGGTGGAGCCTGTGGCCACCAACATGGTGTTCTTCGACGTATCGGGGCTCGGCATGGGCGCTGAGGAGCTCGTCCGGCGCACCATGGAGCACGGCCTTCGGTTCTCGCCGATGGGACCCGCGCGGGTGCGCGCGGTCACGCATCTCGACGTTTCCCGTGAGCGGATCCTCGAAGCAGTAGATATCGTGCAGAAGGTGGCCGCGCGGTAGCGAGGCCGATGCTCCGGCGTACGCGCGGCCGTGAGCGGCCGTGGGGCTCCGTTGCGGCGCGGCCGTGCGCCGGCGGCGCCGCTCTTGCCCGGCGGCCGCGCCCCCCTGGCAGCCACCCCGCAGGGCCGCACTGAAGGCGCGCCCGGCGGTCAGGCGGCTCGGCGGCCCGGCGGTCAGGCGGCCCGGCGGCCCGGCGGTCAGGCGGTACCGAACGCCTGGCCCATTGTTTCGGCGTGAGTCTCCAAAGCCCTGCGGTCGATAAGAACGAAGCGAATGAGGCTCACCGTGGAGAGCCCGCCGACTTCCGCCGCTACAGTCTGCATGGCTACCGTGGCCGCGTCGTTCATCGGGTAGCCGAAGGCACCGGTGGAGATTGCCGGAAAGGCAACCGAGCTCAACCGGTTCTCCTCCGCCCGCCGCAGTGCGTTCCGGTAACAATCGGCAAGCAGCTTGTCTTCCGGCTTGTCCATTCCGTATACCGGCCCCAGGACATGGATAACGTGGCGATTGGGAAGCCGGCCGGCGCCGGTTATGACCGCTTCACCGGGACGAATCGGTGCATACGGGCGACACTCCGCTGCAAGCTCGGGACCGGCGGCCCGGTGAACGGCCCCGGCAACGCCGCCGCCGATCTGCAATTGCGCGTTTGCCGCGTTCACCACGGCGTCGACGTCCGGCTGCCGGACGATGTCGCCGAGAACGCATTCCACCGTCACCCCGTCTCGGGTGATACGTGTTTCCTCTCCACTCATATCGCACACCTCCTATTGCCTAGATAGGATATAGCGTAGCATGACGCCCCACGGGTGCGCTAGTACACGGGAACGCCCGCCGTGTTGACCTTCACGCCGAATCGCTCTCTGAACGTGGTGCACACGCGGTGCGCCGACTCCACAACCGCACGATCGGGATAGTTCCCCTCCACCGCCTGCAACGCGGTACGCAGTTGCTCCGGGGTGTTGATCCCGACGACCGTGCCGGTGATCCGCGGGTCGGCAAGGGGAAAACGTATGGCGAATGCGGTCCACGACTCGGGCTCTGGCGGTAGCTCCTTCGGAAGCTCCGCAAGCTGGTCGTAGAAGCGGTCTGCCTGAGCGTCCCGCATGCGGTCGTCCTCGGCCAGGGGCTCGGTGACCGCGTCGTACTCCGACAGTCGCTTCGACTCGCCTTCGGCGCAATAGCCCAGCTCGCGCTCGAGGGTGCCGCGATGAAGGTGCTGCACAACCGCTATTCGCTCGACATTCAGCTCCCGCAGCGCCTCCTCGATCCGAGCCCGAAACGTCTCCTTGTCGAAGGTGGGCTCACCCCAGTCGGGGACGTTTACCTTGATGATATGATGCAGATCATGTCGTTTGTGATGCTTGCCGAGCACCTCCCCGGTGAGCCAACGGGTGCCGTACTCGTAGCTCGAATTCATGAAATTTACCCCGCTGTCCACCGCTTCTTCGAGCACCCGCCTCGGGCCGGAGGGCCCCGCTCAACCCTCGGGCTCGCCCCGGAGCGCCTCGGCCAGGCGACGGGCGTAATCATCTTCATCGGCGGCGCGCTCGCGTAGTTTCCACTGCTGCACCGATACGTGACGCTTTACCACCTCCAGGGAGCGGTCGATGGTATCGATGACGATCCGGCTCAGCTCGCCCTCCTGCTGCTTGAGTACTATGGTGTCGAGGAAAACCGAAGCGGCTTCGTCCACTACCGGCTTGTTCCGCTCGGAGGTAAGGTCCGCGGCCACACCGTTCATCACGTGGGTGATCATTTCGGTGATACCCCGCTCGACGCGCGCTCTGATGAGCGGCCCTGCCACGGGCACGGTCCTGAGCATGCCCAGCTCGGTGTTATCCTGCAGGGCCCGGCCGACGCGACGCCGGATGTAGCTCTCCAGCTCGTCGCGATAGCGCTCGTAGTTCTCCGCCGCCACGGTGCGCATGCGCTGCGAAACCCACTCGCTGAGCTCGGCTTTGCGCGGCTCGAGGACCTCGGCAATGATCTGATCGAGGAGCGGCCCGCCGCGTATTACCTCGTCCTGTGCATCCGAGAGCATCTTCAATATCACCCGGTCCGATACTTCCTCGAGGAGCACGCCGTAGTACTTGGCGATCACCCGGCCCGGGACCGTTTCGGCGAGATCGATGATACCCGTTCGATGGAGACGATAGACGATGGTAATGATGCGCAGCAGGCGCAGGAAGCGAAACCCGGCGATCGGTACGCACCCGAGGAGGTCGTACCAGTGCACAAAGGGATAGAAGAACCACCGGTGGTACAGCCGGTGCACCACCGCAACGATCCAGCTGATGGTGAAATCGGCAAGGAAAACGGCCACGAAGGCAAGATCGATGAGAACGAAGTTCGGATGAACGGCGGTGTCGTACCAGGCGGCCGCAGCCGGTGAGACGCGCCCGAAAAACGCTCGCACCGCTTCCACCGCGAACAACCAGTCGAAGATGATGAGCGCCAAATTGACGAAGAGCAGCCCGACAAGGACGAGGTCGACCACGAGGTGACGATACTGGCTCTGCGGACCGCTCGGACGCTGCATGAACACGCCCAGTCTACAGCCGCGGCACCGGTTTTGGCCACAGGTGGCGGGGCGGGAAGTGTCAAGAAGATTGTTGCAGCCCTCGAACCTAATCCGCGGCAACACAGCCACTTCCACCACGACCGCTGGGCCGAAACCGACGGCGCCGGCCGTCTATGGGCAATGTCTTTCGGCAGCCGCAATTGAGCGGGGCAGTGCAACAATCTTCTTGATACACTCGACGGTGTTTCCGCGCACCGGCCGAGTGCACGACACAGCGTGTATTCCCCCACATCGCCCGGCTGTGCTATGATGACCTTCAGTTAGTACAATGTCTGAACACAACACCAACGACGATCGCCTGCAGCAGGCGGACAAGCCTAAGAAGGATGCCCTGCGACTACACCCGTTCTATCGTGGCAAGATGGAGACGGTGCCCAAGTGCGCAGTGCGCGATCTCTCGGATTTTTCCATCTGGTACTCCCCGGGGGTGGCGGGTCCCTGTAACGAAATCGCCCAGAATCCGGATCTCGTATACGACTACACCAGCAAGTGGAATACCGTCGCGGTGATCTCGGACGGCAGCCGTGTCCTCGGGCTCGGCAATATCGGTCCCAAGGCCGGGCTGCCGGTGATGGAGGGCAAGGCGCTCCTCTACAAGTACCTCGGCGGAGTGGACTCGGTGCCGGTTATGCTCGACACCGAAGACCCCGATGAGTTCATCCGCACGGTACTGCTGCTTCAGCCCACCTACGGGGGCATCAACCTCGAGGACATCGCCCAGCCCAAGTGCTTCCGCATTCTCGAGACGCTCAGAAGGGAAGCGGAGATACCGGTATGGCACGACGACCAGCAGGGCACCGCCACGGTGACTCTCGCCGGGCTCATCAGCGCGCTGCGGTACGTCGGCAAGCGCCTCGAGGACGTGCGCATTGCGTTTATCGGTGCCGGTGCGGCAAGCGTTGCGGGCGCTCGGCTCATATTCGGCCGGGGCGCCGACCCGGGGCGCGCGGTGGTCGTCGACAGTCGTGGTATTCTCGGACGCCACAGGGACGATATCGAAGGGCGGCGCAACTACTTCCCCGAAAAGTGGGAGCTCTGCGAGGCAACCAACGACGAGGGTCGAGAGGGCGGCATCGAAGAAGCGCTGCGCGGGGCCGACGTAGTCGTTTCCCTTGCCACGCCGGGGCCGGGAACTATCCTTCCGGAGTGGATCGAGGCTATGGCCAAGGATCCGATCGTGTTTGCCTGTGCCAACCCGGTACCGGAAATCTGGCCCTGGGAGGCTCGGGAAGCCGGCGCGGCGGTGGTAGCGACCGGGCGCTCGGACTTCCCCAATCAGGTCAACAACTCCCTGTGTTTCCCCGGGATCTTTCGCGGCGCCCTCGACGTGCGGGCCACCACCATTACCGACGAGATGTGTTTCGCCGCCGCCGACGCCCTCGCCGATCACGTCGCCGAGGACCTCGGCCCGGAGCGGATCATCCCGACCATGGAGGAGTGGGAGGTGTTCCCGGAAATTGCCGCGCGGTGCGGCATGAAGGCACAGGAGCAGGGGATCGCACGGATCAGCCGGACCAGGGAGGAGCTCGCCGAGCAGGCGGCAGCGATGATCCGCCGCTCCCGGGAGCTCACCGCCTCGATGATGGCAAACGGTTTTATCCCGGAGCCGCCGGCAGACGATGCGGCCGAGGATGCGGCCGACGGTCCCGGCACCTCGGATGACACCCCGGTGGAGGAGTCATGAT
>JBKHEN010000153.1:0-5784 GCA_046540795.1 Spirochaetaceae bacterium | reverse complement strand
GGTAGCGCGCCTTGAGCGTGACACGTCCCGGCAATGGGAGCTCTATCCGGTTCATGGTTCCACACTATAGCACGCCCCGGGAGGATGGCCACAGCCGCTTCAACCCACCTGTGATAGGCGCAGCAAATCGAATCGGTCGCGGATACCGAGCTTCTGATACGCGTTCGTGCGGTGTTTTTTCACGGTGGTCAATGCTATCGACAGCCGTTCGGCGATGCGCGCGGTGCTCATGCCGTTCACCGTCAGCTCGAGAACCTCTCGTTCCCGCCGGCTCACACGAGCGCAGGCGGTGACCTCCCGCGGTACACTCAACCACTCATCGGCACATCGGTCTGCTCGGTCCGCTTCCCGTTTCGGTGCGGCGGCGCCGGAGGTTCCCTCTGCCGCAAGGGGACGGAGGATACAGATGTAACCAAAGAAATGTCGAGCCGATACCACGGGAGCGACCGATGCCTCGAACTCGACCGGCTCCCCGGCCTTCGATCGGAACGCCAGTCGGAGCAACGAAACACTGGTCGGTTCCCACGGCCCGCACCCTGACTCGGCCAGACGACGAAGCCCTGCCTCCACGCGCCGATAATCGGTAGCCCGAAGGATTCCCGAAAGTGGTGTACCCGACTGCACCGCAACCGAAAGAGCTCGGGTGAGGTTGGGGCTTGCGTACCGTACGCGCAGGACACGGTCCACGATAAGGAAGGCGTCCGGAGCGATATGGAGAAAGGTTCGGGCATCCGGACACCTTATCGCGCCTTCCACGTAGGCCCGCTCGTCCGAGAGAACGAGTCGGTCGAGGGCCGCATCAAGTTCCTCGCTACACTCTCGCCGCCTTCCGTGTTCCGCGGCACACAGAGAGACAATCCGGGAGAACCCGTTGAGGAAGGACCGTAGGCCCGTTCGCGGCACATGCTCCATGAATAGCAGGCACACAAATATGACCGGGAGCTCCGCAGCCAGGCCCCTCAACAACCGAGACAGCTCCACTGCATCACGAGGACGGCATAAGGATACAAGGAGGTAGTGCACATCGAGGATCACTCGTACCGGGCGTTGGGACCGCCGTCCCCTCCACCCAGTGATCCCCCGACTGATTCGTGCGGCTATATCCGCAGGCTCGAGTGGTGCCTCGTCTACAAACGACTCCGCATGCACGCTTCGACGCCAAAGCCCCTCGCTCCGTGGGTCGACGTAACCGCAGAGGACCTCGACCGTCTGTGTCGTTACACGGTCGAGCACGGTAAGCAGTCTCTCGTCCCGCTCCACGCCACGCAGCACATAGTGCAGCACGGCACGCATGCGCTCCGTTTTTGTGTGATAGAGGCACAAGAGCCGCTCACCTACATCGAGGGAGGAAGGGAAATACATGAATTACAGTATATGTAAGTCGACCGACGAATCAACGGCAGAATCCCAATTGGGGTGTATAGAAGCTTGTTGCAGCGTGGGTTTCAGGTGCCCTTACACACACAAAATGGGCCGACGCGCGGTTTCAGACGAACCCCTGCGAAGAAAAAAAGAGTCAGTGTCTTTGGGCACAATCACTTAGCTCTCCCGGCCGCAACAAGCTTCTGTATACTTCAACTTCACCGCCTATGTCGCTCGTCGAACATCTGCTTGAGCTGCTCCCTGGCCTGATCGAGGACGCCCTGGTACTGTTCTTGGAGCCGTCCCAAGTTCTCCTGCAACGCTTTGCCGAATTCCGGATCCGAAGACGGATCCATTTGAACTCGACCCCCGTATTGCCGGGAGAGCTCTTCTTGGCGCTGCCGCATGCGCTGACTGTACTGATTGCGCAATGACTCGATGAGCTGCGTGCGATTATCCAGGTACTGCGTGAGCAGTCCATGGACCTGCTGGAACAGGTAGTGCACGTCGCGGGTATTTCCGAGCACGACGGCCAGTCCGTCGCGAAGCACGGTCAGGCGGCCGAGTTCTTCCTCACCGGAAGGCAACGAAATGGCCGCAAGGACGACCTGAAAGAAGCCCTCCTCCACCCACCGACGCTGCTCTCCGGAATAGCGCTTCAGCTCTCGTTTGAGATCGAAATCGGACTCTTCCTGCAAACGTGAGGCAAGCCGTTTGCCGACGTTGCGGTGCTCGTGTGCCTCAACGGTCTTGGGATCACTCTTAACGTCTTTCGTCTTCTCGAGTGCGAGCTCGAGGGCGCTCTTGATCTGTGCCACGGAACTCTCCCCCTAGAATCGGTCTCTAAAAGCTATGCTACATCATAACAACACACTAGCCGCGAGAGAACCTACGGCACGACGAGACGGTCGGGAGTGGCAAGGGCATCTATCGGCACATCTCCGTCGCCGTGAGGTACCGAGTCGACGAGTTGCTCCTCGAAACACAGCGCCACGGTCCACACCTGCCCGCGGTGCGGGCCGAGAAATCCGTCATAATACCCTTTACCTCGGCCAAGGCGCCACCCGCGCCGATCGAACGCAAGGCCGGGCACGAGAACGAGCGAGCGGGCCCTACCCCGGTCGGTCTCACCGGGATCCACCACCGGTAGGTCCGACGCCGGCTCGAGTATGTTCAACGGGCCCCTAACGAGGGAACGCTCAACGTCGTCTGTACGGTGAAATATCAATCCCTCCTTCGTGACTCGAGGAAGGGCAACGACCTTGCCTTGCGACCACGCGCGGTCAAGAATACCGGCGGTTTGCACTTCTTTCGGCATCGAGACATAGCAGAATACCGTCGACGCCTCGCGCCACCATTGCATAGCGCATACTCGCTGTTCTACGCGTCTACTGCGTTCCTTGACGGCGTCGGCAGACAGCCTCGCAAGCCGTGCGGTCATCGATCGCCGAAGCTCTCGCTTTTGCTCCCGTAGCTCATCTCCGGCGTCTCTCATCAAAGCACTCCTCTTGCGGGATGAGTTCCCCCATATCCAGGCGGAGTCGCGGTGCCGGGACACCTCTGAGTCGGCCCCCCGCAAGAGGTGCGACGGCCTTATCCTTGCCCGGGCACAACGGAGGGTCGAGCACGACTCTCCTATCGCTCCACCCGGGCGCTCGCCCCTCCGACAAGTTTCTCCACCTCTCGCAGCGATGCGAAGGAAGTGTCGCCGGGAGTGGTCATTGCGAGCGCGCCGTGTGCAGCCCCGTAGTTGACCGCTTCTTCCGGCGTCTTGCCTGCAAGAAACCCGTATATCAGGCCGGACGCGAAGCTGTCACCGCCGCCCACTCGGTCGAGGATCTCCAGCTTAGACCGATGAGCGGCGTCATAAAAGGCGCCGTCGTAGTACAGAATCGCACCCCAATCGTTCACCGAAGCGGTGTGGACTTCTCGCAGCGTCGTCGCAACGGCTTTGAAGTTGGGATACTCCTTGACTACCTGCTCGATCATTCGCTTGAAGCTCTCGCTCTGAATGCCGGTTACGTCCTCGCCGACGCCTTCGACTTCGAAGCCGAGAGACGCGGTGAAATCTTCTTCATTGCCGAGCATGACGTCCACGTACTTTGCAATCTCCCGGTTCACCTCTCTACACTTCTCTTTCCCGCCGCGGTTCTTCCACAAGGAAGCCCGGTAGTTGAGGTCATAGCTTATGACGGTACCGTTGTCGTGAGCCGCCTTCATTGCATCGATGAGGACTTCCGGGGCCGAATCGGACAACGCGGCGAAGATGCCGCCGGTGTGGAACCACCGAACACCCTCCTTCGCAAACAGTGCTTCCCAATCGATGTCTCCCCGCGTCAGCTTACTGGCGGCGGAGTTCGCCCGGTCGGCCACACCGAGAGCACCGCGCACGCCGTACCCCCGCTCGGTGAAATTCAAACCAACGCGGCAGTCCGCACCAATCCCGTCAAAGGGCATCCACTTAATGTGCGAGGTATCGACTCCGCCCTGGAGGATGAAATCTTCGAGGAGAAGTCCTACATCGTTTTCCGGAATCGCGGTAACCACGGTCGTGGTCAAACCGAAACACTTGCGGAGGGCCCGAATGACGTTGTACTCGCCGCCGCCCTCCCAGACCCGAAACGTCCGGGTTGTCTTGATACGTTCATCACCGGGATCGAGCCGGAGCATGATTTCGCCCAGGGATACCGCGTCCCAGCTACACCGCGACTGCGGCTTGATCTCGAGTTGTCCCATTTCCGCACTCCTTCGCGTTCAGGCTAAACCGCCGCAATGACGGTGTCAAGAAAGCCCGGGAACGGGTATAATCGGCGCCGAACACACGGAAGAACTCGGGAGAATAACATCATGGACAAGCGCGTTATCGTTTTTGCAACCAGCTTTTTGGATGAGCTCGTGACACACCCTCCTGAGGAAAACACCGGCAAAGCTACTCTCGATGCGCTCGAGCGGGAGACCGGAGTTCGCCTGGACTACCGCTGTGAGCGGGATCCCGCGTGTGCTCTGAGCCCGGAGGAGCTCGATGGGGCGATGGCGGTGATCGCCGACCTCGAGCGGTACGACGCCGATCTCCTCAATACCGTGGGAGCCGGAGCAGGGGGCTCACTAGGGCTCATAGCCCGTTACGGGATTGGTTACGATTCCGTGGACCTCGATGCCGCTACGTCCGCAGGTGTCCTTGTGGCCAACACTCCCGGGGCGAACGCCCGCCCTACCGCCGAATGGGCCGTCGCCACCATCCTCGACATTGCCGGAAGACGCATACCTCACTACCGCTCCGCCTCCCGAGGCATGCCTAAACAAGGCCCCTCACGGCTGGACGTAACCGGGCGAACCCTAGGCGTTGTCGGGACCGGAAGCATCGGCAAGCACGTAGTCGATCTGCTCTCGGGCTTTCACATGGATGTGCTTGCGAGTGACCTCTATCCCGACCACGAATGGGCTGCGAAGTACGGAGTAAGTTACGTTTCCCTGGAAGAGTTATGTTCCCGGGCTCAGTTCATTACCCTGCATGCCGCCACCAAAGAACAGCTTATCGGGCCCAAGGAATTAGATCTAATGAGTCCGACTACGGTTCTCGTCAACTGCGCCCGGGGCCGGTTGGTCGACGAGCAGGCGGCCTACCAGGCCGTACTGGACGGTGAGCTGTGGGGCTACGGCCTCGACGAAATATGGACGCATCCTGAGCTCGATCTCGATGGGCTCAACATCGCGGTGAGCCCGCACGTGGGGTCTGATACCGACTCCGGCAAGGCAAACATGCAGGTGGCGACCGCGCAGGCGGTGGCCGAGTTCGTTAAAGGTGGCCGACCGCCGCACGTGGTGAACCCCGAGGTTTTTGAGAGGCAATGATAGGCGTAGGTCGCGACACGAAGGACCGAAACCAATCAGTCGTTCGGTGGGGTATCATCGGCTGTGGGGCGGTTACTGAGACAAAGAGCGGTCCCGGCTTCCAAAAGGTCGAAGGCTCATCGCTGCAAGCGGTAATGCGCAGGGACGGTGCTGCGGCCCGTGGCTACGCCCGGCGCCACGGCGTTCCCAAATGGTATGACGACGCGGACGCACTCATTGCCGATCCCGAGGTCGATGCGGTTTACGTGGCCACCCCACCGGCGTCGCACCTCGAGTACGCCGTCCGAGCGGCTGAAGCGGGAAAGCCCGTGTACGTCGAGAAGCCACCCGCCCTCAATGGCGACGAAACCCACCGCATGGTACAGGCCTGCCGGACTGCGGGAGTGCCGCTCTTTGTGGCCTACTACCGACGAGCGCTCCCGCGGTTTCTCGCGGTGAAGAGCATCCTCGATCAAGGCCGTATCGGTACGGTGCGCACCGTCTCGACGCAGCTGTGGCGGCCGCCGGCAAAACCCGGCCGTGACGTTACGGAAATCGTGGGATCGGCGGGGGCCCTGCGCTTTTCTTCGT
>JBKHEN010000152.1:0-5854 GCA_046540795.1 Spirochaetaceae bacterium | reverse complement strand
CGCCCACCGCGCCGGGTGCCTCGGACCCTCAGGACGGGCGGACTTCTATCGTATCGTGATTGGTGACACCTGTGCGAACTGTGCGGCTCGGGCTGGAGCGCTCGAGAGTTCGTGCGAGCCAGACAGCGTCACCGGGGTGAGCGCGCTCGAGGCGGAAGCGGCGGATCCGAAACGGGATTGCCGTCACGGAGGTTACCCGGAGAGTTGCATCGTCGACGTCGACCACGTAGGCTGCGGTGAGGTCCGGTCGATACTGCTCGTGGTCGCCGATACCCTCATAATCGTTCAAGAGATCTCCGCATCCGTAGAGAATCAGGGCCCCACCGTGGAGCTCTATCCCCTGCGGATGGTGAGACGAATGGCCGTGGACGATCGTGACGCCGGCATTGTCGATAAAGGCACGGGCAGCTTCGCGCCGGCGAGGAGGGATATGGTATCCCCAGTTCTCGCCCCAGTGTACCGACAGAACGTGAACACCTGGGGCCGGCTGCCGCTGCATCGAAGGCTTCAGGGTCTCCGGCCCGAAGGGCCGGCGCCTGTCCATGGTCTCTTCTGTCCTCCTCGAAGGTGTTTGCCCCGTCGGGGCCGAAACAGTGGCGATGATGTCCGCTATTCCCGCGCCGGTCCACACACCGGGAGCGTGTGGCCCCGCGGCCCAGCTTTTCGGTATGCCGCTCGAGCGGTGTCCCAGGCCGAAGACCCGCAGGTCGGTCCCTGCAGAGCTCCGGGCCGTCCACGGAGACGTGGCCTCCGGCTTGTCGTGGCCGGATCCGCAGTAGCCGAGATCCTCCTCGTCCAAATGGTGAAGTGTTTCGGCCAACCCGGCTGTGCCGAAGTCGAGAATATGGTTGTTTGCAAGACTCACACAGTCAAATCCCGCCGTGTGGAGAACCGCTAGATTCCGTGGGGACATACGATAATGAATGCTTTTCGCGGGAGCGAAGTCTCCGGCGTCGGTAACGGCGGTTTCCAAGTTGCCTATGACGAAATCCGGCTCAGTCTCCGACAACACGGGGAGCATGTCACCCCAGATGTAGGCGTAGTCGGTGCTCCGAGGTATCGGACCATTGACCTCTTCGGCCAGCTCGACGTAGCGTCTGGCGTCACGAACGTAGGGTTCGTGGAGAGTAGGATCCGTAGGATAGGGGAGGATCTGGTCTATCCCACGGGCGAGCATGAGATCCCCGCATAGAAACAACCGCATCAGTCTAATCTACCCACGACCGAGGACGACCGACGAGAACCCCCGTCGACTTGTCCATCGGCGGGCAAGTTGCTATTCTCGGAGTCAACTATGAATTACCAAAAGGTTCAGGTACCGGAGAACGGTCAGAAAATCAACCGCGTGAACGGCAGTTTGCACGTGCCCGACAACCCGATTATTGCCTTCATCGAAGGAGACGGCACAGGACCCGACATCTGGGCTGCGGCACAGCGGGTTTTCGACGCCGCCGTGGAGAAGGCGTTTGGCGGCAAACGGCGCATATCCTGGATGGAAGTGTTCGCCGGCGAGAAGGCGAATCGCGTGTACGGAGAGGAGCTGTGGTTGCCGCAGGAGACCCAGGAGGCACTGCGGGAATACCTCGTTGGGATAAAGGGACCACTAACGACCCCGGTGGGCGGCGGGATTCGTTCGATAAATGTGGCCATTCGCCGGCGGCTCGACCTCTACGCCTGTGTTCGTCCGGTGAGGTATTTCACCGGTGTTCCCTCTCCGGTCAAAAAGCCGGAGGACGTGAGCATGGTGGTGTTCCGGGAAAACACCGAGGACATCTACGCCGGGATCGAGTACGAGGCGGAGACCGAGCAGGCGAAGCGTCTGCTTGACGTGCTTCGCGCGCAGTTTCCCGACGCATACGAGCGGATCCGCTTTCCCGGTTCCTCGGGGCTGGGCATCAAGCCGGTGTCCCGGGAAGGGACGGAGCGTCTGGTTCAGGCGGCAATCGATTACGCGATAGACCGGGATCTGCCGAGCGTGACCCTGGTGCACAAGGGCAATATCATGAAGTACACCGAAGGGTCGTTTCGTGCGTGGGGTTACGAGACGGCGAAGCGGGATTACGGTGCCACCGAGCTCGACGGCGGCCCCTGGCTCACCTTCCGGAATCCCAACACCGGCAGACAAATTGTCATCAAGGACGTGATTGCCGATGCCATGTTGCAGCAAATCCTCACGCGAGCGTCCGAATACAGTGTCATTGCCACACTAAATTTGAACGGAGACTACATCTCCGATGCTCTCGCGGCCCAGGTCGGCGGCATCGGTATTGCCCCGGGGGCGAACATCAACTACCGCAGTGGCCACGCGGTCTTCGAAGCTACCCATGGTACCGCGCCGAAGTACGCCGGGCAGGACAAAGTAAACCCCTCTTCTCTCATTCTCTCGGGGGAGATGATGCTCAGGCATCTCGGCTGGGATGAGGCCGCGGATCACATCCTCCACGCAATGGATCGCACCATTGCCGAGAAGCGGGTCACCTACGATTTTCACCGGCTCATGGAGGGCGCGACGAAATTGAAGACGAGCGAGTTCGCAAGCGCCATCATAGAGAACATGGGTTGAGATAGGTGTGTACCGCCGACCGCAAAAGGCTTGCCCGAGAATGCCCGGCGGAACAGGCCCGTCCGGAGGAAGACCCGCCGGAAACAGCTTCGGTCCATCCCAAGGTCCTCCGGAAACAGCCTGTTAGAGCGCCGTTGCGAGAATCTTCTCGATCTCCCGGGGCCCGAACGAAACCGGGTGTTTCTTGTGCCCTGCCTTCTCGGAGAGAGCCCGGATATCGTCCCGGGTGAAGCCGTAGGCCCCGAAGGAGGGTAGCTCCGCCCTCTCGAGGAAGCGCTCGAGGGTGGCAATTAGGACGTCGCAGTTCTTCTCTATCGACCCGTGATCTGCCCCCGTAAGGGCCACCCCTGCGCGGGCGTACCGCGCCAACGCATCTCCCGGCGCCGGTTGCCGACGCCTGTCGGCGTCATCCTCATCTCTTTGAGTCTGTGCCGTTTCACGGAGTCTTGCGATAGTGGCCGAAGTGACCGCCGGCAGCAGCAGGCCACAGGCTGTGCCGTGGGGTATGTCGTGCGTAGCTCCCGCAGGTCCCGCGGCACCGTGGACGAGCCCGAGACCGGCATTAGCCAACGCGATGCCCGAGGTATGGGCACACCACGCCATCTCCCCACGGGCCTCGAGGTCGTTCCCGTTCTCGAGGACACGGAGAAAACTACGGCCTGCGGCCTCCAACCCGTTCAGTGCAAGCGCGTCGGTATACGGCGTGGCGCCGGTGGACACATAGGCTTCGAGATTCTGCGTGACGGCGTCGAGCCCACTAGCGGCAGTCACATGCCGGGGGACGGCGAGTGCAAGCTCAGGGTCTATAAGAGCAAGGTCCGGTACGAACGCGTGGTGGCGCAGCGACTTCTTGAAGCCCCCCGGACCGACGCGCCGGAGAACGGCGTTCCACGTTGCCTCCGTCCCCGTGCCCGCGGTTGTCGGGCAGGCGACGAACGGAAGCCGGCGTCCCGTGGCGGACTTCGTCCCAACACCTTCGAGGTAGTCGGCGACCGACCCTTCGTGAAGAACAGCGAACGCGGTGGCCTTGGCCGTGTCGAGCGCGCTGCCGCCGCCGATCCCGATGATAGCCTCGGCCACCCGCATCCGGCAGGTGGCGGCGATTTCATCGACCAGCTCCGGAGACGGCTCCCCGGATACCCGCGCGTCTCCGGCAAAGGCCCGGTTCTCCTCCAGCGCCCCGACCAGACGCTCCCATTGGGGGAGCTTTCGTACCGAGCCGCCCCCGGTTACGACGAAGACCCGATTCCAACCGGCGGCTCGAAGCAGCTCCGGCAGGCGCGCAATCCCGCCCGCGCCGAAGTAGAGCTCCGGCGTTCGGGCAATATAGAAGCTCTGCGGCATAGGTGACGATTCCTTTCCTCGAGACCGGCAGCCGCGCGAGGCGAGCACACACGGCCGACGATCTTCGAAGACGAAATTCTTTATGTCACGAGCGTAACTCCACCGGGCCCTCCGTGTCTATCACGCGAACCGTTTACAGCCGCATGCCGAGGCCGATGGAAAAATCGAGCCCCGAGCTCGCGTAGTTGGCTCGATCGATGGTGTAGGTTTCACCGGCAAGCTCGATTTCGGTACTTTCGAAGCCCACTTCGAAGAGATAGGCGAGCTCGAGAAACGCGAAGCCCCGCTGCCGCTCATCGAAAAAGAGTTTCGCCCCGCCACTGGGGCCGAAGATCACGGTGGTTAAGGTTGTGTCTGCCGAGTCGCCCGTAGGATCGTATTCCACTCCGAATCGATAGAACCCGGGGCCCGCCATCAGGCCGGCATAGGCATCGAGCGGGTTCGATGTATCTATCCCGTCGGCGAGATCGTTAAAGTGGACCAAGGCCCTTCCCAGAACGCTCACATAGAACGAGCGTACCGTCCAGTCGTCATCCAGAGCGCTGAAGATCCCGCACAAAAGGCAATACCCGGCATTTGCTCGGGCGCCCGCACTGATGGTCACCGCGTCGACCGGCAACACACCTACGTCGATCTGCGGCGCGAGATACGGATACAGGAACCCGCCGAGTCCGCCGGACACGCCTATGTCGATGTCGCCCGCCTCCATGGCATTCCCCGCGTCTTCTTCAGCCTCGGTGTCTCCTTCCTGGGCAAAGCCGCCCACGGCTGACAGAAGCACGAGGGCCGAAGCCAGTACCGCGGCCTTGTTCAGTTCGATCATGCGCATTTCAAAGTCCTCCCCACTATATTCCTTGGAACGTACCCAACGAGAGCGTATATTACCAGATTAGTAAGCTATATTGCAATGGTCGTCCACGGCGGACCCCGTGGAAATCCCGCGTCCCGCTTCTCGTCCCCGGCCGTGTGACACTGCCCCGTCCCGCGCCCGGCCACGGCGCCGTGCCACGGCGCCGTGCCTTACAAACTCCGTGGAGGAGCCTCTATCGAGGCGGTTCGACGTCGATCACGGCGAGGTATTTCGTTTCCCGGTATTTCCAATAGAGGACCAGGGCGCGCTCCCAGGAGGGCGTCATGGCCATTGCCTCCACATAGCGTGACGGGCCGTTTCCGATGAGTTGGGCACGGCGTCCGTCGTGCAGGTCGATCACCGAGTCGTGGAACGTCACGTGTCCGGTTTCGGCCCGATACCGCATGGCCGAGAGGGTGCGCCAGTACGCCGGGTGGCCGACGTTGGAGAGATCGAAGAGGTCCGGCGGGAACCTCACGTTTACCGCCCGATCGCCCTCGCCGAAGCGGAGCAACAGGCGTCTCGGCTCGCGGTCATAAACCCATTGCACGGCCACCGGCAGCGACCCGCTCTCGAGGTCGTCGCGGACCCGGAGGCTGTAGCGGCGTTCCCGTGTCAGTCGAGCCGCCGGCACCCAATCCCCGAGAATGCCGCTGTTCCGCGGCTCGTGATATCGAAAGTCGTGGTACGAGGAATACTCCTCGATCGCCGCGTCCCGCTCGGCAGGGTCGGTGACGAGGACGATCTCCAGCGTGTCGAGATCTACACGGTAGATCTCGCCGAACTCACGAACCCGTGCGCGCTCGCGCTCGATCTGCTGTCGGGAAGCGTAGTACAGGTATCCTGTCGACTCGGACACCGCCCTCACGCCTACCATGTGCTCGTTGTTCCGGCCCCGGGTGGACACCTCCGTGCGCTCGGTGAACATACGGGTACCGTCTGTGATATAGCGATCGTTGAAGGTGATGCGCTCCTCAAGTGGTACCGTTCGGCAGGACGCGATGGCCACGAGGGTCCCGATCAGTGTAATAGCCGTTGCCCCCGCGCGCACCACCCCTGCGACTCCGCCTTGCCGTCGCACGTTGTCACCCCCTCAC
>JBKHEN010000151.1:0-5856 GCA_046540795.1 Spirochaetaceae bacterium | reverse complement strand
GAGAGCCCGATTATAGCGGCCACCCAACCCGGTTTCAACATCACGCATCACGCGCGGTCCCTATCACGTGTCACGTCCACCTCGAAGATCAAGCCGTGCTACACTTCGAGCCGATAGAGGTGATATGATGCGACGGCTTTTCCTACGCCGGATTTCCCCATGGGGTGCTCCGCTGCTCACTATACTGGCCCTCTCCCTGCTCGCGGCCTTGCCCGTTTCGGCCGAGGATTTCGAGCGTGAGGGTCTTGCCTCGTGGTATGGTGGCAAGTTCCATGGTCGACTGACCGCCAACGGCGAGCGCTACGACGCGGACAGGTTGACCGCCGCCCACCGGACGCTCCCCTTCGGCACCGTTGTCAAGGTAACGAATCTCGGCAACGGCGAGTCGGTGACGGTACGTATAAACGATCGCGGACCCTTCGTGGACGACCGGATCATCGATCTCTCCCGCGGTGCCGCCGAGCGCATCGGGATGACGGGCGCGGGTGTGGCGCGGGTCAGGCTGGAGATTCTCCACACAGGCAGGTCCGATCCCGGCACGCGAGTGATCCAGATCGGCTCGTTCTCGATGGAGGACAACGCCGAGGCCATTGTCGATCGCCTGAGTGATGAAGGCTTCGAGCCCGCGATCGAAGAGGGTGACGGCGGTGTTTATCGCGTCACCCTCGAAGAGGTACCGGAAGACAAGGTGGAAGAGTACCGGCGGCGCCTCAGCCGGCTCGGCTACTCTCACGTGCTCGTCCGGCAGCGATAACAACCGGCGGCGGCCCGGCCGGGCCCGGCCAGGTTCCCGACCGAGCGCGCGACGAGCCCGCACGACACCCGACTCCGAGAGCTACGTACCGACCCACTCGTAGACGGTCTGCCGCCCGGTACTGCGAACAACTCCGAGGTTCGCGCCGCCCCGTGCGTTGCCGAGGGGGCAGCGCCTGCATGTGCTGCCACACACCGGCCCCGCTTCCTCGGCGCACAGCGTTACGTCGCCGCGCCGTATCCAGAACTGAAGCGCCGACTCCACCTCCGAGCGCTTTGCGGAAAGCTCGGCGGCCAGTTGTCCCGTCGTTGCGACCTCGAGGGACTTGAGCGTCCGACGAACATCGCGCAGGATCATGATCGATTCTCCAACACACTCGGTCGATACACGGTGCGCCCGAGCACCCATAGAGTGGCGACCACCGCGGCAAGCACCGCCGCTACCGCCCACAGTGCGCCCGGGGACGGGCCGGTCGCGAGCTGATAGTACAGCGTCGCCACCGACCACGCAACGGCGGTAGTGTAGCCGGCAAGCAGCCAGCCCAGGCCGGCTCCCATCTCCCTGATGGCCGCAGAGAGCGCCGCAACGCAGGGAAAGTACAACAACACGAACAGCAAATACGCATAGGCCCCGTGCGGGGTGAATGCCGAGCGCAGGCGGCCGAAAACGGTCTGGTCGGCGCCGAGCTCCCGGCCTACCTCATCCGGCTCCTCCGCCGCGAGCCCCGTGGCAAGGGGGTCGGTCAGCCCCTCCACAGCGCCGGAAAACGCCTCCGGTATGCTCGCAACCGCCTCGCGCACCCCACCGGCCGGGTCGAATCCGTCGGCACCGGCCGCAGCGTCGGTCTGTCCGTAAAGCGAGTTCAGCGTTCCGACCACCGCCTCCTTGGCAAAGATCCCCGAGAACAGCCCGACGGTTCCGGCCCAGTTGTCCGATTCTATACCCATGGGGGTGAATACCGGGGTTATCGTTCGGCCGACCGAGGCCAGGATGGAATCTTCCTGATCCTCATCCCCGAATGATCCGTCGACCCCAAGGCTGTTCATGAGCGCGAGCACCGTCACGATGATGGTGATCGTCACTCCCGCGCGTTTGATGAACTCCCGCAGTCGATGCCAGGCCTGGGAGAGCACGAACCGCACCCGCGGCGCGTGATAGGGCGGCAGCTCCATTACGAAATGTGAAACCTGGCCCCGAAACAGCGTGTGCTTCAAGAGGAATCCCGTCCCGACGGCAACGAGAATTCCCGTGACGTACAGAGAGAACACTACGAGCCCCGCGGTCTGCGCGAAAAAGGCCGCCGCAAACAAGGCATAGACCGGCAACCGAGCCCCGCAAGACATGAACGGTGCCATGAACGCGGTCATAAAACGGTCCCGCCGGGTCTCGAGGGTCCGGGTTGCCATGATCGCGGGAACCGTACAGCCGAATCCCACCATCATCGGCACGAACGATTTCCCGGGAAGCCCTATGCTGCGCATGAAGCGGTCCATCACGTAGGCCGCCCGCGCCATGTAGCCGGAATCCTCGAGAATCGCTAAGGCGGTGAACATGGCAAAGAGGATCGGAATGAAGGTAGCCACCGTCTGTATACCGGTTCCGATACCGTTGGCCACCAGCGCAATCAGCCACCCCGGGGCACCGAGGGCGGAGAGCCCGCTTCCAAGCCCATCCACGAGGAGCGTCCCGAAGAGGATATCGAAGAAGTCGATGAACCCGCCGCCGACGTACATCGTGAACCAGAACACCGCGTACATTACACCGAGGAAAATCGGCAACGCGAGCACGCGGTTCAGTACCAGCCGGTCGACCCGCTCGGTGAAGCTCTCACGGGTGAGCTGCTCTTTGGTCACGTGTCGGGAGAGGCCGTGGATGAAGCCGTACTTCGCGTCGGCCAGGGCCACGTCGATGTCGTCACCGAGGTGCGCCTCCACCTCCGCGCTGAACGCCGCAAGCTCTTCCTCGCTCCTCCCCGTGGTATCGGAGAACCGCCGCCGAACCCAGGGGTCTCCGTCGAGAACTGCCAGCGCCGTCCACCGAGGATCGGCCCCGAGCCGACGGGAAAGGGCTTCAGCCCGCGGAGCCAACTCGGACACCGCCTTCTCGACGGCGTCCGGGTATTCCACGCGTACCTCGGACGGTCGAACCGTACCCGCTATCTCGGCGAGGGTGCTCCTGATCCGTTCGATGTCCCGTGGGCGAGTACCCACCGCGGGAATGACCGCGCATTGCAGGTGCTCGGCGAGATCCTCTACGTCAATGCGTATCCCGTTCTCCTCGGCCACATCCATCATGTTGAGCACGACCACTACCGGCACGCCCATCTCGATGAGCTGCAGAGTGAGAAAGAGGTTGCGTTGAATGTTCGAGGCATCTACGACATCGACCACCAGATCCGGCTCGCCGGACAAGAGATAGTCCCGGGCTATCGCCTCGTCCTCCGAGGAGGCGGAAAGCGAGTAGATTCCCGGAAGATCGACTACCCGAATGGAGGGCCGTTCCTTCACCCTCGCCTCCGACACGCCGCCCTCGGTGTGGCTCGCGCCGGTGGAAAACGGCGCGACGAGCAGCTTCTCGTAGCCGCTTGGAACGAATGTGCCTTCCTTTCGCTCCACCGTCACCCCGGGCCAGTTCCCGATACGCTGGCGTCCACCGGTGAGCCCGTTAAAGACGGTGGTCTTTCCGCTGTTGGGGTTACCCACTATGGCAACCGTTCGGGTGTCTATCGCGCTCGCCGTGCTCATCGACAGCGCCCGCCTTTCCGCCGTCCACGGCCTGAGCGACGGCGTCTCGCACAAAGTCCCCTTCCGATCCGGCGCATGGCGCCGATCGCGCCGGTGCCGCTTTCGGCGGCGTCCGCGGCGCCGTGGCCGGGTCCGTGGCCGGGTCGGGTGACCCCGTCGCCTGCGAGCTCGAGGACAAGGGCGTCCGCCTCCTCACGGCGAAGCGTGAGCTCGTAGCCCCGCAGGAGTATATGCACCGGGTCTCCAAACGGTGCCACGCCCCGTACCCTCAGTGGGGTACCGCGCGTGAGCCCCATCGAGAGGAGCCGGGCGCGATATGATCGGTCTGTATCTCTAAAACCGGCAACACGGGCACGCCCGCCTACCGGGACGTCTCGCAATCGGACCTCTTGCATTATGGCCTCCTCGGTCGCTTGGCCGGGACGGCCCGCGAACCGACATAGTGGCAGTGTTAGATTATCTTAACTATAGCCGTGCGGGCGTACACTGTCAAGCGAGGCTTCTAAAGTCGCCTGCGTTTGACACCATTGTTCAGAGCGGTTATCATTAAAAGCATGGCAGCGGTGGACCAGCTGGCGGGATTGTCGGAAACTATGCAGATGTACCTCAAGACGGTCCACGACATTCAGGCCCGCAAAGGCGCCGCCCGTGTTACGGACATCGCGGACACGCTCGGGGTGCGAAAGGCGTCGGTGACCTCGGCACTGCGTAATCTCTCCTCCCGGGGATTGGTAAACTACACGCCCTATGACGTGGTGACCCTTACCGATGCGGGGGCCTCCATTGCGGAGCAGCTGGACAGGCGGTATTCCGTGCTCCACGATTTCCTCGTCGGGGTTCTCGGCATCGACCCGGACACGGCGGATACCGACGCCTGTAGCCTCGAGCACCACCTCTCAGAAACCCTCTATGAACGTCTCATCGGCTTCATCGACTACTACCAGAGCTGCGCGGAGGTGAAGTTCCGGTGGGAGGACTCGATCGGCGGTTTCTGCCCGGATCGGGAAACCGAACCCGGTTCGTCTCCGGCGGCGGGCCCCGCCGCCCCGCGGAGCACAAACAACGGAGACGCATCCCGCCACGACCGGGACGATTCGGATCACTCGAAGTAGCCTCGCAGCTCAGCGGGACAGGAAGCTCAGGATCGCCTCGTCCACTGCTCGGCGGCGGGTTCGCCCGACGACGTGACCGGCTCCGGGAATAACGCGGGCCTCTGCCTCCGGCATTCCGGCGGCGGTCTCCTGCATTTCCCGGGCCGTATACAGCTCGTCCTGCGCCCCGCCGATGAGCAGGGCGGGCACCGCAACGGCGGAGAGTCGGGGGCGGAGATCCGCCTCCGACACCTCACGGAGCGTGATGTAGAAGTCCCACGGGTAGTCGGTGGTCCCGAAGAGCGACGGCGCCAACCAGGCCACCGCCCCGTAGAATAGAGAGGCAACCCCGGGGTGACTCAGCTGTGCCATCTCCCGGTGAAGGGTCCGCCAGCGCAGCTGTTCCGCCGCGGAGAGCCATCGTCGCGCAGCGCTCCTCCCCTTCTCGCTCAATCGCGCGGCCGCGGCGGTCAGGACCAGACGACGGAAGACGGGAGCACCGGATGCCTCCCCGAGTCGCTCCGCCGCCAGGGCAAGAGCGAGCATCCCGCCGGCACCGATTCCCATGAGGTCGACAGCCCGAGGTTCATCCTCGGCAACACGGTCCGCGCCGGCAGCGCAGTCCGTTCCGGCAACACGGTCCGCCCGCGCCGGTCCCCGCGGAAGGAAGGAGGAGGAAGTGGTGGTGCTCGTGGTGGTGTCACTGCCGAAGACGCCGGTTTCATCGGCGGGAGGAGCCGTAGCAAGCTCCGCTACCCCATCACGGTAATCCGAGACGATGTCGTCAAAGCGGTAGTCAATGGGCATGCCCGCGCGACGTTCGAGGATATAGACCGTATAGCCCGCCTCGACATAGCGCTCATACGCCGCCGCCATGCCCTGCAGAACCAGGCCCTCGGCCGGACGATGCTCGACTCGAAACCCGTCGAGGACTACCAGGGCTTGCCCGCCCGCACCGATACGAGCATACGGCAATCCGCAGTTGAGCAGCCCCGATTGTGCGGATGTCTGCGCCATGGCCGGATGCAAGTCTACGGCCTTCGCGCGGGCCGTGGCAAGCAGGTGTGAAGCAACGGGGGCGCTTGACCCGGTGGGCTGTGGGGCGTAACCTTTTTTGGTGTATCGGGCGGCTTCAGTATGTTCGGTTGACACGCCTGCGGGGACGTGGCATAACACGCCAAGCACTCTCAAGGGCCCATAGCTCAGTTGGTTAGAGCAGCGGACTCATAATCCGTGGGTCGTAGGTTCAAGTCCTACTGGGCCCAAT
>JBKHEN010000150.1:0-5863 GCA_046540795.1 Spirochaetaceae bacterium | reverse complement strand
GCCGGTTCATGTCCTCGAACCGTTGGTTTACGTCTTCGAACCGGGCGTCCATCTGGGCTCGCACGTCCTCGAAGCGGGCGTCCATCTGTGCCTGCTGCTCTTTGAACCGCTCGTTCATGTGAGCCAGCTGTTCATCGAAGCGTTTGTCGTTGGCGTCGAAGCGGGCGATCATGACCTCCCGTTGGGCCCTGAGCTCGTCTTCGACGCGGATAATGCGCTCCTGGAGATCAAACACTTCGCGGGGGAGCCACTCGTTGAGGTGGGATCTGACGTAGACACCGACTTGTTCCAGATCTTCGCGCGAAAGCGACACGAACAACCTCCTGCAGCGGTAATCTACCACCTACTACGCGCTTTTTGAACCTGCTGCTTCAAAATGACGGTCGAAAAAACGTGAAACTCACCCCGCCACCCGACCGGGGGCGCCGTGCGCGGGAGTCCGCAGTTTGCGCCCGCACCCCGCCACCCGTCCTTCGTTCGGCGCACCCCGCACCCTGGATCCCGTATGCCGCACCCCGGCTTCCCGCAGCTGCCTCCGATGTCGTAGTATCGCCTCATGGCAGAGTCGGCTCGTGGGAGTGGTGAATCAGGCGCCGGAAGGTCGGGCCGGAACAGCGGGAAATCCGGCGCGGGAACGTCGAAGACCGGACGCTCGGGCGCCGGTCGGTCCGGTTCGGTGCGGCAACAACGAAACCGCAACGAAGGCAAGCTTCGCATCGGTAATCAGTGGAACGCCATCCGCATCATCGCCCTCTCGCAGAGTAACCCGTTGAAAGCCATTGCGGAGTTTGTCGAGAACTCCATCGATGCGCGCGCCGAGAACATCACCATCGTGCGGGGCAAGGAGCGCGGCCGGCAGTATCTGAAAGTCTCAGACGACGGCCGGGGCATAGATGATCTCGGCTATGTGGCCACCCACATCGGCGATTCGATCAAACGAAAGCTGAAAGAACAGGGCGAGAGCGGCCTGCAGGGGGAGTTCGGCATCGGCCTTCTGAGCTTTTGGAGCGTGGGCGAGGAGCTGACCCTTACCTCCGCCGGAGAAAACGGTGGGCCGAAACGCCTTCGCATGGTGAAGGATAGCCCCTCGTACAAGATCGAGGAATCCCGGGAGCTTTTCGAGCGGCGCGGGACGACGGTGAAGGTGGCCCCGCTTCTGCCGGGGATCAAGATGCTTGCAGGCGATAAGATACAGGCCTACCTGGCAAGCGAGCTTCGCGACCGTATCAGCCGAAGCGGCGTGAAGATCAAGGTGATCGACCGCAGCGCGCGCAAAGAGCTGACGGTGGAGCCGCGGCGGTTCACCGGGACGCTGCTCCACGAGCTGCCACCCCCGCGCAGCCCGCACGGAGAAATCTACACGGAGCTGTATCTCTGCGACCCCTCGCTGACCGCCGGGGTCGGGCTTCATCGAAGCGGGACCCGGGTCATCGCGAATATCGCCGAGCTCGATGCCTTTCGCCGGCATCCGTGGACCTCAGGTTACCTCGAGGGCATCATCGACGTGCCGTTTCTGCAGCTCACCCCGGGCACCCGAAGCGGCGTGATTCATGACGAAGCCTTCGAATCCCTGGTCCACGCCCTCGCGCCGCTCGAGAACGCGCTCACCGAGCGCATCGAGGAGCAGCGGCGGGCGGAGGAAGAGGCGGCGAGCCGGTCCATGCTCAAGCGCATCACCAAGGCCCTTACGCGGGCCATGTCGATGCTGCCGAGCGAGGATTACGGATGGCTGAGCGCCAAGACCCGCTCGGAGAAGTCCACGAAAGGAGCCGGGGAGGGTGCCGCAGGCGCCTCGACGGGCGATGCCGAGGACCACGGGGCGGGCACCGCCGACGGCACGGACGGCGGCACCCCTGACGGCACGGCGACAGGCGGCACCGAGGCGGAGGCGCCCGGCGTGGCGGTCGGAGAGCCCCGTGAGGCCGCAGAGAGCGAGGAGGAGCAGCCGCCGTTCTACGAGTTCCCGGGGCCGCTCTACCGCGTCGAGGTGCGGCCGGTGTCCGCCCGGGTGCATGTCGGCGAGTCGCGTACCCTCCGGGCGATCCCCCGGGACAA
This sequence comes from Spirochaetaceae bacterium, assembly GCA_046540795.1. Classification (GTDB taxonomy): domain Bacteria; phylum Spirochaetota; class Spirochaetia; order DSM-27196; family PWMO01; genus JAAAOH01. The sequence continues at coordinate 3,808 of JBKHEN010000150.1, read as the reverse complement.
GAGCCGTCGGGTGATAGACGAGGGCGTTGAGATTGCCTGGGAGATCACCCAGGGAGCAGGCTCCTTGAGTGCGTCGACCGGAGAGTTTTGCGAGTACCGCGCGCCGACCGAGCCCGAGCTGGCCCGCGTGCAGGCAATCGCCCGGAGCGGGGAGACCGAGTGCAGCGCGGAGGCGACCCTCACCGTCACGGCGGAGCTTCTTCCCGGCGGCGCGGGCGCCGGCGGGCGTGGACGCAGAGGGCTACCCGGGTATACCTACCGTTATCAGCCGGGGGAGTTGTGGCGCTCCCGCTATGATGCGGAGGCGGGAATCATCACGGTGAACAGCGGCCATCCGGACTTCGTCTACGCCGGGCGGCAGAACGCCTCCAAGCTGCGCTATGTGGCCAATCTTTTCGCCAAGGAGATCGTCTTGGCGAATTTCCCCGGCGCATCCCGGGAGCAGCTTCTCGAGCGAATGGTGGAGCTCAACCTCTACATGGAGAGCAATCTGCGCTGAGGCCTCTCGCGGCCTCGACACGGATTAGGCAGGCTCGTCCGTGAGCTCCCGGGCCACCTGCGGCAGGATCCGGCCGAGGGGGCCGTCCGTGCGCAGGGTGGCCAGCGCGTCGGCCCGCGTCTGTCCCATGTTGGTGATGGCGATAAGCCGGCCGGCCTCGGCGGCCTGTTTGGCGAAGCGAAAGCCCGACCACACGGTAAGAGAGGAACCCACCACCCAGAGCACCTCAGCGGCGTCAACGGCCGCCCGCGCCGCCTCGACGCGCGCTTTGGGAACGTTCTCGCCGAAGAACACCAGATGCGGCTTGAAAACGCCGCCGCAGTGCCGGCAGGCGGGAACACGGAAGGACTCGGTGAGATCGCGGGGGAGTTCTGCGTCCCCGTCGGGGGCAATCTCCGCGGTGAGGGAAAGCCACCCGGGATTGGCCTCGAGGAGCCGTGTCTGAAGATCGTCCCGCGGCTTCAGTCGGCCGCAGTCGAGACAGATGACCTCGGCAAGAGAACCGTGCAGCTCGATCACCTCCTCCGCTCCGGCGGCCTGATGCAGGCCGTCCACGTTCTGGGTGATGATAGTCCCGATCGCTCCCGACTGCTGCAGTCGGGCAAGGGCCCTGTGAGCGGGATTGGGATCAACCTCTTTCATGCGGGGCCAGCCGATCGTACTGCGTGCCCAATAGCGGCGCCTGGCCGCGGCGCTTGTGATGAACTCCCGATACTGGATCGGTCTGCGGGTGCGAAGCGAGCCCATGGGACCGCGATAGTCGGGAATACCTGACTCGGTGCTGACCCCGGCGCCGGTGAGCACGGTCACCCGGCGGCCGCGGAGCAACCGGGAGATCCGCGAGATCTCGGCGGAGGCGACGGGCCGTTCATACAATGCAAGATGCTCTGCGGCCATGGCGGAAGGGTAGCTTCACATCCGGCGCGTCGTCAACGAGGCATTACTCGTACTCATATCCGCCGGGGTCCTGTTCCAGCTCTACGCCGAGGCCGAGGACCATGCGGTTCACGAAGTCGGAGTACGATACCATATTGGTAATGGTCTCGGGGTTGAGGCTCCGGATCTTATGGACCTCGGAGGCGGCGCCGCTACCGCTTGCCGCTGGGGTTGCACGGTGCTATGATCAACTTGGTGCGGGTCAAGACACGACTGAAAAACCTGGTCATCCGCGGTCTTGCGCAGTCGATGGACGTGAAGACCATGAGCCACGTGGCCCGTCGTCTCATCCCTAACTATGATGTCCATGAGCGCTCCGGTTACCCGGCAAGTGTTCCTATCCCGAACCGCGAAGCGGCGCGACAGATCGTGGAGGACATGATCGCGCGCGAGCAGTTTATGCCCTTCATTGCCCTCCTCCTCGAGGTCGATCGCTCCGGTTTCGTGGGACGGCGCTATCGAATTTCGGGCATGAACGAAATTCTCTACGAGGTGGCCGACACCGGCTATAGCTACGACGCCGACGCCGGCGTGTTCGTGGAGAACGCGGTGCAGCGGCGTACGCCTAATTGGGGCGTGCTGGTCGACGGCAATTTGTATCTTCTGGCGTTCCTCATGCTCGATATCGTGGAGAACTCCGAGCTCGTCCGCGTCCACGATGCGGCCACGATGTCGGAGCTCTACGGTGATATTCGCGGCATCATGCAACGGGTCGTGGAGAAACGGGATGGTCGGTTGTGGCTCTGGGAGGGTGACGGCGGGCTCGCCGCGTTCTATATGAACGACATCAACGCGGCGGCGGTACACAGCGGCATGGAGATACTGCACGAGCTGTTTCTCTACAACCATCTGCGCAGCTCACTGGATGATCTGGTGGCGGTTCGAGTGGCGGTACACAGCGGGCAGGTGGAGTACCGCGAGCGGCGGGAGACCGTGGAAGGGCCGGTCCTTGCCAAAGTGCAACGCATGGAGTCAGGCCTTACCGCTCCCGACAGCCTGACCATCAGTCGAATGGCCTACGACGCCATTGATCCCCTGGTCGCGGGATGGTTCCGCGAAGAGGTGCAGGAGGAGGAGAGCTACTATCACTATGCGCTGGAGTTCGAAGATTAGATGAAAGTACGGCTGTTCTCCAACGGTTCCGATACCGAAAAGGCGTTTCGAACTCTGAAGCGCAGCCGTCGCTACGATCTGACCGTCGAAACGCCGGAGGATCCCCTTGCGGCGATCGAGGCGTGCGAGCGTGATGCGGTCGTGTATTTCGACGTTTCGCACCTCGAAGAGCATGAGCTTCCGCGCTTGGCGCGCCGGCTGTCCAAGCGAGCTCGATGTCCCTTCGGCTTCATTCATACGGAAGAAAGACTCGGCGATCCCTCGCGGGTAATGTTTGCCGGCGCGGCCGACGTGGTGGGGCCTGAGGTACTCGAGCAGGGCATTACGGCAAAGCGTCTTGATGAGCTCCTGCGGTTTACGCGCAACGATACCGGTGAAGCTGCCGCCGAGCGCCTGGTGCTCGACGAGGCCGCGGAGGAGTCCTCGAGCTTGCCGGGGACCGAGCGCCGGGACGAGCGCCACATCATCTCACGCGGGGGCTGGGACGGCATCGAGGCGTCGAAGGAATATACCTTCTGGCTTTTGTTTGCCGAGCTCGACAATCTCGGCGCCGTGGCCCGCAACGCCAGCGCGTCTCATACAGAAGAGCTGATCGTCGCGTTCAGAAAACATCTCGTGGCGACCTCTTCGAGCTACGGCGGGCGGATCTGGATATGGAAGAAGGCCGGCGGGATTCTGTTGTTTCCCTTCGACGGGGAACGTTGTACCCCGATCGTCCCCGTCATGCGGTTGACGCTCAATCGTGCCATCGCCGCAGTGGAACGATATCCGCTGAAGTCGAGCCTGTCATTCCGCCTGGCACTTCATCTGGGCAACACGGTCTTCGAAAGCGAGGGGCGGACCGGGAGTATCGTCTCGGAGACGGTCAACTTCGTCTTTCATCTGGGGCAGCGATATCTCGAAGCCGGAGATATCGTGCTCACCGAGGAAGCATTGCGGTTTCTACCGACGGCTCTCGAGCCGTACTTTCGTGTCGGTGAACGTTTCGAAGGGCACGAGATTCATCGCCTGAGGCGTCTGGTCCATCCTCGGACGCGAGTCTAGTGCCGACGGCGCGGTCCGTGACCGACCGGAGAGCGGCCGACCGGAGAACGGCACGGCGTGGCCGACGATTACCCGGTAGGCCGTCGACGGTCGTTACTCGGTGGAGAGGGCCACCGAAGCCACCGCGCCGTTGTCGTTGTAGAACGAGGCGGATCCCCCGTGTTGATGGGCGAGGGCGGTCACGATGGCCAACCCGTAGCCTTCCTGCCCGCCTGC
>JBKHEN010000149.1:0-5902 GCA_046540795.1 Spirochaetaceae bacterium | reverse complement strand
AACTGCGTGAAGGGGCTTCGAGAAATCCGGTGTCGCGGGTCGAGCCGGGGCACCGCCGAATAGAGATGACGCGTGTAGGGATGCCGAGGGTCGGCCACGAGTTGCCGCGCCGGCGCCTCCTCCATGAGAAGGCCGCGATACATGACGCCGATACGGTCGGCTATGTAGGAGACTACCGCAAGATCGTGGGCGATGAACAGCATCGAAAGCCGATGCTCTTCCTTCAGCCGCAGTAGCAGGTTGAGGATCTGCCCCTGAATCGAGACGTCCAGCGCCGACACCACCTCGTCGCAGATGAGAAGCTGCGGCCGCGCCATGAGCGCTCGGGCGATGGCGATGCGTTGTCGCTGTCCACCGGAGAAGTCGGCGGGGCGGCGGTGGAGGTCGTCCGGCTTCAATCCGACTTCCTCCAGGATGTCCCGGGCCTCCTCCCGGGCCCCGACCTTACCGGGCCACGCCGGTGAATACCGGTATCCGGAAAGGAGAATCTGCTCCACGGTCATCCGGGGATTCAGTGACTTGGCAGGGTCCTGGAAGATGTACTTCACCCGGTTCCTGAGTACCCGGAGCTCCTTCTTGCTCAGATCGGGGACGTCGAAACGACGTCCCTCTCGGTCGGTAAAACGGAGCACGCCGGTATCCGGCTCGTGCATACGTACGGCCAGCCGCGCGGTGGTGGTCTTGCCGCATCCGGATTCGCCGACCAGCCCGTAGACCTCGTTTTCCGAGATGCTGAGGCTCATCCCGTTCACGGCGTAGACGTAGCGGCCCACCGGAGCGAAGAAGCCGGCCTGTAAGTCGAACCGTTTGTGCACGTTGTAGAGCTCGAGCATGCTTACTCCTTGACCCCCGCGAACCTGCAGCGGTGCGGATGCCCGTCGTGCTGAAACGGTGGTACGGCGCTCGAGCAGTCGGGCACGGCAAGGGGACAGCGCGGCGCGAAGGGGCATCCGGGCTCCGGGCGATAGGGGTCCGGCACCGTTCCCGATACCGGGGCGATGGGAGTCTCCCTGTAGTGGTGGCCGAGGGTGAGTATGGAATCGAGAAGCGCGCGGGTATAGGGATGGCGCGGGGCGGTGAGCACCTCCGCGGTAGGCCCTTCTTCCATGACCAGTCCGCCGTACATCACCACGATCCGGTCGGCGATCCCGGAGATGAGCGCAAGGTTATGGGTGATGAAGAGAATCGAGAGGTTTCGCTCCTCCTTGAGGCGGATGAGCAGGTCTATGATGCCGGCCTGAATGGTGACGTCGAGTGAGGTCGTCGGCTCATCGGCTATGAGCACCGAGGGATCCGAGGCGAGGGCGAGGGCGATCATGATCCGCTGCAACAGACCCCCGGAGAACTGGTGAGGATAGTTGCCGAGCCGGTCCTCCGGGTACGGCACGTTCGTCTCGGTGAGCAACCGGATCGCTTTCTCGTTGACCTCGGCATCGCTCAGTCCCGGGCGGTGAGCCCGGATGGTCTCGGTCATTGCCTTACCGATGGAGTAGATCGGGTCGAACGATTGCCCCGGCTCCTGGAAGATGATCCCGATTTCCGGTCCTCGCAGGCGACGGAGGGACTCGTTGTCCATGGCAAAGACCGAGTGCCCCGCGTACCGCACGTCCCCACCCGCATAATGAGCGTTGGCGGGGAGAAGCCGCAACGTCGAGTGGGCGGTAACGCTCTTTCCGGAACCACTCTCGCCGACGATGCCGAGCACCTCGCCTTCCCGGAGGCTGAAGTCCACGCCGCGTACCGCGTGCAGCATGCCGGTCTCCGTGGCAAAGTCGATGTGCAGGTCGCTTACTTCGAGAAGACTCATCAGCCGGACTTCTCCCGGTAATAGGGATCGAGGACGTCACGCAGGAGGTCACCGAGAAAGTTGAACGCCAGCGTGGTCAGGAGCAGAAAGAGCCCCGGATAGAGAAACCAGGGGAACTTTAGGAGATTACTGAGGGAGGTGACCTCGCGGTTGAGCAGCGATCCCCAGCTTACCGCCGGGTCGACGATACCGAGACCGAGATAGGAGAGAACCGTCTCCCCGAGAATAAATCCCGGTATGCCGAGGGTTACGCTTACGATAAGGATCGACGACATCTGCGGAATGATCTGTTTGAAAATGATGACGAGCGGCGGTATTCCCTGAAGCTGTGCGGCGGTGATGAAGTCCTCCCGTTTGATGCTGTGCACGAGGCCGCGGATCAATCGCGCGCTTCCCGGCCATCCGACCAGGGACAGGATCGCCGTAATGATGATGAACGCCTGTCCGGAGTCCAGGTCCCGAGACAGTATGGATCTGAGAAAGAGTATCATATACAACCCGGGCACCAGGATGAAGAACTCCGCCACGCGCATGATGATCCAATCGGTGACCCCGCCGTAGTACCCGGCCAGCCCGCCGAATATGATGGCCAGGGTGAGGGATATGGCGATTCCGATGAAGCCGATGGTGAGTGAAATCCGCGAACCGTAGAGAATTCGAGAAAACATGTCGCGGCCGAGGTTGTCGGCGCCGAAGAGAAACACCGGATGGGTCCGTCCCCCGTCTTCCCAACCGGGTTCGTTTCCGTATGGACCCGTCGTCCCGAAGAGATGGATATCCGTGGGGATCAGCCCCCAGAGCTTGTATTCCGGTCCCTTCACGAACAAGCGCACCGGCTCATACGCCTCGGCCACCCGCAGGTAGCGGTAGTTGATCTCGTCCACGAGAAAGGTCTTCTGCACTTGCGGACGGAACCCCAGAGTGTCGGAGTACATGCGGAAGTTGGGCGGATGGTAGGCGTGCTCCTGGAACACCGTCGTATGGCGATAGGGCGAGAGAAACTCGGCGAAGAACATACCGCCGTAGAGCGTGACCAGGACGATCACCGATGCGAGCGCCACTTTCCGTCTGTAGAGCCTGTAGAGAAACCGTCGCATGTCCCTACTGCCGTCCGTATCTGATTCTCGGATCGACCACCGCCAGGAGAATGTCGGCCACGACCATTCCCACGAGGATCAGGAAGCTGATGAACATGATATTTGTAAGAACCAGGTTGATGTCTTCCTGCCGGACCGCCTCGAACATCAACCGGCCGATTCCCGGATAAGAGAAGATGATCTCCAGGATCAGCGAACCGGAGAACAGGCTTGCAAAGAGGTTCGCGCTGGAGGTGATGAAGGGATTCAAGGTGTTGCGAAACGCGTGTGCCAGATACACGCGCCTCTCGGGAACGCCGCGGCTGCGAAGCGAGGTAACGTAGGGCTTCCCGAGCTGATCGAGCATCGTGGCTCTGATCATTCGCATGGTCCCGCCGATGCCGGAGAGAAAGGCCCCGATCAGGGGTAGTATGATGTGGTGCACGTAGTTGAACACGAACCGGGTCGGCTCCTCACGGAAGGGAAAATCCGGGTAGGCGGTAATGGGGAACAGGCCGGTGACCGCCGCGAAGAGTTGCAGCAGGATAAGCAGCAGGATCCCGGGGAACGCATGCAGAAAGAGGGCGGTAAACGTTGCCGCCAGATCGACTTTCGTGCCTACCTTGGAGGAGAAGTAGATCCCCAGGCCGAAGGAAATGATCGTCAGGAAGAACAGCGATATCAGGTTCAAAATGAGCGAATTTACCATTCTGTTGCGAATCAGAAACAGAATGGGAGCCCGGGATATGAGACTGCGTCCGAGGTCACGCTCCACGAAAACCTGATGCAGCCACTGGAAGTACTGCTCGTAGAACGGCCGGTCGAGTCCGAGCCGTTCCTTTACGGCCTGAATGGCCTCCTCGGAGTAGACGTTGTCGGCCTGACGAAACTCGCTCTGCGTAAGCATCTGGCTGCGGACGTAGTTGTCCACGATGTCTCCGGGGGTCAGAGACATGAGCCCGAATACGGCAAACCCGAGTACGAAGAGGATTGCCACCATCGAAACTCCACGTACCACGATGAATGCGGCAAGCGGATGGGCGGCTTTGAACCGGTATGCCGGGCCACCGGCCCGGCGCAGCACCGTTATGACTGGCTCGATCACACGCACGGGCTACCTGTAGTCGTCCTTGAGGAATACGTAGGTCGTCTCGAGACCGTTCAGGGTATCGTAGTACACGTTGTCCCACTTGTCTCGAACCGCCGTGAAGGACAGCGGGTGCACGGTCCAGAGCATGGGCACCTGCTCGAGCACGAGGCGCTGGTACTCGTCGTAGATCTCTTTGCGCTCCTCCTCGTCGATGGTGAAGCGACCTTCGTTGTACAGCTCATCGATGCGCGCCTCCCACTCCGTGGCCGGCTCGTTCTGTAGGGGATGCCACAGATGGAAGTCACCGCGGGAGGGCCATACGTTCGATCCCTGTGACGGCCAATACCAGGTCCACGCCCCGAGAAGGGCCATTTCCCATTCGTAGGTGCTGCGAAGCTTCTCCACCAGCTGTTGAAAATCGATGGGGCGAACCCGTGCGTTAATACCCACGCGGTCGAGCTCGTCGGCAAAGATGTTGGCGGTGTCGATGCCCACGTTGTTCTCCGCTCCCATGTTGATGTCGAACTCGACGGCATTGCCGTCGGCGTCCCGCATGACACCCTCGTCATCCCGAGTAATCCCGATGCTTTCCAGGAGCTCCAGTGCTCGCTCGGGATCGTAGGTATACTCGAGGCGAATGTCCTCGTCATAGAAAGGGTTTGCCTTGGCGAAGAAGTGATGCGCCGGCTCCGCTAAACCGCGGTAGATCTGCCGGGCGATTCGCTCTCGGTTCAGAAGCGAGCTCATGGCCTGCCGGAACTCGGTTTGGGCGAACCAGCTCTGAACCACGGGGTCCATGTTCTCGGGGTTCTGATTCATGGTGAAAAAGCCGGCTCCGAGCTCTTCCCCGCCGTTGTAAACGGTGTAATCGGGGTCTTCGGGGTCGACGAGCTCCTCCAAGTCCTCCGGACGCGCGCTGTAGGCGTCTTTAGTTCCGTCCTGGAAGAGGAGGAACTCCGTGTTTCGGTCGGGGACGATACGGTACACCAGCTCTTCCATATAGGGGTAGCTCGTGCCCTCCTCATCGGTTTTCCAGTAGTGCGGATTGCGTTCGAGGACGACGCGCACGCCGGGAGAGTATTCGGTGATGTGGTATTCTCCCATGGAGGGGATAGTTGTGACATCGGCGTCGACACTGTAGAGGTTGAGCACGTCTTCCACGCTGTCTTCCTCCTTTGCCGGCTCGAAGACATGGCGCGGACCGAAGAACATGTTCGAAGACAGTACCGGGTTGGCTACGATGCGGGGGTAGACGAAAGCAAAACGCCGGTCGTCGATCTTCTCGATGTGGATACGTTCCTGTGAGCCGTCGGGAAGGGTGACGAACTGTTGGGAATAGCCGGGTTGCTGGAGGTCCGGGTCTCCCACGATCTCCCGGTACCAGTAGACCACATCGTCCGAGGTGACCGGAACGCCCTCCTCCTGACTCTGTCCGGGCGTCGTCCAGTACAGGTCGTCGCGCAGCGTGAAGACGACCCGCATGGAGTCGGTCTCCTCGTCGGCTTCGATCTCCCAGGATGCGATGTTAGGCTTCCATTCGCGCTCATGGGGGTCGTAATCGGCCAGATAATCATAGAGAACTCCGGCAATCGTTCCGGTATCGGCGTCTCGAGCATTCAGGGTGTTGAAAGATTTCGGATCGTTGTTGATCGAGCTCACCCATCGTCCTCCGACGACTCCGGGAGCGTAGCCCTGACCACCGTGCTTCTCGACCGTCTTATCGAGGATGGCGCTTCGGCTCTCCTCGCGGACGCGCTCGGCGTCCTCTTGCGACACCTCTTCTCCACCGCCGCATCCGGCAAGTACGAGGCCGACCGCCGCAACGAGCGCGATACCAGGGAATGCGTGCTTCATCACTACCTCCTTCCAGACGCGCATAAATATAGCAGAATCGTCGCAACCGTACACCGGGGCGGCCACCGGCGACGT